>CALQSQ010000057.1 GCA_943333275.1 Akkermansia muciniphila
GCATCAACTCCACGATCCAAAGCCTCAAACACGCCGCCAGAGGCTTGGTAAACTTCAAGTCACTGCGCATTCGGATTCTCTTCTTCCTGGGCAAACTAAACCTCCGTCCAGCCTATTGACTCCCCGCCAATTCCCGTAGCACCAAAATTCAGTTGGCCAACACGAGCAAGGAGAGTTAGGCCAATCTGGATTCAGGAGTTTGGTGTTAGAAAAAGGGGTCGTAGAAAAAGGGGGCGTAACAAGAATCTTGACAAAAATTCCGGGGGGAAATGGTCGGTATGTCAAATTGGACAAAACATCACCCGAAACAATCGAGAACTGCGATTCACCACACCATGCACAACCGATTGCATTTCCTCGGACTTGCGAGAGTTTCCCCGGCAATGATTCCGCCAATTTCATCTCTGAACACCCACTTCCTCGACCGGTATGTGAGCGGTCAGGGGCTGCCGTCGCGTTTTCTACGGGGTGATTTACTAATCTGGCGGTGACGTGCCGGGGCAGGAGTATTAGAATGACGATGGCGGGTCGCCGGTCAATGGCTTGGGTGACCCGCAGTACTTTCCCCAGTGCCTGGATCAGGCTGATTGGTGGTTCACCTGTTCAGGATTTGAAACCGGGCGATTTACAAAAGGCCCCAGCCTGTCTAAGATTGCGCTTTATGCTCCGTCCCCGCAAAAAATACACCGTCTATGATCTCCGTCAGCTCAAGGGCAAACGTGTCCTGACGCACATCCATGTCAAATCCCCGCAGGAGGGCGCAGCCGCTGAGGAGGCAGGGATTGACCTCATGAGCTGCAGTTTCGACAGCCCCGAATCCCAGGCGCGCCTTCCGGGGTTGGTGGCTGCCGCGCCGAACAGTTTTCTTTCCTGTGCCACGCCGCACGGAATGGCTTCGTCGGAGGAGGCCATTCGCATCGGTTTCAGGGCATTGGAGATCGGGGCCAGTTCCGTTTATTGTTCGGCAAGTCCGTTCATCATCGAAGCGATGGCGCGTGAAGGCATTCCCGTGGTGGGCCATCTTGGGCTGGTTCCGCGTCACGTCACCTGGACCGGCTACCGTGCGATCGGCCGCACTGTTGCCGAGGCCAGGGATCTTTACCGACGCATGAAGGAACTGGAAAGCGCCGGAGCTTACGCGGCGGAACTTGAAGTCGTGCCGCACAATCTAGCTACCTTTCTTACTTCCAAGACCAGCATGCTGCTGATGTCGCTGGGATCTGGAACGGGCTGCGACACCCAGTTCCTGTTCTCCTGCGACATCCTCGGCGATTACGACGAACGCATCCCCCGCCACGCCAAAGCCTATCGCGACTTCGCGGCAGAAAATCGCCGCCTGCAACAGGAACGACTTGCTGCCTTCCGCGAATACATTGCCGACGTTCACGAGGGCAGGTTTCCCGAACGCAGCCATTTGGTGGAAATGGAGAGTAAGCTCCTTGATGAGGTGGTGCGTGGAATCGGCGATGATCCTTCGTAATTGTCCTCATGGCTGCATTCCATGAATCCATTTCTCAATGCCATGAAGATGAACCATAGGAGCCTGACGCGGTGCATCCTGAATGTCGCAGCAATAGCACTGGTTCCATGCTGCGGCGGCTCCCACGCCCAAAATCCTGAGATACCCCGGACCCTGAATCAACTTTGGAGTCATTTCGATCCGCGCAAGGATCCGCTGGAAATTGAAGTGCTCAAGGAGTGGGAGGAGGACGGCATCGTCTGCCGGATCGTCCGCTATCAGGTCGGTGTTTTCAAAGGGGTTCCGTCGCACGTCGCTGGTTTCTACGCTTTTCCGAAAGGAGGAAAGAACCTGCCGGCACTGGTCGAAATCCACGGTGGCGGGCAGTCGGCTTCGCTGAGCAGCGTGGTGACTTATGCCAGGCGTGGATATGCGAGCATTTCGATCAATTGGGGCGGGAACAAGATGAGTCTGGGGCAGGAAGCCTGGAGCGGGCCGCAAACCGACTGGGGAAACCTCGACGCCACGCATCCGCCGCAGCGCAACCAGGTGAATCATTTTGCCGGGCCGCTTACTCCAGATGCATACACGCTCGATGCGGTGGAGTCGCCTCGGAACAGCAATTGGTTTCTCGTGCTGATGGCCGCACGCCGCGCCGTAACTTTTCTAGAGCGGCAACCGGAAGTGGACGCGACACGCATCGGTGCGCACGGGCATTCGATGGGTGGCAAGCTGACGACGGATCTTGCGGGAATCGACAAGCGGATCAAAGCGGCGGTGACATCGTGTGGTGGCTCGGGAGACCTAGTGGAAAGCGAAGCCGTGGTGCCAGGAGGAAGCCATACGCAGCCCACCCCCCTGGAGCTGGCCTGTATTTCTGACAACGCCTACATCCCGTTCATTACCTGCCCGATTTTATGGCTTTCGCCCACCAACGACTTCCATGGGAACATCGACAACATGGCGTGGAACTGGCGCAACCTGCCCGATGACCGCGTTCGCTTCAGTATTTCCCCGCACCTGAATCACCGTCACACCGATGAGCACGCCATCACCGAATACCTGTGGTTTGAGGAGCATTTGAAGGGAGCAGCATTCAAAATGCCGCAGACGCCACCCATTGCCCTGGATCTCAAAACCGCCGATGGGGTGCCGCGTATCACCGTCACTCCGGACGAATCTCAGTCATTGCAGCGCGTGGATATTTACTGCTCTCTCGACCCTCATGTGCTGACGCGCTTCTGGCGCGATTCGAAGCCCGTTAAGGATGGCAAGCAATGGAAGGCCGAGTGCCCGGTGATGAATCAAGAGGAACCGATTTTTGCATTCGCGAATGTTACCTATGAAATCCCGGCGCAATATCGGACCGGCCCTCAGCAGGCGGGGCAGGAAAGCAGCCAGACCTTTGTGATCAGTTCCCGCATGCTCTCGGCTGCCCCGGCCAAGTTGAAGGTGGCCGGGGTGAAGGCCACGGATAAACCAGAGCGGATGATCGACGACGGCGCGCGCGGCTGGCACGACTGGTATTTGCTGAACTGGGGACATCCGCCCTTGTGGACGGCCACGACGCGCAAGCTGAAGGACACCAAATGGCGCGGCCCCGGCGGCGCGACGCTGCACTTTGAAATCAAATGCCAGACCGACAACCAACTCGTGCTCACGTTCAACTGCAACGCCTGGGGCGCGATGCATCCCGGCCAGCCTGCGGTGGATTACACAGTGGTGAAGGAACTGAAAAGTTCCGCAGACTGGCAGGCCGTAAACGTGCAACTAAGTGAACTCACCGCGACCGATCCAAAAGTGACGGGACCGCTCGCCAATTGGCAGACCGTGACCGAATTCAGTCTCAGTCCCAGCGGTTCCATCGTCAAAGACGGCCAGTTGGTGAAACTGGAGGGAAGGCCATGGCAGGGGTCGCGGGAAATTCGCAACCTGCGATGGGAAGGTGGAGAATAGTCCAAGCAGCCGAAGGTCGAATCCAAATTGGTTCCTGAGGATATGCGGAAAGATTTCAACGAGGGCATCGAATCATTTCTGAAGGAGGACAAAACCGAGCACTCCTCAATGACGCTTGAAAGGGGTGAGGACGGACAGGAGTCGTTTGGAATTTCAAACCAGCCCCCTGATGGGCTCACCCTTGGTGATGGCATCGATGATTCGCTGGGGGACGCCGGGCATGAGGCGGACCTGGGGGATATCGAGGAGGGAGTGCATGATGGTGGCGAGGAGGTCCTTCATGGTGACGGGGTGGGAGGCGGGTTCGCCGCCGTCGCGGGAGGAGGTGCCGATAACCTGGCCCATTTTCAGGCCGCCGCCGTAAAGGAGAAGTGGGGCCAGGTTCCCCCAGTGGTCACGTCCACCGTCCTTGTTGATGAGCGGGGTGCGGCCCATTTCTCCGCAGCAGACGAGGAGGATCTTGTCGCTGAGGCCACGGGCTTCGATGTCTTCAATGAAGGCGGAAACAGCGTGATCGAAGGGGCGTCCGACGTAGTCCATGCCGGTGGTCAGCGGGGCATTGTTGACATCGGCGTGCATGTCCCAGATGAAACTGGTGGTGACCGTGACGAAACCGGCCCCGCGTTCACAGAGCCGCCGGGCCAGGAGAAGTTGCCGGCCCAGGGTGAGGGCATTGGTGGCGTAGTGATCGATGTTTTTCCACTTGGGATCGATGCGGTCGCGAGGCAGGAGCGCGGCGGTGTCGTAGCGTTCGACGAGGCGGGGATCTTCGCGTGAGAGATCAAAGGCATCAAAGAGCCCTCGATGGAGCGCGTCGAAGGCCTGGGTTTGAAAGGAATCGAATCCCTGCAGGACATCGCTGCCCTCCACGTGACGTTTCCAGCTATCCAGGGAATGGAGCAGGGCCTGGCGGTCCTGAAATCGTCCGTCGGGAAGGTTTAGCCGCATGTCCTGCTGCAGGTCGGCGCCAGCTCCCGGCACGAACGGGGCATAGGTCCGGCTGAGGTCTCCGGTTCCCTCGAAATTTCCAAAGTTGGTGACGGCAGCCGCGGCGTTGGGATCGACCGAGCGAGGGAAAAGAGTGACATTCGTAGGCATCGCCGTGTCCAGACGCACCGGTCCGGCGATGCTGGAATAGAGCGAGCCCATGTTTGCCTTGAGGGTATCATTTCCCAGGACGGGTTTGATGTCATGATTTCCATCGCCGGTGACGAAGGAGCGGACGATGCTGAATTTGTGGGCGAGCTTGGCCAACCGGGTAAAGGTGCTGCCGAACGTGATTCCGGGCAGGGTGGTTTTGATTTCACCCGTGGCGCTGCGGTTGTTGGACGGCGTGTCCATTTTGGGATCAAACGTCTCGAACTGGGATGGTCCGCCGTGCATGAAAAGAAAGATCACCGAGCGATCCTTGAGGGGATTCTTCTCACCAACGGCCGCGGCCTTCACCGCAAACTGATCCTCGAGCGTCAGGCCGCCCAGCGCCAGGGCTCCGGCCCGCAGGAACTGGCGCCGCTGCCAGCGTCCGGCCTTTCGGAAATGATCTTGAAATGTCAGCATGGAGATGGGCTTGAGCGCACGACCAGCATCGGCCATAACCGGAGGATGAGGCAAGATGAATTCCATCCGTGAACGATGCGTTAATGGGAAAACCCGTCAGCGCGTCCATGGCCTGACGCCGGTCGGCGTGGATCTAGGTTTAGTGTTCTGAGCGGCCGCTGATGCACAGAGCTGGATTTTCTTGGAAAATTGAGGCCGCAAATTTACTGATGTGACCGTTGCTCTGGATGACACGGAGACGGCGCTTTAAGGCAAAATCAAAGACCAGAGGATTTGTATCGTAAATTTCACGGAGCGGGGCAATGTCTGCGGGATCCAGCAGCCCGGCACGCACCCAGGGGCGCAACCAGATGACGACATTGACTGCTGGCACTGGGTAATCGCTTCCATTGACGAGCCTTGCATGAAGATCTTCGCGCGAAAGAATCGTGCGCAGGAATTCCGCTGATCGGTTCATCTGGGTGGTTGCGGAAAGATCTGCATAAAGCAATCCATGCCAACGCGGGTCATCCATCATTCGCAGAAAGAGCTTCCAGTTTTCCACGGGGGGAGCCTCCGGGTTGGCTAGGTCCTTTCCTGTTCCAAGGCTTGCGCAGTGGGCTATGATGACCTTCACCCGGTGTTCCAGGGCCCGTTGAAGACGCTGAGGATTTCCAAGCGCCTGATCCTCTGCGGCATCCACCGCGGCCTCCACTCCACCGTGGGTGAGCAGGATCATGCCGAGTTCATGCATTGTGTCATAAAATGGATCGCAGGAGGGATCCGCGGGATTGATCCCCATGGCATTGGGCAGCCACTTGATCACGCGAACGCCTTGAGCATGCAACCGTCGCAGTTCTTCGCAGGCGTCAGGACGCAGCGGATGGACGGAGCCAGCCGCCACGAAGCGTTCCGGGGTGGCATTGGCAACCTTCCGGGCATACTCATTTGGGATGTGAAATTCCGTTTTTTTGGCCACCATAAGACCATCCGGTCCACGATTTTCATCAAAGGCAAGCAGCAGAAATCTACCGGGTGCCGTTTTCGCAAGTTCGCTCAGTCGCAGTGAAAACTGCGATTCCGCCCTTGTTATATCAGGAATACGGGCCGCACTGCGATAGATTTCGAATTGGAAATGAGGCCAGGGGTGGGCCCAAGTGAGCATGCGCGGATTGACATAACATCCACTGCCGTTCTCACCCATGCCCAAGAGGTGCAAATGATAATCAACCAGCCTTTCCGGGGAGGTGCCGGCATAGACTTGCCGAACCAACTCACGAGCGGAAGGGGACAGACGATCCGGCAAATCCGATGGGGGCCGGGAGGATGCTCCACCCAGATGATGGTAAACTCCGACGCATCCGCATAGCATTACCAAGCAGGCAATTGCCAGCGATTTGGGTCGAAGAAGCGGAAGAATCCACATGGACATGACACTAGGGGTCATGCCTCCCCTGTCAAGGAAACGAGGCCTGACTATTTCTTCTCAGCCAGGGCACGCACAAAGGCAATGCAGGCCTTGGCGTCCTCGACGTTGGTATCCCAGTTGTGCTCGTATTCCACCGAGATCGGGCCTTCGAAGCCCTGGGCCTTGTATTCGGCGAGGACTTCCTTGACCCCGCTGACGCCTTCTCCCCAATGGACATCATGACCGGAGGGCAGGAAGACATTGAGGTCCTTCATGTGACTGCTGACGATGTGGCCCTTGAGGATTTTCACACAGTCCACGGGTTTCAGGCCGCTGCGCACCCAATGCCCGATGTCTGCGCAGGAACCGATGCGGGGATCGCGGCCCTTGACGACGGAGAGGATATAGTTTGGATCCCACATCTTGTAGTTTACGTCATCCGGCTTCTTGGGGTGATCGTGAAATCCAACTTTGATGTCGTATTCCTTCACCAATTTCTCAAAGGTATCGATGGCGTCGATCGATTCGGTATTGATGACCCTGATGCCAAAGCTTTTCGCGAAATCAAAGACCTTGCGCGAGGCCGCTTCATCCTTGGAGAGTCCCACGACGCCATAAGCGACGGCGGTGATGCCCTTTTCCTTGAGCTTGGCCTTTACCTTGTCCCAGACTTCCGTGGGGGCATCGTGACTGAAAGAAACACTGGGTTCATCAGGGGAGAGTTTTTGACCGGGGAAGAATTCGATGACTTTGGCGCCGGTGGAGGCGGTTTTATCAATGGCTTCGAAAACGGTGAAACGGTTGAAAGTGTAGGCCTGGCAACCGACGGCGAATCCGCCAACCTTGAGTTCGGCGGGAAAGGTATCGGCACGGGAGGTGGAGAGGAGCGACAGGGCCGCGACAGCGAGGGATGGGAACAGGTGTTTCATGGAGGTGTGATGGGTGGAAATATTGAGAGTGGGAAAGTGGTCCGGACAGTTCGTCCAATCTTTACGAAGTGTGGTAAAGGGGGCTCCGGATTGCAATGGCAAATTGTCCAGGCGCGTCGGTTCCTCCGCGTGCACGGAAGGGCTGCGGCCAGCGTGCTAAAAGGCCCCTGGCAGTGGGCAACGGGTGCTGACATCCGGGTTGCCTGGCTGGCCGGCTTCCAGCATGAGGCTGTGGAAAGTTACGAATGGAAGCATCATTTGATTTGCTAGTTTTGCCGGGGCCGATTTAAGTTGTCCAAACCCTCCATCCACTGGTTTATGTCCTCCGCCTTTAAAGTCCAATTTTGGGGAACCAGGGGTTCCCTTCCCCGACCGGGACGCAAGACGGTGCGTTATGGGGGCAACACTTCCTGCATTCAGGTAACGGCTCCGGATGGCACGCTGGTGATGATCGACTGCGGGAGCGGGGCCTTTGATCTGGGAAGGGTGTTGCGGGCTGATCCCAATGCGCCCATGCAGGGACACCTGCTCATCAGTCATACCCACTGGGATCACATCCAGGGGTTCCCTTTCTTCGCGCCGCTCTTTGACAAAGACTGGCGATGGAACATTTACGGACCGGCTGGTCTGGGGGAATCGCTCAGGGATACGCTCGCCGGGCAGATGCAATACAGTTATTTTCCGGTGACCCTCAATGATCTGGGGGCAAAGATTCATTTCCATGACTTAATGGAGGGAGAGCTAACAATTGGCGGCATGACCGTGACCACGCGGTATTTGAATCATCCGGTGCTGACGCTGGGGTATCGGCTGGAAATGGACGACATGACGATCGTCTACGCCTGTGATCACGAGCCCCATGGGTGGGATGCCTCGGAACCGGATGTCATCCATGATCTGGACCGTCGGCACAGTGAGTTCTTTGAGGGAGCGGACCTGGTGATCCACGACTCCCAGTTCACCGATGAGGAATACAGGACCAGGAAGGGTTGGGGGCACAGTCCCGTGGGCTATGTCTCGAAAATGTGCCAGTTGGCGGGTGTTCGAATTATGGCGCTCACCCATCATGACATGAGCCGGACCGATGACGCGCTGGATGAAATTCTCCTGGCTGCCAGGGAGGATTTGAAATCAGCCGGATCAGCGATGGAAATCATTGCCGCCGCAGACGGTCAGATGGTGGAGATCACGCCAATTCCGCATCAGCAGAGAACGTCTGACAAGCCGCACGTGTCGGCCTCCGTGGCACCCGCGATGAAGAAGTCCTCCGTGCTAATCGGAGTGGCGGACCAAAAAATGTCCAACCTGCTTGCCGAAGCGGCATCCGTGGGGGGAGTGCAGATCACCCAGGCTCCAGATGCCGCGACCACCCTGCAGCTGGCCCGGTCCTCCCATCCCTCCCTGCTCATCGTGGAGGAGCACCTGTCCGGAAAAGACGGCCTGGATATTTACAAAAGCCTGCAGGCGGATGCCGATCCCCGGCTGCGCGAAATGTCCCTGATGATGGTGGCGGATCGGGAGCCTTCCCGGCCAACGGAGGGCGTGACGGTTATGAAATGGCTCATCCAGCCCTTTTCCGTGCAGTATGCACGCGCCCACATCCAGGCGGCATTGTTGCGCTGCGCCTGCCGGTGGCTCAGTGCACCCATCCCCCTCGACGAGGCGCGGCGACTGGCCACGCTCCATGAATTGGAAATCCTGGACACCCCCTTCGAAGAGCGTTTTGACCGCATTACCAGAATCGCTGCAGCACTGGCGGAGGTCCCCATCGCGCTGGTGTCCCTGGTGGATCTGGAACGGCAGTGGTTCAAATCCTGCCAGGGGCTCGATGTCAGTGAAACCTCACGGGAGCTCGCCTTCTGCGCGCATGTCGTTTACAGCCGCAAGCCCATGATCGTGAAAGATACCCTGCTGGATGACCGACTGGCAGACAGCCCGGTCGTCGTGGGTGGCCCACGCATCCGGTTTTATGCGGGGTTTCCGATTTTTCACGACAATGGCAGCTGCCTGGGCACGCTCTGCCTCATCGATACCAAGCCGCGGGAGCTATCGGAGGGGACCTTGCGATTGATCGAGGATCTGGCGAGAATCGTCGAGGAAGAATTGCAGACCGCGCGGGAAACGATCGCGACATAGTGGCTAATGAGTTTGGAAATGCGCCCGATTTCCCTCCGACCTCTGCGCCCGTTTCCCACTGACACCACACCCAACACAATCCCGCTTCACCGGTGGATCATGATGGGATTCAGGCCGATGCTGCGCCTCCAGCCCGCTCTTTCAATCTGCTCGGTCCAGCACGCCCGGCTCCGTGAGTCTCCTGGGAACCCCCGGCATCTGACCGCCATCAAGCGCCTGACATGCTCCTTGCACCGGCTGCTCCCCGCGGTAATCCTGCGGCATGGCCGATTCCCCCGTCCCCTCCCCGTCTCCCCCACCCCGCTTCGACAAGCAGCCCACCGCAGGATCCTCCCCCACCCCGGGGTGCATCATTTTTGCGATTGGTGGCGTGGCGATTTTATTTCTCGTGACGTGGTTTTTGTATGCGGGATTCAAGCAGGCGAAGGAGCTGGAATCATTTACTTCGACTGAGCCGGTGAAATTTGTCCTGCCGGTGGTCAGCGAGCAGGAGCGGTCTGATCTCGCCGCGCGACTGTCGGCGTATGCGGCGGCGGTGGAGGGAAAGCAGGCGGCGGAATTGTCATTCAATGTGGCGGAACTCAATGCCCTGCTGGCGGTGGAGCCCACGCTTGAATCGGTGCGGCAGAATTTGCAGCTGCAGAGCATCGACACCCGCATGATTGCGAAGGTCAGTTTCCCGTTGAACGCCCTTTCCGGTGGCAACCGTTACCTGAATGGCTTGATTGAATTTACGCCCGTGATCAAATCCAAAACCGGCCTTGCTGTGCAGACGGAGACGATTTCGGTGCCCGGCCATGCGGTTTCGGAGGGCTTTGTGAGGTTGTATCGGGAAATGAATTTTCTCGATGACATGCTGTTGAAAGCCTTCCGGGAACACCCCACGCTCGGCCCGCCCTTCCAGCAGACAACCAGCGTCATCCTTCGGGACGGGAGCGTCGTAGTCTCGTACAAGCCCGCTGCGGGCTGATCCGCTTCGCATTCGACATTCCGCAAACCTCTGCCACATTTGCGCGCCATGAAACCCCTCTATTACGACAGTCACATGCACACTCCCCTCTGCAAGCACGCCGAGGGTGAGCCGGAGGAGTATGCGGAAATGGGACTTCAGCGGGGATTGAAGGGCATCACCTTTACCTGCCACAGCCCCATGCCGAACAATTTCTGGCCGGAAGTGCGCATGGCCCCGTCAGAGTTTCCCAGGTATGTGGAAATGATCGAGCGGGCGGCCCAGGCCTATGCGGGCAAACTGGATGTGCGTCTGGGCATGGAGACGGACTATTTCCCAGGCATGGAGTGGTGGGCGGAGAAACTCAATGAGGAAGCTGCGTTCAGTCACGTGCTGGGGTCGGTGCATTTTTTCAGCCCGGAATACAAGGCGAGGTTCTGGAAAGGAGATGTCATGGAATTCTACAAAACGTATTTCGGTCATCTCGCGGACAGCGCAGAAACCGGCCTGTTCGATACGCTGGCCCATCCGGACCTGGTGAAAAATTTCTACCCGGAGCAATACGATTTTGAAAGGCTCCAGGACACCATCGAAAGCGCGCTGGACCGCATTGCCGCGAGCGGCGTGGCCATGGAGTTGAACACCTCCGGGGTTCATAAAAAATTTCCCGAACTCAACCCCGGACCGGGCATGCTCCAGTTGATGCGGAATCGAAACATCCCCGTCGTGCTCGGCAGTGACTCGCACAGCCCGCGGCGCGTCTCCGCAGACTTCTCTTACGCCCTGGACGTGCTCGAGGGAGCCGGGTTCACCAAGGTCAGTTATTTCCTGAATCGGAAACGGTTCGATGTCTCCCTTGGCGATGTGCGCGACTCCCTGCTGGCGCAACTGCCGCAGGTCCTCGGATAGGCTTTCGCTTCAAAGCCGCTCCAGAAAGCGCCGGTAGAACCCCACGCCCTCCTCGAGATCGGCGATGGAGATGAATTCATCGCAGGTGTGCGCCTGGTCAATTTTTCCCGGACCTGCAGCCACGGATGGAATACCGCCCGCCGCCAGCCATGCGGCATCGCAAAACCACGGCGCGCCCGCCAACCCCCTGCCTGCCGCCGCCAATTCGCGGACCAGAGGATGCTCCGGATCCGTATCCAGCGGTCCGCATTCCCCGAACGAACGCAGGGCGACATCCTCACCGGCGAGAAATTCCTGTAGAAACTGCCACATCCCCTGATCGCGCCAGGCCGGGGTATAACGGATATCCAGCGAGAGATGGCAATGCTCCGCGACAATATTCTCGCGCGTCCCTCCCTTGATCGTTCCAAAATTAACCGTGCTGTCGCCCAGCACCGGATGGCGGTAGGCGGGAGCCGCGATGCGTTCCTTGAATTCCGTGGACAATCGCTGCAGGACCGGCATCATTTTCAAAATGGCATTCACGCCGCGTTCGGGAGTCGCCCCATGCACGGCCTTGCCGGTCGTCATCACGTCCACCCACAGCGACCCCTTGTGGGTGTTCACGACCTTGCAATCGGTCGGCTCACCCACAATGGCGAAATCATAATTGGGGTGGTGCTTGACGAAATGTTTCGAGCCGAACTGGGCGCTTTCCTCCCCCATCAATCCCCCAAAAGTAATCTCAGCACCCAATTGGCAAAGCCGCGGCCCCAGCTCCTCCAGCGCCGCCAGCATGGCGGCCGCAGTGCCTTTGGTATCGCTCGCGCCCCGACCCCAGAGCTTGCCATCCCGGACGTCGCCACCAAAGGGATCAATCGTCATGCCACCAATGGAAACGGTATCCAAGTGGGGAGCGAGCAGGATGCGCTGCTTGGGATTGGCGGTGGGAAATCTTCCAATCACATTCGGCCTCCCCGGCTGCACCTCCTCCATGCTTACCTCCGCCCCCAGGGTCCTCAGAAACTCCCCCACCCACTGCGCACAGGCCAGTTCCCCGGTGTTCGCCTTGTCCGGTTCGCCGTCCGGATTCACACTGGGAATCCGGACGAGGGATTGTAAAATTTCTACGACGCGGGATGCCATGGCTGTTTAAAGCGCGGTGGCGAAACGCCGCAGCGCCTCATCCAGGGTGGAACGCGGACAGCCAAAATTCAACCGCACATGACCAGGCCCGCCAAAATCCGTACCGGGAGAAAACCCGAGCCCATGCTTTTCAAAATGCGCGTGCGGATTCTCCAGATTGAGCGCACGCACATCCAGCCAGGCCAGATACGTCGCCTCCATGTGCGGCATCCGCACCATGGGTGCCTGCTCGGCCAGGAAACTCGCCAGCCGATCCCGATTCCCCCGCAGATAAGCCTGCAAGCGTTGGCGCCACGGCCGACTAAATCGATAGGCTGCCTCGGTCGCGTGGTATCCCAGCGGATTCACCTCCGCGATAAACGTGTTTTTTGAAGCCACGAATTTCCGCCGCAGCGTGGCATCGGGAATCACCGCAAAGGCTGTGCTGAGACCGGGAATATTGCATGTCTTACTGGCGGCCATCAGCACAATGAGTCGCTCCTGAATCGCCCCCGGCACGCGCAGCGCGGTGTAATGCGGCGCTGTTTCGGGCTCGAGCAGGAGATCGCAATGGATCTCATCCGAGACCAGCAGCAGATCGTGCGCCAGACAGAATTCCGCCACTTTTTGAACTTCCTCCGCCGTAAAAACACGGCCGACCGGATTGTGTGGATTGCACAGGAAAAAGACTTTCGTCCGCGCGGTGACAGCCGCTTCCATCGCCTCGAAATCCAGCGTGTAGCGCAGCGGACCATCCGGCATTTCGCACAGCGGCACCGTGATGAGTTCCCGCTGCGTGGCGCGGTGCAAATTCAGAAACGGCGGATACGCGGGAGTGCAGACCATCAGGGCATCGCCGGGTCCGCCAGCCACCAGCACGGCCTGACTCTTGGCGGGCACCATGCCGGGCGTAAAGACCAGCCAGCCTGGATCGGCCGCCACGCCATGCTCGTCCTTGAGATAATCCGTGATTGCCTCGCGCACGCCCTGATGCGCCACGGAATACCCAAGGATGCCGTGGTCCAGTCTCGACCGCACCGCTTCCAGTACGCAGTCGGGCACGGCAAAATCCATATCCGCGACCCACAACGGCAGCACATCGCGCCCCGCATAACGCTCCCATTTCAAGCTCCCCGTACTGCGACGGTCAATGATGGTATCGAATTCGCTCATCTTTCTTATCTAGGCCAGATACTGGCGGAGGAGTTGGATGAACCGTTGATTTTGCGGCATCGTTCCCACGCTGACGCGCACCCATTCTGGCAACTGATAAGCCCGCATCGCCCGCACGATCATGCCCTGGCGGAGAAATTTCTGAAAGAGGTCATCACCATCGCCCACTTTCACCAGCACGAAATTCGCGTGGCTCGGAACGTATTCCAATCCCATCTCCGCGAACGACTGCTCAAAATAAGCCCGGCCCTCCCGGTTCACATCGCGGGTCCGCTGCTGGTGCTCCTCATCCGCCAGACCGGCCAGCGCCGCCGCCTGCGCCAGCGCATTCGCATTGAATGGCTGTCGGGTTTTTTGAATGATATCCGCTAGTTCCCTCCGTGCCAGACCATAACCAATCCGCAGCGCGGCCAGACCCTGAATCTTGGAAAACGTCCGCAGGATGACCACATTGCGTCCCTCGCGCAAGTAGCGTAGCGTATCCGGAGGGTTGTCGAGAAACTCGTAATACGCCTCGTCGAAAACCACCACGACATGCTCGGGCACCCGATCCATGAATTTATCCAGCGCAGCCTGCTCCACCAGGGTTCCCGTGGGATTGTTTGGATTGGCAATGAAAATTTCCTTGGTGGCCGGGGTAATGGCATCTGCCATGGCCTCCAGATCGTGGGTGAATCCGGGATCCGGTACCTCCACGGTGCGCGCCCCAAACAGGGTGGCCATCAGCTTGTAAACGACAAAGGCATGCTTCGCCGTCACTACCTCGGCACCGGGATGCAGAAAGGCATGACCGATGAATTCAATGATCTCATTGGAACCATTTCCCAGAATCACATTGCCCATTTCCAGTCCAAATTTCTCAGCGATCGCCGTCCGTAATTTATACCCGCCGCCATCCGGATAAATGTGCGACTGATCCAGCATCGACTGCATCGCCGCAATGGCCTTGGGGGACGGCCCGAGCGGATTTTCGTTCGAGGCCAGCTTGATGATCTCCGACGGCTTAAGACCCAGCTCGCGCGCGACTTCTTCAATCGGCTTGCCGGGCTCATAACTGACGAGATCCCTGAGTTGTTGATTCGCTTGATTCCAAATGGACGACATGGTTCACCCATACCAAGACCCCGCCAGAGTGCAAACTGACTCCGAAGGATTTTCCGGCAGGCATCCACACCATCATGGGGCTGCCACGATGTCGGAAGTGGGCCAGAGCGGTTTCCGCCGGAAAATCATGCCTGAAGGAATCGGATGCCGCACCGTATGCACCATTGCCCCCAGGCGCTGCTGATAACTCATGCTCCCGGCGGACGGGATGAATTGGGTGTCGAAGGTGCGCTACCTTTCATTCGGATCCCTTTTCCCTGCAACGCGGAGCAGATGGCACCGCGCGGGTTGAGTGTCGACCGAGCTCTGGCCGCACCAATCAAATCCGGATTCATCTTTGGCTGTTAGGCTATCCCATCCTGGGTGATGGCACTTACCTGCCGAACGGTGCCACCGGGCAGCAACAAACCTTGGATATCGACGCCCCGCCCATGGCCCTGCATGCCTGGAAATTGGCTTTCAAACACCCGCTCACCGGTGAGCGCATGAGCTTTGAGTCAGAGCCGGGAGCCGCCTTACAATTGGAGACTACCGTTGCTCCCACTGCTACCTACTGAGGAACATTCCCCCGTCATGCCAGGATTTCTGCCAACGGTTTGGAACTGTCAGCGAAACGATTGGTTTTAACGCCGGCGGTTTTAGCCAGGGTGAGCCAGAGGTCTGCCAACGGCCGATCTCCAGCATACGTAACGTGGCCGCGGGGGGCCAGGGCCCCACCAGCACGACCAGCCAGAAGGACTTCCAAATTACTGTATTTGTGTTGATCTCCATCGCTAATGCCGCTGCCCATCACCACCATGCTCGAATCCAGCAGGGTGCCATTGCCTTCGCGAATGGCTTTCATTTTACGAACGACACTGGCGTAAAATTCCACATGGAAACGATCAATCTTGGTGATGGCATCGCGCGCCTCCTGACCTTTGGTGTGGGTGAGGACGTGGTGGTTCTGAGGCTTGTCAAATAGGCCGTGAAACATGCGAGGACTGTCCCAACGCTCTGGATCCACGACCAGAGAGACGACTCTGGTGAGGTCTTGTTGAAAAGCGAAGAGGAAAAGATCTGCCATCAGATTGAGGTATTCGGATCGAGTCTCCGGGATGCCCGTAGGAATGGGAAAGGGCGGTGCTTTGAGGCGGGCGGTCGCTTTCTCGGCCAATTCGATGCGCTTTTCAGTCTCCCGGACGCTGTCCAAGTATTCGGCTAGTTTATGCTGGTCGGTTTTTCCCAACCGGGCTTGCATGGCCCGGGCGTCCGCCATGATAACATCCAAAACGCTCTTGGAGGCCCCGCCGTTGCTTCGGCCAAAGAGCCGATCAAAGACCGCCCGCGGATTTTTCTCGACATTGGCCGCATAGCCCGGGCCGACCCAGGAGATGCATTCATAGTAGCGAGTTTCCTTGTTGTCGGTGAAGTCATTGCAGCTCAATTCCAAGGAGGGCAGCGGAGTGTCATTACCCAGAATTTTGGCCAGGTGCTGATCCAAGGTAGTGTTAGTAGGGAAGCCACCGTCCAAGGTCTCAGAAGGTGGGGAACTACTCATCCAACAGGCCCCACACTGCGCATGCACGCCAGTGCCGCCGACAAAAGTGCGGTCTAACCCCGTGAGCACGGTGACTTCATCCCTGATCCCAGCCAGCGGTTCAAGTGCCGGGGGCAGATCAAAGGCACGGCCAACTTTGGTCGGAAGAAAGGTTTGTTGGTTATAACCATTGGGTGTGTAAATGAAGGCAGCCCGAAGTGGGGGGCGACTCAGGGCAGCGGCGGCTTTGACTTGACGAGGGAGCATGGCTTCCAACCAAGGCAAGGCTACGGAGGCCCCGACACCTCGTAGCAAGGTGCGGCGGGAAATCGCTTGGGTGCGGAGAATATTCATAAGGTGCGGGTATAACGAAAAGGATAAGATTGCACAATGCCCCGCACAATGACGCTGAAACGCCAGTTGGCTTGCTGCGCGGATGCGAGGATTTCGTCCACCGCGGGCAGGTCATAGATCTCCAATTTGCGACCGATCGCATAGCTGAGCAGGTGCTCGATAAAGCCTCTGGCAAACTCCTGCGGATGCTGCGTGAGGAGCGCTTTGAATGCGGCCGGACCTTCAAAGGGTTCCCCATTCCATTCCGCATGGGCATCCACGGACTGGTGGTGATCCTGTTTACGAACGCTGCCGATGGGGTCGAAAACTTCCAGCGCAAAGCCCGGGGGATCAAGCCGGATGTGGCAGGAATAACAGGAGGGTTGATTCCGATGCTCTTCAAACCGCTGCCTAACACTGAGTAAATCGGTGCGTTGTGGCTCGTCTTCCTTCAGCACAAAAGCAATTTTGGGCTCTTGCGGAGGGCGATTGAAAATGGTTTCCAAAAGCCAGGCTCCACGCTTGACGGGACTGGTGCGGGTAGGCAGAGCCGTGACCGTCAGGGGACCAGCCATGGTAATGAACCCGCCGCGGGTGCGGTCTGCAAGGGGGGCTCGCCACCACACGGAATTCATTTTCTCCGCCTTCAAATCATCCTGCAGATTCGGTTGGAGGCCCAACGATTTCAATTGTTCCGCGCAAACCTCCGTGAGCCCGTAGTGTTTCATGAGTCTGAGATTTACCCACGTGTAGCTAGCATTCACAAAATCCATGATGCTGCGGTCCTCCACCACCACGGTATGGAAGAGTAGCAGCGCTTCCACGAGATAGGCGCCATGCAGGGTGCGTTTCCCCGCTTGTCCGAAATAGAAGGAGCTGAATAATTTGGGATCCGGTTTTGCCGTGTAGAGCTGGTCCAGGCGCAACCACTGCACCGCAAAGGATTCAGCCAATTCCCTGATGCGAACATCCTTCAGAAGACGCCCAGCCTCGTTGGCGAGCTTTGCGGGATTCGCCAGTGCTTCTTGGTTAGCTAGTGCGATGAGGTTCTCATCCGGCGGGGCAGCCCATAAGAAATAGGCCAAGCGGCTCGCCAGTTCAAATCCATCGAGCGGGCGCACGCTTTCCGGGCCGGTCGACGGACTTGGAAAATAGAGGAACTCTGGGGAGGCCAGAGCCGTGATTACGGTCTCGGCCATGGCCGCGGCAAACGTCTGCTTGGCGGCTATCTGACTATCGTAAACGGTGAGGTAGCGCTCGATGGTTTGGGGATTGAGCGGCTGGCGAAAAAGCCGCGGAAGAAATTCCGCGAGCCGCTGCAACGCCACTTGGCGCTTTTGCCGGTCATTCATACTGCTTTTCACCTGAGTTGTCAGACCTGAACTGTTATTGGTGGTGATGAATCCCAAATCATCCATCAGGACATAGTTTCCGCTGAATTTAGAGCCATCAATCTCCAGGAAAACAATCCGCTCTCCCTCTGGGGCGCGAAAGGCGAAAAAGGTATTTCCAGCACCTTCACCACCGTCCACATTGTGCGTGAGCGTATGCCCAGTGCCATCCGAGAACCTCGCGGTGACAGCGACTTCGCCCTTCTCCGCGCGGCGTCCCAGGACGCAGACCGCCACCTCTGTTAAGGATTCGCCAGGGTCACAGTCTGCGAGGGAAAGTTGGAATTTGAGGGATTTCGCCAGTTTCTCATGATTGGTAAACAAGCCCTCGCCTGAGGTTTCTTCGGCCGTGGAAAATCCTGCCACCCACAGGTCAGCCTGAGGCGTGAGTAATAACGCTTTCTGCCCAGTGAGCCCGTAGTTTATCCGCACCGGGGTGCCTGCAGTGACAATTAAATTCCGCTGCTCGGCATTCCAAACTCCACCGTTGCCCTCTTGGGCGGCCGTATTTACATTAAATCGGAATTGATAGGTCACGGTGACCGCACCTCCACGGGTCGCTTGTTGCGGCAGATCCAAATTGGGCGCAAAATCCTGGACGGCAGCAAAGGTGAATTGCCCGGCTGCTTCAGGAGGCAATCCCTTGGCGGTGGGCGGTGGGGCGCCAGGATCAGTGATGAGTTGGCGAAAGACTTCGCTTTGCTGTGGCAACTTCGGATTGGTCACCACGGCCCGGGCGGTGCTGAGATATTTTTGCAGCAACAGCGGTGAGAGATTCATGGCTTCCCCCCGATTCGAGTATCAATGTTCTGCTCGACTGTCCCCTGGCAAGCCTGCTTCCGGCAATAAGACCGGATATTTCAAACCATATTCCCGCACGGTGATGGTGGTGCTCTTCGGCATTTTACCTGCGGCGGGCGCAAATTCCGGATCATCCACGGGAAGCCGCTCGGGGAACATGAAGATGTCATTTCTCAGTCCAAAAAGATCGCGCACGGTGTTGTTATACTCCAACCTTGTTAGACGTCGGAGCACGGGCTTTCCCGGATCCTTCGTGCCCAGCGCTGGATCCGGTAGAGCTGCCAGCGTTTTAATCCAGCGCAGGATTTGCTGCCGCTCTTCCATGGTCGGCTGAACCTTGCCCTTCGGTGGGGGCATTTGCAGGGATTCTACTTTATCGAGGACACTTCCCCAAATCGCACGATCCTTGAGGGCGTCGTCCGCAGAACGAACCTTTTCTAAATTCACTCCTCCCTTGGGATTTTGCTCATCCCCATGGCAATCGTAGCAGTGCTTCACCAGGAGGGGACGGACCTCCGTCTCAAAGCTGGCTTGGCTCACCAAGGGCAGAAGGAAGATCGTGGGAAATAGTAGTAAAGAAGTGCGGCCCAATAACATTGGCAGGGATACGGGATGAATTGGTAAAGTTATCATACTTCTGCTGGATTTCTCCAGTCGCCACCGAACCACCGTCATGGAGCCTCGGTTACTGCCTGCGACGTTTGATCCAGGGACGGACGAAACCCAGCATGACTAGTGAAGGCAACAGCGGATCCGTGGTCACTGGCGTGGAGTTAGCTCCAATCTTCCGCTGGATCGCAGCAGGTCTGAAATAGACATCACCGGGAGCGATCCCATACGGCCATGAATCAGTGAACTCTGTGAGCCAGAATTTGGCGGGACCCGTGGTTGCCGGAAGTTGCAGTTTTTGCAATAACTCACTACGCTGACCATTGCTTAACGGTCTGCTCCACAGGGTGTTGCCGGACCACAGTTGGCCAGAGGAGAAATGACCTTCATAGCGAGCCTCGGCCACAAAATAAATCCGGAGCAAGCGACGCGCCACCCCGAGGCTGGCAGCGGAAGCACGGGAGTTTGGCTCGCGATAGGGAAAGAGCGGCCGATCCGTCTTAAAGCTAATCCGGAGCGCAGCAGCCGCGAGTTCTGTTCCCTGCCGCGTGGATGAGTCCTGGGAGGGTTTGGCGATTTTCATGGCCGTCATGAACCACCCAGTCGCAAGATAAGGCTCGGCCCAGGCTGCAGCTTCCCTGGTATAAGCATACCCATGATCGTTGAGCCAGGCAATCAGCCCTTTGCCTGAATCTGCAGCCAAAACCACGGTCTCATAACCCGCCACAGTTTTCTCTTCAATCACGCGCACCCCATAGGAGTTCGTGGACACTACCGAACACCCGATTGGGATCCTGAAATTCATCGGTTCCTTGGGGGCCGTGATGGATGCCAGGTAGGGAAAGGCATCATTGCCTGATTCTTCCAACTGCGGCCGCGTGGGTGTGGGCACCAGAAATCCCACGGATTCACCTTCCGCGCGGAAATTGGCTTGGCGGATGAAATGCTGGGTTTGATTAGCCTGATCCCACAGCAGAATCACCTTCTGATCCGCATTTACCACCGCATTTCCGCGCATGGAAACGGCACAGCAAGCAGAGGCCGAATGATTCACAACTAACGTGAGGACGGCAATGAAGAGGGCGCGTAAATTCATGATGTGTTATTGCCATAGAATTGACCGCACGGCAATGCCTTTTCCGATCGCAGCAAGATATGGAGTTTTGCGTCCACTCTGCTCGCTTCCAGCGGAACTTAAAGTTAGGGATTGTCTACGCCTCCGATCTCTGCTAATTCTCCTGCTTTCCTTTCTCTACCGTTGCCCAGGTCGCCCCGTCACCCATGTCGCCCCGCGATATTTTACCGAGGATTTGCCGACGGATGCGGGGTTGGTGGCGTTGATTCGGAAGGCGAAAGGGAACATGGAGGCGGAGTCTGCGCAGCGGTGGTTTGAGATTTGGCGGGAGCAGGGGGATTTTTCGGCGATTGAGGGGGCGAGGGAGAGTTATTTCAGTCAGATGTGGGATGTGTCGCAGTTCATGAAGGTCCTGAAACAGCGGTTCACGCAGTGGTTTAATGGATCGCGGCCCGTGCGGCGGAAAGGGACGTTATGGGAGGATCGGTTCCGCAGTTTGCTGGTGGAAAGCGGCGAGGCACTGCGGGCGATGGCGGCTTACATCATCCGGGCCAATCTCGTAAGCGATCCGAAGGATTATCGGTGGAGTGGGTATGGCGAGGCTTGTGCGGGGAGGCGTCTGGCCAGGAAAGGTTTGCAGCGGGTGTTGACGGGATTGGGGCAAGAGGATGCAAAAGATGCCGCGACTGTGAGCGGGATGCTGTCGTGATATCGGTTGCAATTGATGGGACGCGGGCAGGAGAGACGCGAGGTGGCTGGAAAGGTCACCAAGGGTGGATTTACGGATGCAGATCTTGCACGTGCGGAGAAAAGCGGCGGAGAGATGCCCCTGTAGGTTTATCTGCGATTGCGCGTGCGTTATTTCACAGGCGGTGCGGTGCGGGGAACCAAGGCGTTTGTGAATGATATTTTTAGGGCGAAGCGCGAATGGTTCAGTGAAAAGCGCAAGGACGGGGCGCGGACGCTGAAGGGCTTGGGGCGGGCGAGTCCGCTGCGGACGATGCGGGCACTGGTGAAGTTTCGGTAGGGAAATGATTTGGACGCAATCACCTTAAGCTGTGAGGATAGTATTTGACCGGTAATTGCTTTGATTCACCCACACCCATCCCTCGACCCACGTTCGCCCATTAAATTCCGTGCGAATCCAGAGACTATCTCTTGCCTGCTCCGGCCGCAGTTGCTGCTGGTAAGTTATCGGGTAATCTGGCGCTCACCGCATGCCTGATCGTCCTCACGAACTTCCTTCGAAAACCCATTTTCTCCTCATCCACTGCCGCGATGGGAACGAGGAAATGATTCCGAACCTTCGTGAGGCCATGGCTCACTGGCAGCCGGTGTGGATTGTTCTGGAAGGTGCAGGGCTTGCCTTGGAAAAAAAGCTGAAGGCCATGGCGCATGAGGAATCCAGCCTGCGGGTGCTCGCCCCAAAATCGGTGCACAGCAAGGTCGCCGCCGTCCTCCATGCTGTGGAACTGGCGGCAAAAAAGCAATTCACCCACGTTCTGATCATGGAATCTGATGGCAGCCACCCTGCAGTTCGCATCCGAAATTTCATGACCCAGTCATTCCGGCATCCGGAGGCGATGATCCTTGGCAGACCCATGCCAATGGCCAGCCAGCCTTCCGCTGCGGCCCGCTGGCTGCGCCAGCTCCCCAGCCTCCTTGTGACCTGCGGCGCGGGGATCGGTGAACCTTCGTTTGGATTTAATCTCTTTCCTCTCTCCGCCCTGAAAATGACATTATCCAGGCACCCCTCCGTCGCCAGGGGACGGTTTGATGCCGAAATGAAAATTCGCTGCCTCTGGGCGGGAGTGCCTTTTGTGCAGGTGCCCTGTCCCGTCCGCCCACATTCCCACCCAGCGACTGCCCAGCGTTCCAGCAACCCCTGGCAATCAGTGAAAATGTTCCTACGGCTGGTATTTCCCTTTCCCGGTCAACTGCTGCGAGTCCGCCATTGGGGTCGCAGAATCCCGGGCAGTTCAAGCGATTCACCATGACCCCTGCGAGTTGCATCTTCGTCTATGGGACGCTGCGGCAGGGATACGAAAACCCCCATGCGCGGCGCCTGCGCGCCATGGCCAAATTTCTGGGAACGGCGACCATGCGCGGAGAGTTGTATCTCTGCACCGGCGGCGCGTTCCCCTACCCTGCCGCCCGGTATTTGCCCGAGGCTGAGACCCTGGTAGTGGGGGAAATTTATGATCTGCACCATGGAGAGGAAATTCTCCACGAACTCGACCGCTATGAGGGTGTGGGTCCGGAGTTCCCGGAACCTCAGGAATACGTGCGTGTCATCGTGTCCGTCCTTTGGAATGGGCGTCCCTGCGTGACGTGGTGCTATCTGGCGAATCATCCGCTCGCGTCCTCCAACCGGATTCCCAGCGGCGATTTTACACAGGTCGTGCCTGCGGACCATACGTGAGACGGGAGTTGTCAGGCAGGAAATCCACGGGAACTTTCCGGCATGCGTCTCTCCCCGCAATTCCTTCTCCCCTTGCTTGCCCTTGCCTCCTCCCGCGCTGCGGACGTGGAACCGCTGAGCTATAATCGCGACATCCGCCCGATCCTATCGGAAAACTGCTTCTATTGTCACGGGCAGGACGAAAACAAGCGCAAGAAGGACCTCCAATTGAATATCCAGGCAGGTCAGCGGGCAAACGATGTCGTGGTGCCCGGCAAACCAGAAGCCAGCAAACTGGTCATGCGTCTCTTTTCCTCGGATCCGGAGGAGGTCATGCCACCGGCGAATTCCAACCGTCATGTTTCCGATCAACAGCGTGAACTGCTCAAGCGCTGGATTGTGGAGGGTGCGGTTTTTGAGGAACACTGGGCCTACCAGGCTCCACGGCGGCCAACGGTCCCGCAAGTTCCCAATTTCACGATCAGAAATCCCATCGACGCCTTCGTCGCCCAAAAAATGGCAGCGAAAGGCCTGACCTTTTCGCCCGAGGCGGACAAGGTCACATTGCTGCGCCGCCTGCATGCGGACCTGATCGGCCTGCCTCCTAGGCCGGAGGAGGTGGACGCCTTCCTCGCTGACACTTCACCGGATGCCTACGAAAAGGCGGTCGAACACCTGCTGGCATCACCCCACTACGGCGAGCGCATGTCCCTGCCCTGGCTGGATGCCGCGCGGTTTGCCGACAGCAATGGTTTTCAGCAGGACGGTGACACGCATCAATACATCTGGCGTGACTGGGTGGTGAAAGCCCTCAATGCGGACATGCCCTTTGATCAGTTTTCCACCGAACAACTCGCCGGCGACCTCCTCCCAAATCCCACCCAGGATCAACTCATCGCCACCGCGTTTAACCGCAATCACCTGCTCAACGGCGAAGGCGGGGCCATCGCGGAGGAACAGCGCAATGTGATTCTCTTTGACCGTGTGGACACGACCGCCACCACCTGGCTTGGCCTGACCATGGCGTGCGCCCAGTGCCATGATCACAAATACGATCCGATCACGCAGCGCGATTATTACTCGATGATGGCCATGTTTAACAATGTCCCTGAGAGCGGCGTACCGTCCGGCGGCGGACAATACCGCATCGCCGACCCCGCCATCACCGTGGGCACCGATGAGGAAAATGCGAAACTGAAAAATTTGGAATCCTCCCTCGCCTCTGCCCGGGAGGCCGAACAAAAGCTCGCCCAGTCCCCCGAAACCCTCGCGGCCTACGAAGCCATGGAAAAGGATCTGGCCGCCAGCACTGAAGTCGCCTGGACCAGCCTGAAGCCGGAATCCGCCACCTCGACCGGGGACGTCCAACTGCATGTCCAGGATGACCTGTCCATCTTCGCGGACGGACCCCGGCCGGACAAGGCCGACTACACGATCACCCTCCCCGCCTCCCTTCCAGGCCTCACCGGCTTCCGCATTGAAACGATTCCCGATGACCGCCTGCCGTCGAAAGGCGCGGGCCGATCCGACAGCGGCAACGCCGTCCTAACACGATTGAAATTCACCGCCGGAGCCAGGGAAATCAAATTCAACGCCGCCCGTGCGACCTATACCCAGGCTGGATTCACCCCCGCCGGAGTCATCGACGAGGATGTGAACACCGCCTGGGCATTCTATCCGGAAACAGCCAAACCCTACGCCCTCACCGTCCAAACCTCGGAGGCCGTCACGCTGGCCGGAAACGAACAAATGGTGCTGACCTTTGAATTTCAATCGCCGCATAATCAGCACCAGTTTGGCAGATTTCTCATCCAGGGAACCTCCGGCGCCCAACCCGTGGGCCGCGTTGCACTGCCTGCCGAGATCGCCGCCATTTTAGAGAAACCGGATCGCAGCAAGGAGGAGGTTGCCAAGCTGCGGGAGTTTCTGGTGAAGGATCATCCTCCCGCCGGCATCGCCGCCGCCCGAGCCCTGATCAAATCGACCGAGACATCCCTGAACGATCTCCGGAACAATCTTCCGCGCGTCATGGTCATGTCCGACAAACAACCGCGCCAGACGAAAATGCTTGATCGCGGTAATTACCTCAATCCGAAGGATGACGTCACTGCAGGCACCCCGGCTTTCCTGCCAACGCCGCCGGATGGCACACCAAAAAATCGCCTGGGCCTGGCTCAATGGTTGTTCCGTCCGGAACATCCACTGACCGCCCGCGTGCAGGCGAACCGTCTCTGGCAGTATTTCTTCAGCACAGGACTGGTGAAAACTTCAGAAGATCTTGGAGTGCAAAGTGAAGTACCCATCCACGGCGCGCTGGTGGACTGGCTGGCCGTGGAATTTCGCGAACATGGCTGGAGCCAGAAGCATCTGGTTCGGCTAATTCTAAACAGCACCACCTATCGTCAGAGCAGCCGCATCACGCCCGACCTGCTACAGAAGGATCCGGAAAACAGACTCATGAGCCGGGCCTCCCGTTTCCGCATGCCTTCCATGGTCCTGCGCGATCTGGCGCTTTCGGCCAGCGGATTGCTCAATCCTAAAATGGGAGGCAAACCTGTTTACCCCTACCAGCCTTCCGAAGTCTGGGAAACGCTCGCCATCACCAAGGAGCGCGATTTCACCTATCCAGCCTCCAGCGGGCCGGACCTCTACCGGCGCAGTCTTTACACCTTCTGGCGGCGCACGATCGGGCCCACCAATATTTTCGATGCCTCAGCCCGCCAGGCCTGCAAGGTCCGCGGTTCCCTGACCTCCACTCCCCTGCATGCGCTCACGACCTTGAATGACATCACATGGGTTGAGGCATCGCGCGTTCTCGCCGAGCACGCCATGCAGCAAAGTCCCGACCGCCGCGTGCAAATCACCTGGGCCTTCCGCAAAATCCTGGCGCGCGTGCCCACGGAAAAGGATCAGGCGATGTTGCAACGCGCCCATGAAAAACAACTCGCCATCTTTTCCGCCGATCCGGCCGGAGCAGCGGCTTTCGTCGCCGTGGGATCCGCCCCGAAATCTTCCCTCCCTGCTGTCGACCACGCGGCGCTCTCCTCCGTGTGCCTGCTGCTTTTCAACCTCGATGAATCCCTGACCCGTCAATAAGATGAATCCCTTTCTCCTTAACCAGCAACGCGTCACCCGACGACAGTTCTTTGGCAAGTCGGCCGCCGGAATCGGAGGGGTCGCGCTGGCCTCGCTTTTAAAAGAGGATGCCGTCGCAGCTGCAGTGAATCAAATGGGCCTGCCGGGCTTTCCGCATTTCGCCCCCAAGGCCAAACGCGTCGTCTGCATGTGGCAGGGTGGCGCTCCTTCGCACGTGGATCTTTTCGATCACAAACCGATGCTCGAAAAAATGGCCGGCCAGGACATCCCCGCCAGCGTGCGCGGCACCACCCGCCTCTCCACCATGACATCGGGAGCCAGCAAATGGCCGATGGTTCCGGCCATCAAACCCTACCAGCGCTGGGGTCAGAGCGGCACGGAAATCACCACCATGATGCCGGGGATCGGATCCATTGCCGATGACATCTGCGTGGTGCGATCGATGAATACCGAGGCCGTAAACCATGCGCCCGGCGTCACCTTTTTCATGACCGGCAGCCAGGTTCCCGGACGCCCGAGCATGGGCGCATGGCTGAGTTACGGCCTGGGCTGTGAATCGGAGGAACTGCCGGCCTTTGTCGTCATGACCTCGTCGGATCGTGGACGGACCTGCGGACAGTTGTTTTTCGACTATTACTGGGGCGCGGGATTTCTGCCCAGCCGCTACCAGGGCGTGCGCTTTCGCAACACCGGCGATCCCGTTCCGTATTTGCAAAACCCACCGGGCATCAGCCGCGACGCCCGGCGGCAACTGCTGGATGACATCAACGCGATGAATGCCGACCATCTGGCGGACTACGGCGACCCGGAAATCGAAACCCGCATTTCCCAGTATGAAATGGCCTTCCGCATGCAAACGAGCGTGCCCGGCCTGCTGGATTTCTCCAACGAACCCAAGAGCGTGCTGGAAATGTACGGCCCGGATGTGCTCACGAAGGGAAGCTATGCCAACAACTGCCTGATCGCCCGACGCCTGCTGGAACGTGGGGTGCGCTTCGTGCAGATCATGCACAGCGGATGGGATCAGCATGGGAATCTTTTTACGCAGTTGGAAGAGCAGTGCCGCGACACCGACCTGCCCAGCTCCGCACTCGTCAAGGATTTGAAACAACGCGGCCTGCTGGACGATACGCTCGTGACCTGGGGCGGAGAGTTCGGTCGCACTCCATTCGGGCAGGGCGATCCCAACAAGCCCACCGGTCGCGACCACTTTGGCCGCGCCTACAGCTGGTGGCTGGCTGGTGGCGGCGTCAAGCCCGGCACCACCTATGGCCAGACGGATGATTTCGGCTGGAACATCACGGCGGATCCCGCCCATGTTCACGACATGCAGGCCACCATCATGAATCTCTGCGGCATCAACCACGAGGCGCACACCTTCCGCTACCAGGGCCGCCAATTCCGTCTCACCGATGTCCACGGCAGCATCCTCAAGGGAATGCTGGCATGATCACCATCGCTCAGCGGGGGCCGGTGGACATGCATGTGCACCTGGTGGGAAATGGTCGCCGTGGCAATGGCAACTGGATGCGGCTGAACTTCGCCCGGAATTTCACGGGCCGCGTCATGCTGCGTGGCATCGGCCTGAGGGCGAACGTGGCGGATGATGATTTCGACGACCGCTATGCCGCCTACGTCGCCGCCCTCGTGGATGCGTCAACGCTCACCCATGCGGTGATCCTGGCCCATGAGGAAGTTTATTCCGAGGACGGACGTAAACTCAATTTCGGCTCGTTTCACGTCACCAACGACTGGGTCTTTGAGATTTGCCAGCGCTATCCCCAACTCCTCCCCGCCGTTTCCATCCATCCGGCCCGGCACGATGCCATGCAGGAGTTGGAGCGCTGTCTGGAGAAGGGCGCGGTGATGTTGAAACTCCTTCCCACCAGCCAGAACGTAGACTGCTCGCGCACGAAATATCGCGATTTTTTCAAACTCATGGCTGATGCCAAACTGCCCTTCCTGGCCCACACCGGGGGCGAATACACCGTGCCCGTTTACGACAAAAAACTCTTCAGCCCCCAGCGCCTGCGATTCCCGCTCGAATGCGGCGTCACCATCATCGCCGCCCACTATGCCACCCGCAGTGGCCCGGCCATGCTGGAGCGCAACGAGCTTCCCGGCTTCCAGCAAATGCTGCGCGAATACCCGCACCTGTACGGCGATATCTCCGCGCTCAACACCCCCAACCGCAGCCACGGACTGCGCATTTGCCTGCGTCCCGAAAATCAGGAGCGCGTGATTCATGGCAGTGATTTCCCTGTTTCGGTGAGCGGACGCTGGGCCAGGTTGCGCAAGCTCATCACCGCTGAGGAGGCGGTCACCGCCGCCCTGGAAATCAACCTGATCGAGCGCGATTATTTCCTAAAAAAGGCCATGGGGTTCAGCGATGAGATTTTCACCAGAGTCTGGGGCCTCCTCCGGTTGTGAAGGCCTGAAAAATGGCTGGTCATCGCTCCGTGCCTCGGCTAGCCATTGCGTGCATTCATCCTTCGCCAACATTTTCCCGACCCATGAAAAACTCCCTCGATCCCAAGCCCTATCGTGTGAATGGCAAGACGCCTTTCAAAATCCAGAGGGCCCGCACCGGTCTCAAACAGCACCTCTACAAAAACTCCGCCGACCTCAAGGCCCAACTCACCGCCTATCAGGACGCCATCGATGAGTTGCAGCAGAAGATGTATGCACAGGACCGGCTTGCCATGCTCATCATTTTCCAGGCGATGGATGCCGCCGGCAAGGATGGCACCCTGCGCCACGTCATGAGCGGCATCAACCCCGGCGGCGTGGAGGTGTATAGTTTCAAGCGGCCCAGTGATGAGGAACTCGATCACGATTTCCTCTGGCGCTGCTCCAAGGTGACACCGCAGCGCGGGCACATTGGCATTTTCAACCGCTCCTATTACGAAGAAGTCCTCGTTTGCAAGGTGCATCCGGAGATCGTGACGAAATACCAGCGCCTGCCAGCCGAAGCCACCCAGAAAATGGGACGCCTTTGGAAAAATCGTTACCGCGATATCGCCAACTACGAGGCGTTCCTTGATGGCAATGGCACCAAGGTGGTGAAATTTTTCCTGCACGTCTCCAAGGAGGAGCAGCGGAAACGCTTCATCGAACGCATTGATACCCCGTCCAAAAATTGGAAATTCAATGCGGACGACGTGAAGGAACGCGCCCACTGGGACAATTACATGCGTGCCTATGAGGACGCCATCAACGCCACTGCCACCCCGGAGGCGCCCTGGTATGTGGTGCCCGCCGATGACAAGGGGGACATGCGCCTGATTGTTTCCGCCGCCATTCTGGAGCATCTCCAGTCTCTGAATCTGCAATGGCCCACTCTGCCGGCTGAGCAGATCACCTCGCTGGCCGGAGCCAGGGCCGCGCTCCTGGCTGAGTCCTAACCCGTGCGTTAATCGTGATGCGTCTCGCTGTTGTCATTCCATCCTACAATCACGCCCATTACATTGGGAAGGCGTTGGATTCCGTGCTGGCGCAAACACGCCGACCGGACCGCATCGTGGTGATTGATGACGGATCGAAGGATGAATCCGTCGCGTTGCTGGAGACCTATCGCAGCCGCGGGGTGGAAGTGCTGGCCAGGGAAAACCGCGGCGCGCACAACACCATCAATCAGGCGATCACGATGGCGGCGGCAGATTGCGAAATCATCAGCATCCTCAACTCCGATGACCATTACCAGCCGGAGCGCTTCGCCCGCTGCCTGCCCCTGCTGGAAGCGGATCCAACCAAAAGCGTCATCTGCACCGGTCTCAACATCATTGATCCCGACGACGCTCCGCTGCCGATGACCGAGCCGCGGGCCCGCTGGTTTCGTGCGGTCTGGAGCTGGCAGCACCGCGAGGCCCCCGACCTCTGCGAATGGCTGGGATTGGGAAATTTCCCCGCCACCACCAGCAATGTCATTGCCCGTCGCGAGCACCTGCTGCGCTTCCCCTTCCGACCCTACCGCTACAATCACGACTACTATTTCCTGGCCCAAACCGTCCTGCGAGATCAAATGCTGGTCCTGCCCGAGCCGCTCATCAACTACCGTGTGCATCCCAGCAATACCATGAACACGAAGCCACTCCTGCTGATGCGGGAAATGCTCCGGATGCATCTGGACCTGCTGCACGACCTGGCACCGGAACTGCCGCACGATCCAGCCCTGCGCGCCAATCTCACCAAATACCTCCGCAGCACCTGGAACAACATCAGCGCACTGCCCGCAGGAGTGATGCAAACCCTGCTCGCCAGCGCCATCGGAAAATATAGCGATGCTCAAATCGAGCAGTCCGTCCAGGACCTCACCGAGGAAGCCTGGCCGGAAATGCGGGCGTTCCCCAACAAGGAACTCGTCAATACACACGATAGCCAATCCCCGCTGGGGGGCGATTCCGGGCTCTCGGACAAACTCAGCGCCGCCAAGATTCAGGCGAAATTCGCGAAGGAAAACGCCGCCGCCTGGAAGGACCTGGCCAGATTGCAATCCGCCCTGGCCAATTCCAAACGCGCGGCGATCGCCCGACTCCTCGGGGCCAAATTTCCCACCAATGGCTCCACGCCTCAGGAGAAACTTTACTCGCTGCAGCAGGCGCTTGGTGAGAGTTGGTGGACCAACAGCCTTGTCGAGAAGGAAATGAACAAATCCCAAAACACCCCGGCCGCGCCAGGCCGGTAGTATTTTAACCACCCACCATGTCCGATACTCCCACCACGCCACGCCTCGATCGCCGGGCCGCCCTGAAATTCCTGGCCACCGGCGCAGCGGCGGGTGCCCTCCCAAGATCGGGAGCCGCAGAAGCGCCAGTCCCCGCGCCCGCACCTTTTGATCCCGCGGCCGCCGTGCCAAGAGGCGGACCTTCCGATCCTTCTCTGACGCAGCCTGACAAATGTCCGTGGCCCAAACTACTGACGGATCCGGAAATGAAAACAGTCACCCTGCTGGCGGATTTGGTCCTGCCAGCGGACGATCGCAGCCCTGCCGCCGGCGCCGCCGGGGTTCCTAAGTTCATCAATGAATGGGTCAGCGCGCCCTATCCACTCCAACAGACCGACCTGGCCATCATCCGCCCAGGCCTAGCCTGGCTGAACACCGAGAGTTTTAAACGCCACGGCGTTGCCTTCATTGCCCTGCCCGAAGCACCCAGAACCACCCTCCTCGACAGCATCGCCACCCCAGCCAAGGCCGCGGAGCAGGATCGCATCGGAGCCGTCTTCTTTCAGAAATTCCTCGATCTCTGCCTCAGCGGATTTTATTCCAGTGCCGCCGGGTTTGAGGATCTGCAATACAAGGGGAATCTCCCCATGCCCACTTTCCCCGGCCCACCACCGGAGGTTCTCCGGCATCTGGGACTGGCCTGAAAATCCTGCACCGAGGTTAGCGTCTAAGCCTGCCCCTCGGCAGCCTTCTGCTGCTCTTCCTCAGCCTTTTTGAGTTCGTCGGAGGTCATTTTCTTTACGGTGACCTCGGCGTGTTCGATCAGGAAATTGACGGATTTCTCCAGGACAATGCCGGTTCGCAGATTGTCCAGCTGACCGTTTTTCTGAAGGTTCTTGAGCGCCTTCTGGAAGTTCATGTTGTTGCGTTCGGCCAGATACGAGACCTGGGCGGCCACCTCTTCGTTGGTGGGCTGCAGTTTTTCCGCCTTGGCGATTTCCAACAAGAGGAACTCCTGCTTCACATCGCTTTCGGCCTGGTGTCCGGCCGCTCCGACGATGGCCTCTTCGTTTTCCTGGAGGATATCCCGGCTCACACCCTGCTTCAGATTCGTCTGCACGAGTTCATCGATGCGGCGCTGCGTGGCCTGGGCCACCAGTTTCTCCGGCACCACAAAGTTGGCGGTCGCGCTCAGGGCGGCCAGCACATTCACGCGCTTCTGCTGCTCAACGCTGCGCTTGGCATCGGCCTCCACCCGCTCGCGCACGAAGGTTCGCAGGTCCGCAAGAGTCTTGCCGGGCATCAACTTGGCCGCGAAATCATCATTCACCTCAGGAAGCTGTTGCTCCTTGATCCCAGTCACGGTCACCTGGTATTCCGCTTCTTTCCCGGCCAGCGCGGATTCGGATTCGGTGGGAACCGTGGCCCGCACAGTGCGGGTTTCGCCGATGGCGGCACCGACCAGTTGCTCGGTGAATCCGGGCAGGAAATTATCCGGGGCAATCTTCAACAGGAAGCCCGTGTTCTCAGCAAGGAAGGAATCACGCTCCTGAACCAGTTCCTTGATCGCCTGTCCGTCCACGGCGCCGGAATAGTCCACCACACAGATGTCACCCTCCCTGGCAGGGCGATCCGTCACGTCCCCCATGTCCGCGAGGGATTCACGCTGGCGTTCGATGACCTGGGAAATGAATTCCTCCGTCACATCCAACTCCTGCACTTCGATTTTGAGCCCCTTGTATTCAGGGAGCACCACTTCCGGCCGGACCGTCACGGTGAAGATAAACCGGCGACCACCTTCCAATCCATCTTCGTTCTTGCCCTCATCGACCGACAGCACTTCCAGTCCGGATTTCGTGTAAACTTCGCGCAGGGCCTCGTTGGCGACTTCCTCCACGGCCCGGGATTTGATCTCGCTGGCATAGCGCTTGGTGATCACGGAGAGCGGCGCCTTTCCGGGACGGAAACCCGCCACTTTCGCATTGCGGGAGAAACTCTGGGCCATTTTCCCCTCCATCGTTTGGAACGTCTCCTGGGGCACCTCCACGGTGACGATGGCTTTGCAATTCGGTTGGTTGTCGATGGTAAGATTCATGGCGGAAAGGGTGGAGCGATGGGGATGAAGGATTTCCACGCTTTGAGCGCGGGGAGGGGACTATAAGAAGTTTTCCCATTTGGCAACGAGAAATGCTTTCCTTTCCCTTTTGAAGGCACGACTCCCGGGACCGCTACCCCTGCGTTTCTCCAGGGAGAACACGCGATCTCACCCTGATAATTCCTTGGGAAGGTGGTTCCGAATATGGTATAAGTATCCAAGCTCCGGGACTGGCCATTACCGGATTGCAACAACCGCCACGAACTTAAACCTACCCAAGCCATGAAAAAGAAAGCCGTCCCTACCACCACCACCCCCCCCGAAGCCAAGGTCCCACCTCTCCCCCGTAAACTCGGGGCCAATCACAGCGAGACCGCCAAGCACCCGAAGAAGCACGATAACAATTTCAAGCAATCGCGCGATATCCGGGAGGACCGCGGCATCCGTCAAATCAAGAACAGTCCGAGAGGACGCTAGGAATCTACGGCAAGCCGGCCGGCTGCTTGCGGGGGATTCATTCCCCGCGCAGAGCCATGGCCGTAGCGTTCAGGTATTGGTTGCGGAACATTCCGCCCAGGTCCCGGGCGAGTCTGGCTTGGAGCAATTTATCGCTTCCGTTGCAGACTTTGGCGATGTCCGTCATGACCTTTTCGTAACTGATCAGGCGGAGGTCGGAGAAATTTTCCGTGGCCCGTGGGGGGAAGCCGTGGCGGACAAGCTCGTGCCAGGCGGTTTTCATTTCCTCCTGGGTGTCCAGGCACATCGCGCGGACGATCAGCCGCAGGGCATTGAAGGCCGGGCCAGTGTATTTGGCGTTGTAGTTGAAATTGATTTTTTCGTAGGGCATTTCCTCGGGATCGCTGGCCAGGGCACGTTCGGCTGGCACGTAGTAATCCTTGCGGATCGGCAGGCGGCGCAGCGCCACGCGGGTGGGACCGCCGGGAGTCCCTGATTTGTGGCCCCAGAGCCGCTGACCTTCGAGACTCAGGACGTATTCCATGAAGATCGTGGCGAGTTCGGGATTCGGCGCTCCGCGGAACATGCCGATGGCATCGGCGCTCACGGAACTTCCGCCCTCCGGGGTCAGATAGACAACCCGGCATTCCCCGTTCGGCTGCTGGAGTTTTTCGACAAACGTTTTGCCGTAGAAATCGATCGCCATGCCGGCGGCGGCTTCTCCACGGCTCACGTCCATGGGGGGACGCGGCGCAGAATCCGTGAAATACCGGGCATTGGCGGCAATTTTTTGAATGATCTGCAGGCCGAGCATCCAGCCTTCACTGATCGCCTCAGCTTCCGTTTTGATGGGGGCGGCGGCAGTGGGATTCGGGGTGAGCGAAGCTTTCTTAAGCCGGGCCAGCGCCTGCTGCATCTGCTGCTGGATGATCATTTCAAAGGCCATGGCCGCGGAGGCACTTTTGCCGGGATCGGCCAGGGCAATCGCGCCCGAGTAGCTGGGACTGGTCAGGTCCGTCCACTGACGCGGAGGCTCGCTGATGCCGATGCGCTCCAGCACATCCTTGTTGTAAACGATGCCGAAGGATGACAGACAATTGCCCACCCAGCAGAGATCCGGATCGTAAAAGGGCTGACCGGAAAAGGTCTGGGGGATGATGGCATCCGTGAACCAATCAGGGTGGGCTTTCTTAATCGCCGCAGGCCCGTAAGCTCCGTCCGGGGTGGTGGCGACGAGATAGCCTTTCTTTTTCTGCTTTTCAAAATCATAGGTGCCCCCGCCGAAAAAGAGATCGATTTTGATCCCAAGATTGGAATTGAGAAACACATCCCGCGCCGCCTTCAGCCTGGGCTGATCGTCGCCGACTGGTTTGCTCAGGGCCACGGCATTGCCGGCTTCGGCAGTCCATTTTTCGGACTGGGTCTCGCCCCAGTAATTTTCAAAGGCCGCGCGGTATTCGGTCTCGACGTATTTGTCGATTTCCGATGTCCCTCCGGGTGTCAGCCACTGGATTTCGACATTCCGGTTGTGCTTGTCCTTCATGAAGCGCTGGAAGGCGCGGGTGAATTCCGAGCGGATGGATTCCACGTGCGGGCTGATGATGGTCAGCGTGCCATTGGGATCAATTTCGCGCCGCTCCTCGCTCGGCCGCAGCATGAAGGGGAGTATCAGCGTGGCCGCCAGGGCTCCGAGGACGATGAGATACTTTTTCATGATGGCGGAGGCAGAAATATTTATTTGAGCAGGATCATGACATCCACCGGATCCACCGTCACATATTGTTCCTCGTCACTGGCTGTGCGCAGGCCCAGCGGATTGACCTCCGAGAGCCGGAAGATTCTGCCGCGATCATCAATCACCTGGTATTGGGCGGACTCTCCGAGGTAAATGGCATCGGCCAGACGAACCGCGAGTGTGTTCATTTTCTGAGGTAAATCCGCAAGCTGCAATGCCTCCGGGCGCAGGCAGATGGTCACCAGATCGCCCGCTTGCGGACGCAGGCTGGCATCTGTAATGCGACCCCAGAAGCGCCCGTGTGAGGTGCTGACGCTCCAGAATCCAGGCCGGCTGGTTTCCCCTTCGATTTCTCCCGGGAGGAAATTCGCCTCGCCGATGAAACTGGCCACACTCATGGTGCGGGGGTCGCGGTAAACCTCTCGCGGTGTCCCCACCTGGGCGATCACACCCTTCTCCATGATGGCCATGCGGTCGCCCATGCTGAGGGCCTCCTTCTGATCGTGGGTCACATAGACGGCGGTCAGGCCAAATTTCTTGGTGATGCGCCGGATCTCGCTGCGCATTTCAATCCGCAGCTTGGTATCGAGATTGGA
>CALQSQ010000058.1 GCA_943333275.1 Akkermansia muciniphila
CCGGAATGATCACCAGACTGGGACAGCAGACCATTGCCATCATGATCTCAGGCAGTGTCCTGATTCTGCTCCAGAGTAAAAATGCTCTGCACGGCATGGTGCATAAAATTGGCGAAAATGACCTGCGTGAGATTGGACGCCTCGTCCTTGTTGGTCTGGTCATCCTGCCCGCGCTGCCGAACCGCGAGATGGGTTTTTTCAACGTCCTCAATCCCTTCTCCACCTGGCTCATGGTGGTCCTCATCGTCGGGATTAGTCTGGCCGCCTATCTGGCCGGCAAATTCCTTGGTGGTGGCAAAGGACCGTTCCTCGCCGGGGTGATTGGCGGCCTGATCTCCAGCACCGCGACCACCATGGCACTGGCGCGGCGCAGTCGGAACCCGGCAGCTTGTGGTATCAGCCTTGCGGCGATTACCCTGATCGCCTCGTCCGTGGTGTTTGTCAGAGTCATTGTGGAAATAGCCATGGTGGCACCCTCGCATTTCCTGCAGATGTTCCCTCCCCTGCTGACGATGTTGATTTGGTTTGTCGGAGTGGCCCTTGTCGTGCATCACATTGCCCGAAAATCCCCCACTCGCAGCGAAGATGAACAGCCTCCCTCCGGCCTTGGCAGCGCCATCCTCTTTGGGCTTCTCTATGCCATTGTGCTCCTCGCGGTGGCCGCGGCACGGGCTTATTTTGGGACGACCGGTCTCTATGTCGCTTCAGTGATCTCCGGTCTGACCGACATGGATGCCATTACCCTCTCAACCGCCAATCTGGTCAACACCGCGCATCTCGATACCAATACCGCATGGCGCATGATCCTTCTTGCAGGGCTGGCCAATGTGTTCTTTAAAATTGCCCTTGCCGCAATGCTTGGTGCGAGAGCCTTCATTCTTCCCATACTTCTCGGATTGGGTTCGGCCCTGCTGGGAGGATCGGCCATTTTACTGCTCTGGCCTTGACCATTTCCGAACCAAGCGAGGGAAGACTCCAACTGAAGGCATGGCCCGCGCGGAAATTTTGGCTTTAATATCGTCGGAAAGATTGACGGAATCTGGTCGGTCGGATAGAATGGCGTTGCCGATTCAAATTCAACCCTAGAAAGCGAGATTCGTGTCATGCCTGCGTCTACACTCAAACAGTTTCTGGACCGTCACAAAATCAGGTATGTCGCCATCCGACATTCGGTGGCCTACACCACTCAGGAAGTCGCCGAGTCGGCACACATTCCCGGGCGAATTATGGCGAAGACGGTCATCCTGGAAATAGATGGGGAAATGGCCATGGCGGTGCTGCCTTCCTTTCAACGTATCCTAATCGAGGACCTATGCGAAATAGCCGGCACGGATGATGTGAGGATCGTCCACGAAGCAGAATTCAAGGGGCATTTCCCGGATTGCGAACCCGGGGCCATGCCTCCATTCGGCAACCTCTACGGTCTGCCCGTCTATCTCTCTCCAGATCTCGCCGATGAAAGCGAGATCGCTTTCAATGCGGGATCCCACACCGAGGTCATCCGCATGCTTTTTCACGATTACGACCTGCTGGTGAGGCCCCACGTCGTCCGTTTCGCCGCCTGAGATCTGACAACGGTTCAGACACGCATTCTTTTTCTTGTCGTCTGGGCACGGTTGGCTCCATGGTGGCGATATTCCGTCGTGATAATTCTTCGTTTCATCCCAGGTCTGAATGCCTTCAGCCTGCTGTTGGTTGCCGCCTGCCATTTGCGCAGCGCGGAAGTTATCGCTGTTTCGGAAGCCGGGCGCTCCGCTCAAAAAATGGCAGTGCGCCAGACGGGGACGATCACGGACGAAGACAGGAAATGGTGGGCATTTCAGCCGCTTGCCAATGTCGAACCACCGTTGGTTTATGACAACGGCTGGTGCCGCAATGAGATCGACCGCTTCGTATTTCAGAAACTCGCCGACCATGGCCTGCAATCCGCTCCCATGGCAGAAGCCGGACAGCTGGTTCGAAGGATTTACCACACCATGACCGGCCTTCCGCCAACACCGGAGGAACTCGATGCCTTCCAGCTCGCCGCGCAATCCGGCCAGCCAGTCGCTGCGGCTGCACTCTGCGACGCCCTGCTCGCCAGCCCGCGCTACGGAGAGCATTGGGCCCGGCACTGGCTGGACCTCGTGCGCTACGCCGAGAGCGATGGCTACAAAAGCGACGACTACCGGCCAAACGCCTGGCGCTATCGCGATTATGTCATCGCGTCACTGATTGCAGACAAGCCCTACGATCGCTTCGTGCAGGAGCAACTGGCCGGCGACGAACTTTTTCCGGATGACCTCGACGCGCGCACCGCCACCGGCTTCCTGCGCCATGGCATCTACGAATACAACAATCGCGATGTCGCCAGTCAGTGGACCAACATGCTAAACGAAGTGACGGATGTGACCGCCGATGTCTTTCTGGGGCTGGGCATGCAATGCGCGCGCTGCCACGATCATAAATTCGATCCCATTCTTCAGCGCGACTATTACCGCCTGCAGGCGTTCTTCGCCCCGCTGCGACTGCGCGATGATTTCAAACTTGCCACTCCATCTCAGTCTGCGGATTACGAAGCTAAGCTGAGGACCTGGGAGGAATCCACCCGCGAACTGCGAGGGCAGATCGCCAGCATCGAGGAACCCGCCAAAGTGAAGGTGGCGGATGAGGCCATTTCGAAATTTCCCCAAGAAATCCAGACCGTGCTCCGCAAACCCCTCGCGGAACGCAACCCCTGGGAAAAGCAAATCGCGGAACTCGCCTTTCGCCAGGTGATTTATGAATGGGATCACCTCGTGAACCACCTCCCAGCTGCGGACCGGGAGCGCTATGTGAACCTGCAAAAACAATTCGCCTGCTTTGCAAACGACAAGCCTGCCGCTTTGCCTGGTGTCCCCTGTGTGAGCGATATTGGCACGACCGCACCCGGGGTGACGATTCCGAAAAAGGCGGACCAAGGGGAGATTGAACCGGGCTATTTGACGGTGCTCGACACCGAAACCGCAAGGATCGAACCCAGGCCCTCCTCGACCGGAAGGCGTGCGGCGCTCGCGAAGTGGATCACACGACCGGACAATCCACTCACCGCGAGGGTCATCGTCAATCGCGTCTGGCACTACCATTTCGGCCGCGGACTCGTCGCGACCACCAGCGATTTCGGCAAACTGGGCGGACCGCCGTCCCATCCGGAACTCCTCGACTGGCTGGCAGGCCGCTTCATCGCCGATGGCTGGAGCCTGAAGAAACTTCACAGGCTCATCCTTACTTCGGCCACTTACCAGCAGGCAACGCCACCGCAGCCAACCACCGCAGATTCCGAAAACAAATTTCCCTGCCGCCCGACCACCCGGCGATTGGATGCGGAACAGATCCGCGATGCCATCCTCCTCATCAGCGGAGAACTCAAAACCGAGGCCGGTGGCCCCAGCGTGGACTGGCGCGAACCACGCCGCAGCGTCTATACAAAAGTTCTGCGCAACACCCACGATCCCCTGCTCGAAGCCTTCGATGCTCCCGAAAGTTTCTCGTGCGTCGCGGAACGCAATGTCACCACCACCCCCACGCAGTCGCTGCTCATGATCAATCACGACTGGCCGGTTCAGCGCGCAAGGGCCTTCGCCAACCGGCTGCTGCGCGAATGCCCCTCCGATGATATCGGGAGGATAATATTGGCCTATAGGCTGGTGTTTGGTCGGATGCCATCGGACGCAGAAACCGGGGACGCACTTGGGTTTCTGGAACGCCAGTCCGCCTTGTGCCCGCCGGATCAGGATGCGCGTGTCACGGCTCTTGCCGATTTTTGCCATGTCCTTCTCAATTCGAACGAATTTATCTACCTCGATTGAAATGCTGACACCCCACCACGAATTCACCACCACACGCCGCGATTTCCTCAGTCGTGCCGGCGGAGGATTTGGCGCGCTGGCGCTCGCCCACCTGATGGCGGGCCAGGGCCTGGGCTCAGCCTCCAGCGATGTAGCGCCGCCCCGCCAGCGGCATTTCCCCTCGAAAGCAAAAAATGTGATCTTCCTGTTCATGGAGGGAGGTCCGTCGCATCTCGATACATTCGATCCCAAACCCGCGCTGCTGGAACTGGCAGGCAAGCCGATCCCGCCCAGCTTCAAGCCCGTCATTACCGCGATGGGTGAGTTCCATTCCCCGATCCTACCAAGCAAGCGGGCATGGAAACAGCATGGCCAAAGCGGATTGTGGGTGAGTGACTGGCTGCCGCACATTGCGGAGTGTGCCGACGATCTCGCGGTCATCCGCTCGTGCTGGGCCGATGGCATCAACCACTCCTCCGGCGTCTGCCAGATGAACACCAGTTCGATTCTGGCCGGCCGGCCATCGCTTGGCGCATGGACAAGTTATGGATTGGGCACGGAAAATGAAAATCTCCCTGCATTTGTCGTCATGCAGGACAATCCCTCCAGCGTGATCAACGGTCCGCGAAACTGGGGAAGCGGATTCATGCCCGCAGTCTATCAGGGCACCCGCTTGACGGCGGACGCCACGCCCATTGCCAACCTCAACCCACCCGCTGGCGTGTCCGATACCCGGCAAAGGGCAAAACTAGATTTTCTCAACGCCTTGAATCGCGCCCATGCCAGCACGCATGCCCAAAGCGAACTCGAGGCGCGTATCGCCAGCTACGAACTGGCCTTTCGCATGCAGGCGCAGGCACCGGAAGCGGTCGATCTGACGAGGGAGACCGAGGCCACAAAACAGCTCTATGGCATTGAGGAAAAGGAAACCGCGGAATTCGGCCGCATGTGCCTGCTGTCCCGCCGACTCGTCGAGCGCGGCGTTCGTTTCGTGCAACTCTACAGCGGCGCCGGCAGCAAATGGGATGCCCACGCAAACATTGAGGACAATCATTCGAAGCTGTGCCGGGGAACGGACAAACCCATTGCAGGATTGCTGAAGGATTTGAAATCGCGCGGTTTGCTGGAAAGCACCCTCGTGGTCTGGGGCGGTGAATTCGGTCGCACCCCCATGAGTGAAAAAGGAGACGGCCGTGACCACAACCCCACGGGATTCACCATGTGGATGGCGGGAGGCGGCGTTCGCGGCGGCCAGGTGATCGGTTCCACCGACGAAGTGGGACTCCACGCCGTGGACGAGCGCATGCATGTCCACGATCTCCATGCCACCATCCTCTGGTTGATGGGTCTCGACAACATGGGCCTGGTTTATAATTACAAGGGCCGTCCTGAGCGCCCCACCATCAACGAAGGCCAGGCTTATACTGGAATCATTGGGTAGAAGAAGGCCCGCGTCGTGAACCCTGGGCGATACATTGTTTTTGGCATGGGTTTCGTTTCCCGAACAATCGGTTCTAAATCAGGCATCCACGTGCCATCCTCAGGCGTTTCCTGATTGTTGTCCCTTCTATTTATGAAATCCCGTCTCCTCATTTTAGCCGCACTCCTCATGATCGCTGCAATCCTTCATTCCATCTTTGGCACCGCCGTCGCCGGCGAAGGCGAAAAGGTCAACTATGACGCCCCTGTAGTCTCAGGTGTGAATCAGGACGGAGCCACGGTGAACTTCGCCGATGTCTACAAGAAGGGCCCGACTGTGGTGTTCTTTTACCCCAAAGCGGGCACTCCCGGCTGCACCAAACAGGCCTGCTCCCTGCGCGATGCCTTTGCGGATCTCAGCAAGCAGGGTGTGCAGGTCCTCGGCGTTTCCTTCGACAAGCCCGAGGATCAGAAAAAATTCAAAGCTGAACAGAAGCTTCCCTTTGATCTGATTGCCGACCCCGAAGGCAAGGTCGTGGCAGCGTTCAAGGTCGATAAAATGCTCAAGGGCCTGCTTTCCCTGGCCTCGCGGCAGTGTTTCCTGATCAAGGATGGGAAGGTCGTCTGGCACGATGCCAAGGCCTCCACTGCGGAACAGGCCGCCGACATCAAACGCGTGCTCGCGGAACTGAAATAGTTCCCAAGATGGCGAATCTGTGATTTGCTCGCCATCTTATGAAATCCATCCTGCTCCCGCTTCTCGCCATCCTTTCCTCAGCCACCGCTGCGGATCTCGTTATTCCGGACAATCTCACGTTCGAACGAAATGTTGAGTTTTCAAATGCTGCCGACCAGCATTTGCAGTTGAACATCGCCAAGCCAAAAAATGCCACCGGACTCCTGCCAGCCATCCTGTGCATTCATGGGGGTGGCTTTCGTGCAGGCACTCGCGAGGGATACGATGGCCTCTGCCTGAAACTCGCCGGGAATGGTTACGTGGCGGCCACGATGACGTATCGCCTGGCTCCTGCTTTCCAATACCCGGCGGCGGTCCTCGACTGCAAAGCCGCCGTGCGCTGGCTCCGCGCCAATGCTGCCAAGCTGGGGATCGATCCGAAGCGGATCGGTGTCACCGGCGGATCGGCCGGCGGACATCTCGTGCAGTTCTTAGGCGTGACCCAGGGCGTGAAGGAATTCGATGTCGGGGAGAATCTGGACCAGTCCAGCGATGTCACCTGCGTGGTGAATTTCTATGGTCCGAGCGATTTTACAAAATCCTACGGCAAAAGCGTTGATGCTGCGGAAGTGCTGCCGCTCTTTTTCGGTGGCGCGCTCGACACCAAGCTCAAGGAACACATCCACGGAAGTCCCCTCTACTGGGTGACTCCGAATGCCTCCCCCACCCTGATAGTCCACGGAACCGAGGACAAATACGTTGCCTATGAGCAGGCGGGTTGGATGGTGGATAAATTGAAGGCCGCCCAGGTTGAGGTGGAACTGCTGACTATGCAGGGCGCGGGCCATGGCTTCAGCGGTGCCGACGCGGAGAAAGCCGATGCCGCCATGCTGACCTTCTTTGACAAGCATCTCAAGCCGCATTGAGGCCCGTCATCTTTTCATTTCCCATGACCAGGATCCGCTTCGTCGCCGTTCTGCTTGTCGCCTTTTCCTGTGAGGTCAAAGCCGGCATCTTCAAATTCGAAATCCATCCGAACGATCACATTTGCTTCATCGGCAATAGCCTGGCCGCTCGCATGAGCCTGCCAGGGTGCAATCACTTCGAGGCGCTGCTCCATCTGCGATTTCCGAAGCACAACCTGGTGGTGAGAAACCTGGCCTGGCCAGCCGATGAAGTGGCGTTGCGACCCCGCGCCGGAGGGTTCGGCACCCCCGATGAGCAACTGTCGTTCTGCAAAGCAGATGTCGTCATGGCCTTCTTCGGTTTTAACGAATCGTTTAAGGGGCCGGAGGGTCTGGAAGAATTCAAAACGGATCTGGATGCCTGGATCGTCCACACGCAGCAACAGAACTACAGCGGCAGGGGCTCGCCGAGGATCGTGCTGGTGTCGCCGATTGCGGCTGAATATATCGATGATCCGAATCTTCCCGATTTCAAAAAACTGAACGAAAATTTGGATCATTACACAAAGGCGATGGAGGAAGTGTCCACGCGGCATGGTGTGTCCTTTGGGAACTTGTTCCAGGAGTCTTTGCGCCTGCACAAAACATTATTTGAGATTTCCGGGTTAGACACCTCTTCGCATCTAACAATCAATGGCGTTCATATCGTAAGTCCCCAAAGAATCCGCAGTCACCATGGTGGGGATATAGGTTTAGCCGACTTGATTGACCGTGCCCTATACGGATTGGAAAAAGGTGATGGCGTGCGAATTCTAGGTGTGGATCTTGATGAGAAACTCCTAAATCCCCTTCTCACAGCCATCGCCGACAAAAACTTCCACTGGTATCACCGCCACCGCATCGTTGACAGCTACTATGTGTATGGCGGACGCGCCGATTTGAAATTTGCCGATGGCGACCAGACGAACCGTGATGTCATGCAGCGCGAACGCGAAATCCTGGACGTCAAAGTCGCGAATCGCGACCAGCGCATCTGGGACATTGCCAGCGGCAAGCTCTCCTCACTCTCATCCTCCCCATCACTCCCAACTGTCGACGACTCCAACATCCCACCATTTCTGGAAGTAAAAACTTTCTTCGGCGGCGGTAAGAAAACGGATGCCGGACAAAACACCGGGATGACCAGCAAGACCGCCGAGCCTGATTTTATCAAATTTCTCAACACCGAGGAATCCAAAAAACACTTCAAGCTGGCCCCCGGTTACGCCATCGACTGCTTTGCCAGCGAGGAAACGTTTCCCGACCTTGGTAACGCAGTCAGCATGGCTTTCGATACTCGCGGGCGCTTGTGGGTGTCCACGTTTCAGAGTTACCCGCAATGGCAGCCCGGCGGCGTAATGAATGACAAGATTCTCATTCTGGAGGACACCGATCACGACGGCAAAGCCGACCGCCAGATCACCTTTGCCGATGGCCTGCATCTGCCGATCAGTTTTCAATTTTACAACGGCGGCATCCTCGTCAGCCATCAACGCGAATTCCTGTTCCTGAAAGACACCAATGGTGAGGACAAGGCAGATCTTCGCGAACAGGTGCTCGATGGCTTCGATTCCGCCGACAGTCACCACGTCATTAATTCCTTCACTTACGGCCCCGGCGGCGACTTGTATTTCCAGGAGGGAACCTTCCAGCATTCGCAGGTGGAGACACCCTGGGGGCCAGTGAGGTGTGTGGATGCGGGAACGTATCGCTACGAGCCGCGTTCACAAAAACTGGAGGTCGCTGTCAGTTACAAATATGCCAACCCTCACGGCATTGCCTTCGATTCGTGGGGGCAGCTTTTCATCAGTGATGCCAGCGGAGGGGCCAACTACTACGGGACGGCATTCAGCGGTTACCTCCCCTACCCGGAAAAGCACAACACCATGCAGCAGTGGTTCCCCAAACGGGTTCGCCCCACCAGCGGATGTGAATTTGTGTCCTCGAGTCATTTCCCTGATGAAGCTCAGGGCCGTTTCCTCCTGATCAATTGCATCGGCGTTCAGGGCATCCTCCAGCACGAAGTCAGGGAGGTGGGATCAGGATTCGAAGGCAAAGAAATCGAACCTCTGGTGCTCAGCGATGATCCCCTCTTCCGCCCCGTGGCCATGACCTTCGCCCCGGATGGCTCACTGTACGTCATCGATTGGGCCGAAGCCCTGATCGGACACATGCAATATTCCCTCCGCGATCCACTGCGCGATAAAACCCATGGCCGGATCTGGCGCATCACCTACCCGGAAAGACCGCTGGTCAGCGATCCAAAAATCGCCGGAGAATCCATTAAAACTCTCATCGGCCTGCTGACCACGCACGAAGATCGAACGCGCGAGCGAATTAAGCAGGAATTGAGCACAAGGCCCTGGTTTGAAATCGGCGACTTGCTGAGAAGGATGCCATCATCCGATGGGCCACGCGAGGCGCTTGAGAAACTCTGGCTTCATCAATGGCACAACCAACCCAACGAATCGCTGCTCAAGCAAGTCCTCCTCAGCCCCGAGCCCAAGGCCCGCGCCGCCGCCGTAAAAGTCCTCTGCGCCTGGCGGGAGTTCATCCCCGGAGCACTCGATCTATTACTCAAGGCCGCGACCGACGAGCATCCCCGGGTCAGACTTGAGGCCGTGCGCGCTGCAAGCTGGTTTGCATCCGATACATCCTCCTTGCGTCGAAAGACTAAATCTTCCACCAGTTCTTCCCAACCCTCGTCGGTGAAGCCCGCAGACGTTGCCCTCGCCGTGCTGGATTATCCCATGGACTATTACCTTGATTACACCCTCAGCGAAACCATGCGGGTCCTCGACGTGGATGTGAAATCGCTCAAGAACCCCAAGGCCATCGCCTACGTCGTGGATCGTCTCAGCAACGAGGAACTAGCCGCCGCCCCTGAGGTGGAGCCCATCCTCCAGGCGCGCGTCGAGCGGCAGGGATTTGATCCGTTGAAACGCGAGGCTGCCATTTCCGCCCTCATGGAAATGCGCAAGCAGGACCGCATCGCCGTCCTCACCGATGCCATCAACAAGCTCGACACCCGCGGAGCCACCGCCCAGGCCGCCGTCGCAGAGGTCGGTCGTTTGCTGCTGAATATCGGCCCCGGACTCAAACCCCAGCGGGCGCTCCTCTATTCCATGAGCCGCAATGCCATCAATCAAACCTTCACGCGCGAAATTTCCCACGCCGCAGTAGCCATCGCCGATGGAAAACCGGACGAAATCTGGACCTCGACCGATGACGACGTGGCCACGCGCACGATGCTACTCAATGCGGTTCGGCTGATCCCTGATCCAACCCTTCGTGCGGCATTTCACCCAAAGATCACCACCCTACTCGAAAACCCCAGAATCCATCCCAACATCCGCACCGCCGCCCTTCAAGCCCTGCCTTCCCTGGGCGTGGAGCACGCGCTTTCCAACATTGGCATTCTGGCAACCCATTTAAAACAGGAACCGTATTTCGACACGTCCGTCAGTGCGCTGCTACAATTACCCAGGGAAGAAATGGAGGGCAGTTCGCAGCAGGAAATCATTTCCCTGCTATTGGACCATTGTTCCAGAATGCCAGCCGATCAGCGGACTTCCGATGCCTTTCTGGATGCCCAGAAATTAGGTTTGGCATTGTGCGCGCAACTCCCCTCACCCGATGGCAATGCCCAGGGCAAAAAATTTCGAGAACTCAGCGTGGCCACATTTCTGATCAAAACGGTTCAGGAGCAGATGCGCTACGATACGACGGAGATGACTGTGGAGGCGGGCAAGCCCTTCGAAATCATCTTTAAAAACAATGACATCATGCCCCACAACATCGTGTTTGTGCATCCGGGCACCAGAACTGAAATCGGCAACGCCGCCCAGGCCATGCCCATGGTTCCCGACAAAGACGGCTACCTCTACATCCCGGAACACAAGGGGATCTGGGCCAGGGGAAAGATGCTGGAACCCGGGCAAACGGAGAGACTTCATCTCACCGCCCCCGATAAACCCGGCACGGATTATGAATACATGTGCACCTTTCCCGGCCACTGGCAGATCATGTTCGGCAAACTCAAGGTGGTGACAAAGTTGGACGAACCTTGATCAGTCCCATTCACATGATGGAATTCTGAAAGGAATTCAACTTCACACTCGCATCATCCGCCACATTGACCCAGACATGCACATGGGGCCGTCCTCGGAAATACCAGACGAAGGATGGCCCCTCGATTCTCCAATTGTCGTAGATCCCGTCATCACCCAGATCGCCCTCCTTGTAGAAGGCCAGATTGCAATGATCCAGCCCACCCTGTGAATTGAGACATTTCATTGCCTCCTCCTGATCCGATTTCCTGAATGGCTCAAGCATGTGATTGAGAATTCTCTGAAGTTCGCCCTTCTGATCGGCGCTGAACGCGGAAATAGGGCATCCGGGGAACATCCCATCCCTGCCCTTGAAACCCACCAACTCCTCGGTCGGCATCCCCTGTGTCACGAGCGCCAGCTTCTGGTGTTTGGTATCCAAAACCTGATAGAGCTTGTTGGCTTCAATCGCCTGCGACCAAAAAACATTGTGCGGGTGATCCGGTTTCTCATGCAGGGCATCGCCTTCATGGGCATAGAGAATCGGCCCTCCAAAAGCCACATGCTCGGAACTGTAGCCGTCACATCGCAGGGTCATGTGCCGGCTGCTCAGAACAAATTCAAATTTCCCGCTGCCTGGTTCGCCAAATATGGCAATCCCCTGATTATTGCCGAAGCCGCCAATGTCATCTTCGAGCTGTTTGTCGAATTTCCCATGCCACTCGGGATTGGTGATGCCTTCAAAAATGCTTCGAATCATCGCCTGCTGATCGGCGGTATAGAAGTCTCCCCGAATCGAAGGCTTGGTAATGCGCCAGTTGTTCTCCACACGAGTACGTAGCAGGCCCCTCACTGGATCCACATAATCCCAGGCGAAACAGACCTCCTTCCGCTGCGAAGGCTTCAGGGATTCAAAAAGCAGCTTCACTAGGGACTCAGGCCCATTCGTTTTGGCTGGTATTGCATTTGCAAAAAGCGAGCGGGGGACAGCAGCCAGCGTGGCGATCGATGCAGTGGAACGCAGGAACGAGCGGCGGGAATATTGGGTGTTCATTCCGATGATCCTACTATTTCGCAGTAAGTTCGGTAAGCTTCATGCATACGCATACGCCTTGGGCGGATTAGGATTGCCAAACACCGCTGGGAGGATGCATGCTGCAGACCATGATGAAAAATTCGCGATCCGCCCTGATTTACTGCCTAACCCTTGCCCTGCTAGCTCCTGCTGGAATCTCAGCGGATATTGTGGAGAATCAAGATTCCTCGGTCCAACTCGTCTTTGCCGGAGACATCATGCTGGATCTGTTGCCGGGCGAAGATGTCGCTCTTGGGAAGGATCCCTTTGCCGGATTTGCTGACATTTTTTCAAAAGCGGACCTCAGCATCGGCAATTTGGAATGCGTGGTGGCCACAACGGGTGAGGCGATTGAAAAACCTTACACATTCCGTGCCAAACCTGCCGTCCTCGACGTCGTCAAAAAGCATTTCGGAGCCGTCTCCCTGGCAAACAATCATACAGGCGATTTCGGCCACGCGGCCTTTCTTGAGCAACTGGGTCTGCTGCAATCACGGAAGATCCCCTACTTTGGAGGCGGCCGGAATGTCGCGGAGGCGCGCACTCCATATATTTTTGAAAATCACGGTCTGCGCATCGCCCTGCTGGGTTACAACGATTTCAAGCCGCGCCAGTTTGAAGCGGGGCCCAATTGGCCGGGAGTGGCATGGTGCGTTGATGAGCAGATCGTCGCAGACCTCAAAGCCGCCCGCACACTCCATCATGCCGATCTCGTCATTCCCTTCATGCACTGGGGATGGGAGTATGAAGGCTCCAACGAACGGCAGCAAAAACTCGCCCGCCTCATGATCGACAACGGTGCGGATGTGGTGGTGGGCTCGCACCCGCATGTCACGCAGGGTGCGGAATATTACAACGGCAAACTCATCGTTTACAGTCTGGGAAATTTTGTCTTCGATGGATTTACGACTCCTGAAAGTAACACCGGATGGGTCCTGCAATTAAAGCTGGGAAAATCCGGATTGCAGGAATGGGCCACCGCCGTGGCGAAAATCGATGAACGGGGCACGCCCCATCTGGATGCAAATGTGGAAAGTCCATCGGGGCAGGTTCCCTTTGGCGCCATTCAAATGAAAAAATTCCAACCCTGAATGGCCCCAATGACAGCGCCAGTTCTGGAGACCAATGAACCATCCACAACTCCACCACTTCCAAGCGAAGTAAAGGAGGAGGAAATCTTCTGCGGGCAGCTGGAGGACCGCGCTCTGCTCGGCGGCCCCAATGCGAGGCTGCGGGATCTGAGATTGTTGTTCAGTGTGATGGTGGACTTCATCCGGGGTTTTCGCACGCTGCATTTTGTGGGCCCATGCGTCACAGTTTTTGGTTCGGCCCGTTTCACGGAGGATCATCCCTATTACCGCTTTGCCCGCGAGATGGGTGCGGCCATTTCCCGGATGGGATTCACTGTAATGACCGGAGGCGGACCAGGCATCATGGAGGCGGCGAATCGCGGGGCACGCGATGCGGGAGGTCCGAGTGTTGGCTGCAACATCAAGCTCCCCTTCGAACAGCAGCCCAGCCCCTACCTCGACCGTTGCGTGACGATCAATCACTTCTTTGTCCGCAAGACCCTGCTCATGAAATACAGCTATGGTTTTGTGATCATGCCAGGGGGATTTGGAACCATGGACGAATTGTTTGAAGCCCTCACGCTCATCCAAACGCAGAAGGTGCGGAATTTTCCCATCGTTATTATGGGCAAGGCCTACTGGACGGATCTGTGTGATTTCATCCACGACATGGTCAGGGAAGGCACGATTGCCGAGCGCGATCTGGATCTCATCAAATTCACCGATTCCATTGAGGAGGCCATCGCCCACCTCCAGGAACATGCCGTCCAGCAGTTCGGACTCCGTCGCAAACGCGTCCCCAAAAGCAATGTTCTTCTCGGCGAGCGATCATTCAAAACAAACGATTAAAGGCCGCGCTGCCCTGGTCTAGCGTTCCAAAGCCATGGCGATCCCCATGCCTCCGCCAATGCAAAGGGAGGCAACTCCCCGCTTGAAATCCCGATCCTCCATGAGGTGGAGCAGAGTCACGAGAATCCGCGCCCCACTGGCACCAATTGGATGGCCAAGGGCGATTGCCCCACCCCGTTGATTCACCTGATTGGTCCGCAGCTGCAATTCGGAAATACAAGCCAGGGCCTGCACGGCGAAAGCTTCGTTGATTTCCACCGCGTCGACCTCCGCAAGGATCCAACCCGTTTCCTTCATTAACTTTCGAATCGCATGCACGGGACCAAGTCCCATCAGCGCAGGATCGCATCCGACCACTGCACATCCCACAATTCGAGCGCGCGATCGAAGGTCGTGGCGCTGCAGGGTGGAATCCCCAGCCAGCAGCACCATGGCAGCCCCGTCATTGATTCCTGAAGCATTGCCCGCGGTAATGGTTCCGGCGTCACGAAAGACCGGCTTCAATTGCGCCAGTCTCCCGACAGTGGCATCGCCTCGTGGATGTTCATCCCCACTGATCGTTCCATCCCTGGAAGTTATCGACACTATTTCCTGTTGAAAATGTTCGCGATTTTCCATTGCCAATTGATGGCTGAGAGCGGCAAATGCATCCTGAGACTCCCTGGAAATTTGAAACAGATCAGCAAGCCGTTCGGCAGTTTCTCCCATTCCCATTTTCAAAATGGGGTCTGTCAACCCATCAACAAAAATTGCATCCTGAAACGCTCCGTCGCCAAGCTTCCTTCCCCAGCGCAATTCGGTCATGTAGTGCGGCACCCTGCTCATCACCTCGACACCACCGGCGAGGATCAAGCCAGACTCCCCACTGGCAATGGAATCAGCCCCCAGCGCCACCGCTTTCATGCCGGAACCGCAAACCATGTTTGTCATGAAGGCGGGAACCGATTGAGGAACACCCATTTTCAAACCTGTCTGCCTGGCAACATTCATGCCTGAAGCTGCAGAAAGCACCTGCCCAAGGATGATTTGATCAATATGGGGGCGAATCGGTTCCACAGCCACTGCACCCGCCACAATGGCAGCGAGTTCGGCGGGCGGCATCGATTTTAGTCCACCGCCAAAACGACCAATGGGCGATCGTCTGGCATCGATGATGTGAATGGGTGTTGAGTAGCGCATAGTTTTAAATTCCAGGCATGCGAATGTTGCGAATCTCGTCTGCCATGGTGGGACGAAAGGCCATGAGATCGAGGATCTGCGTCTGCAAATCAATGCCCTGCGCGATCTCGATCAATCGCAATCCTTCAGAGGTCAATTCAAAAACGGCGCGCTCTGTGACATACAATATCTGCTGTCCCCGAGCGAGCGCTGATGGCCCGTGGAAGCAGACATGCTGGATGCGATCCACAAACTTCGAATATTTCCCCTCATGGACAATTTTTAGTTCCTCTCGCTGCATGGCAACTTCCAGTCCACCGGCTGTAAACGTGCAGCAAAAGACCACGCGTTGCGCCGTGTGGCTGATGTTCGTGAATCCACCCACTCCTGCGAACCGGTCTGCAAAACTCGCCACATTCACACTCCCTTCTGCATCGATTTCAACTGCGCCAAGCACCGCGATATCAATCCCTCCGCCATCATAAAAATCGAACTGGGATGGTTGATCAATGATCGCCTCGGGATAGTGGCTGCATCCGAAATTCAGTCCCGAGGCAGGCACTCCGCCGATGGGGCCCGCCTCCAGCGTCAGTGTGATTGCGCTCAATCGTCCGGTTTCTGCCGCGACCGCCGCCACCGCCTCCGGCAGACCGATCCCCAGATTTACAATCTCCCCATCCCCAATTTCAGCGAGTGCCCGCGATCCAATGATTTTCCTCTCCGAAAAATCGATGGGCTCAATGCCCGCAACTTGGTCAGCCGAGGTAACGAATGCCTGATTAAAGGTCTCCCCAAATGTCTGGTCATGCATTTCACCCGCCGAATCGACAATAAAATCAACCAGAATGCCCGGAACCCGCACCGCCTTGGGATCAATGATGCGATCCACCACCTGTTCGACCTGCGCGATGACGATTCCCCCATGATTCCGAGCCGCCTGGGCAATGCTCAGCACCTCGCCAATCAGCCCCTCTTTCTCCATGCTAAGATTTCCCCTGGCATCCGCATGGGTGGCGCGGATCAGTCCGACGTGCACGGGTATGGACCGATATCGAAGCCATTCCTCGCCGTCGAGGAAAATTAGTTCGACGAGGGATTCCCTGGTACGCGCATTCATTTTTCCGCCACCGTTACGCGGGTCCATGAAAGTATTCAGGCCGATCTTTGTGAACACTCCCGGCCTCTTCGCCGCGATTTCGCGCAGCAGCACACTAAGCACGCCCTGAGGCAGATTGTAGGCTTCGATCGCATTGTTAAGCGCCAGTTTCCCCAGTTTTGGGGCCAGGTTCCAATGCCCGCCAATCACCCGTTTCAAAAGCCCCGGATGGGCAAGATGATTCAGCCCCCGAGCCACCCGGTCACCCTGGCCCGCACAGTAATAAAGAGTCAGGTCTCGCGGTGAGTCCGTCTCAAGAAACCTCTTCTCCAGCGCGTGCGTCAACATCTCCGGATGCCCTGCCCCCACAAATCCGCTGACTGCGACCGTGGCACCACTGGGAATGGCGGCGATAGCTTCCCGGGCGGTTGTGATTTTGGCTGGTGCGCGCATCGGAAATTTCTACCCTCGCCAGCCGCCATTGATCTCAATCGTCTGACCGGTGAGGTAGGACGCCAGCGGCGAGCAAAGAAACAGAACCACATTCGCCACTTCGGCAGGGGTTCCCTGTCGGCCAAGGGGAATGTTCCTGAGCATTTCTGCAAGGGCCTCGGGGGGAATGGTCGCCGACATTGCCGTTTCGATGATCCCCGGTGCAACTGCGTTGGCGCGGATGTTCCGGCGTGCACACTCCCGGCTCAACACTCGCATCATCGCCTGAACGCCCGCCTTCGCGGCGGCGTAATTCGCCTGGCCAAAAAATCCCTGAATGGCCGCGATGCTTCCAAAACTTACGATCGCACCAGCGTCATGCATGATTTCCAATCCTAACTTGGAACAATAAAATACTCCGTTCAGATTGACTTTCATCACGGAATCCCATTCTTCCAGGGACATTTTTGAAGTCGTGCGATCCCGGATGATGGCCGCATTGTTGATCAGAAAATCGATTCCAGAGTGTTGATGCTTGATCTCCTGCATCATAGCTTGAACTTCCTCCGGCTTTGACACGTCCGCGACCATGATCGAGGCGCTGTCCTCCCGCAGGCCGTTCAATTCGCCAGCCAGCACTCCCGCATCTTCCAATGTCCTGGGAATGCCGGGATGATTGATGATCACCCGCGCGCCTGCCTGGTGAAAAGTTCGTGCGATCTCGGCTCCGATGCCCTGGGAGGCCCCAGTAATGAGAACAGTCTTGCCGGAAAGATTGATGGAAATCATGGGAACTCTGTAAACGCTGTCCCTGCAATTTCTACTGCTTTCACATCCTGTTTCAAAATGAACCCGCGCCAGTAATGGAAATCGGTTCAGCAAAATACCCTGCGTGGATCCTGAGTTTGGAGCCAAAAATAATTCCTCCTACGAATTTGCGCGAATTCTGACCGCGTCCATGCTATGCCACTTACTGCCATGTCCCTCCGCGTCCGCCGTCTCCTCATTCTCGTCTTTCCGCTTCTCACGCTGGGACTTCTCATCCCCGGCCTGGTGCTGCCCGTCATTACAATCAAGGGCATTCTTAAGCCTGATGGCATCGCCCGGGTGGCTCCGCTTCTGCTTGAGCAGGGGATGGATGCCGAGGCCATGAAGGGGCTTGAATCGATGCTCAATCCCAACATGGTCACACTGGTAAAGGCCACCGGCAGCGATCTGCGCAAGATGATGGTCGACAAGCTCAGTCCGCAGATTGTCGCCTCCCTGCAGAAAAGCTCAGCGGAAATTGAAGTCTATGATCAGACCCGAAGCATCATCAGTTCCGTCCAGCACCTTTACGAAGTGGACAGCCCCCTGCCGGCCACGCTCATCCTGATTTTCAGCATCGTGGTCCCTCTCACCAAGACGGCCATGGTTCTCTGCGCCGCACTCATGTCGAATGCCACCCGACGTCGCAGGACCATTGGGATTGTTGAGACCATCGCAAAATGGTCGATGGCGGATGTCTTCGTGGTGGCTATTTTTATCGCCTATCTCGCTGCGCAGGCCAGTCAGGTGCCTCCCGGGGATTCCAACTTTGCCCCGCCCATGGTGGCCTTTAAGGCCAGTTTTGGATCAGGCTTCTACTGGTTTACCGGCTACTGCCTTTTTTCCCAGGCCGCCCAGCAACTAACGCGCCGCTGGTTCCAACGCGTCGCCGCCATGCAGCCAAATTCCTAGCACGCTTTCATTCCTCATGCCGACTCGCACTTTTTTCACTTTCCTCTTTCTGGCAATTTCACCCTGGCTGCCCGCGGGTCCGGTATGGCCGCAATTTCGCGGGCTGAACTGTCAGGGGATTTCCGCGGCGGGAGACAAACCACCGGTGGAATTCGGATCCGATAAAAACGTCCGGTGGAAAACCCCGGTGCCAACCGGAGTTTCATCGCCCTGTGTTTGGGAGGATCACCTTTTCCTGACAGCCTCGGAAGGCGACCGCCTGCTCTTACTGAGCCTTCACACTTCCGATGGCAAAGTTCGCTGGCGGCACGAGGTCGCCGCCAGCAAGCCGCAAAGTCTGCACCAAACCAACAACCCCGCCGCCGCCACGCCGACAACGGATGGCCGTCGGGTGTATGCCTATCATTGCGGATTCGGATTGGTGGCCTGTGACTTTGAAGGCAGGGAAATCTGGAGGCACCCACTGGAGACACCACTCGTCGTGAACGGCAGCGGCACGTCGCCAGTGCTCGCCGGAGGCAAACTGCTGCTGGTGTGCGATCAGCAGGGGGGGAATTCCTATCTCCTGGCCGTCGATCCTCAAACTGGCGGACAACTCTGGAAAACGCAGCGCCCCCAAGCCGTGAGCGCCTACACCACGCCTGTCATTTGGAAGCGTGGAACCATCGAGGAGATCGTTGTCAGCGGCAGCCTGCGCGTGACCGCCTATGGCCTTGAGGATGGTGCCGAGCGCTGGTCCGCCGGGGGCTTGGAGGGCGTCAGCGTCTGTCCCAGTCCGGTGATCGGCGATGGGAAAATTTTTCTGACATCGCGCAGTTTCGGCGGTGCCGCCCCGTCGGCCGCAGCCTCGGCAGGCATGATGCTGGCGGATGCGGACCGCGATGGAAAACTTTCGCGCAAGGAGGCCCCGTTTTTGGAAAAGGACAACGCCTTCGATTTCATTGATGCCGACAAGGACGGGTTCGCATCGGCCCAGGAAATCAAGGAGGCCTCCGACTGGATTCGTGGCGGCGATTTCGGACTTTTCGCGCTGAAGGATCCCGGCGAGGCCAAGGGCAAACTGGACGACCATTTCACCGAATGGCGGCACAAAAGCGGCATCCCAAAAGTCTCCTCGCCCATTCTCGCTGATGGACTCCTCTACATGGTTCAGGACGGAGGCATGGTCACCTGCACCAATGCCACCACCGGGCGCATTATTTTTGACCGTGAACGTCTCGGCAAGGATGCGGGCGGCGATTACTTTGCCTCTCCCGTCATGGCCGATGGTCATATCTACCTGTGCTCCACCCGCGGCGTCATTTCCGTGATTCAGGCGGGAGGCGATTCCCTGAAGATCCTGGCGCAAAATGCCCTCAACGATCCCGTCCTCGCGACACCCGCCATTGTTGGCAACCGCATCTACATCCGATCCGCCAGCACTCTCTGGGCCTTCGGAGAATAAATGAACACCCGGCATTCCATCCTTGTTCTGCTGTGTGGAATGCTTCTGAGCTCTCCGCTTGATGCGGAGGACTGGCCACAATTTCGCGGGCCCAACCGGGACGCCGTTTGGAATGAATCCGGGACCCTGCAGGTCTTTCCGTCAGAAGGATTGAATGTCCGATGGCGCGCGACCATCGGGCCGGGGTTTTCAAGCCCTGTGGTTGCCCAAGGGCGTGTTTATATCACCGATTGCCGGCTCGATAAACCAACGGCTGAAGAACGCGTGCTCTGTTTCGATGAGAAATCCGGGCAGCTACTTTGGAATCATCATTATTCCGTCGCCTACCCTGAATGGGCTTTTGATCCAAATGGAGCCGGTCCGCGCGCCACGCCGATTGTTCAGGATGGAAGGATTTACACCCTCGGCGCCATGGGTCACCTGTTTTGTCTCGACGCCGCGTCCGGCAAGATGGACTGGGAAAAAGACCTCGCCAGGGATTATGGGGTGAAGGAATTTACCGGCATCACGGCATCGCCATTGATTGAAAATGATCTCCTGATTCTTTATATGTGCGGAAAGCCGGACGCCTGCGTCGTGGCCTTCCAAAAAAATACCGGGCAGGAAGTCTGGAGGGCGCTCGATGATGCCTTCAGCTACAGTTCCCCGCTCATCCTCACGGCCGGCGGAACCAGGCAACTCGTCCTCTGGACTCAGGATGGCGTCACTTCCCTGCACCCGGGAACCGGTAAAATCCATTGGCGCGAAGAGTTCCGAACCCCGGGTGATCAGATCGTATCGTCGCCAGTCTTTCTCAATAATCGCCTCCTGATCGGAGGTCTGATGTTCAAACTCGACGACAAGGAACCCAGCGCTTCCATTCTTTGGCCGGAACTCAAACCCGTGGCAAAACGCATCCTCTGCGACACCTGCACGGCACTTCTGCAGGGTGATTATATCTATTCGGGCAAATCCTCCGGGGCCCTGATTTGCCTGGAGGCGAACACGGGCAGGGAAATATGGTCCACGAATGCAGTGACGGCGGCAGGGCATGGTGCCAGCATGCATCTGACGCCAAATGGAGATTCAGTTCTCATCTTCACGGATGAGGGCCATCTGATCCGTGCCCGCCTGAGCCCAAAGGGTTATGAAGAAATGACTCGTTCTCACCTGATCAAACCCACCTATTCTTTTGGAGGCAGGCTGGTCGTCTGGCCGCCTCCCGCCTATGCCAATCGCCACATTTTTGTCCGAAACGACCTGGAGATGATCTGCGCCTCACTGGCTGCGGACCCCTGAGAAGTGCCAGCGCCCCAGCGCCGCGCAGGATCACGCATTCGGGTGGAACGATCCCAAGAAAGGCATTGCAGTTCATTGGAAATTTGTTTATTATGGAACCCTATGAACATCACAAAACTCATCCTCCTGGGCGTCTTCGCCTTTGTCACCACTGGCGTCAACGCTGCTGAGCAAACCTGCTGTGAAAAGGCGAAAGCCGCCGGCAAGGATTGCGCTCATCCTTGCTGTGTCAAAGCCAAGGCTGACGGCAAGGTTTGCGAAAAGTGCAACCCACCCAAGAAATAAGGATTAACAATCCGGGCTTTCCCGGAATTAGCCATCGATGATCAGGCCGATCCCTCAAAAGATCGGCCTGCTCATTTTCTGGTCTGAAAACCCGAGCAGCACCTGGAGGCTAGGCAAAACCCGTATCAATATTTTCTAGGGGTTTTTAGCCACTGCCGGTAAATTTGGAAGCATTCCTTAATGCCCAGAGTGTCAGGCGGCAATGCGCCTGCGCGTCTCGGTTCAATGTTTCCAGCACCATGCGCAAGCTCACCTCCTGCGGCAGCCACCTCCACCCTGGGGCGCGAATCACCCGCCGCAGCGCCCTCCAAGTGGGTGCCGTCGGGCTGCTTGGCCTGGGCCTGCCGCAGCTCTCCGCCCTCCGCGCGCTCGCCGGAACTGCTGCGCCCGCTCCACGCGCCAGATCCGTTATTTATGTTTTTCTGTCCGGCGGCCTGGCCCAGCATGAAACTTTCGATATGAAGCCGGAGGCTCCCCTGGAAATCCGCGGTGAATTTAAATCCATTGCCACCCGCACGCCCGGCCTCCGCATCTGCGAGCATCTGCCGGAATTGGCGAAATGCTCGCACTTGTGGTCGCTGGTCCGGTCGCTCACCCATGGATCCAACGACCACTCGGCAGGGCACCACATCATGCTGACCGGACGCTCTGATTTGCCCGCAGGATTTGATCCCAGCAAGCCCCGCCCCGCAGACTGGCCATCCATCGCCGCTCTCGCCACCGCGCTCGTCCCTGCGCGAAACAATCTCCCGCCCGCCATCGTCCTCCCGGACAAAATCCAGCACAACACGGGCCGGATCATTCCCGGACAATTCGGCGGACTGCTCGGGCCGCGTTTCGACCCGTGGTTCCTGGAAATGTCGCCGTATCATCCGATCCATTACGGAGCCTATCCCGAATACCTATTCCATCATGCCAAAGGACCCGTCGTGGACGCCAGCCTGCACTATCAATCCCCGCAACTCTCGCTCCCCCAGGGACTGACTCTCGACCACCTCATGGATCGCGTTGGTCTGCGCGATGCGCTGGAAAAGCAGTCGCGCGGCTTGTCGGAGGCCACCGGCGACGACCAGTTCGACCGCTACCGTGAGGCCGCCGTTTCGCTGCTGGCGAATCCAAGCGTGCACGATGCCTTCGACGTCTCCCAGGCCGACCCAAAACTCCTTGATCGCTATGGCCGAAATAGTTTCGGACGGTCCCTCCTTACGGCACGTCGACTCATCACGACCGGCGTCAGTCTGGTGCAGGTGAATCTTGGAAACAACGAAACCTGGGATACCCATGAATCGGCTTTTCCCAATTTAAAAAACTACCTCCTCCCACCGCTGGACCGAGCCTTGAGCGCGCTGCTTCAGGACCTCGATGCCAGCGGGGAACTTGGCCAGACCCTCATCGTCGTTGGCAGCGAATTCGGGCGCACGCCGAAAATTTCCAGCCTGACGGCCGCAGCGCTGCCCGGCCGTGATCACTGGGGGGCCAGCCAGAGCGTGCTTCTCGCTGGCGGAGGGGTCCACGGAGGCAACGTCATTGGCAGCAGCGATAAAATCGGCGCCTATCCCGCATCGGATCCCCAGAAGCCGGAAAACCTTGCCGCCACCATCTACGAATCCCTGGGCCTGCCGCGCAGCATCACTTGGGACGACACCACCGGGCGACCCAACTTCCTGTATCAGGCCGAGGCCATCAAGGGCCTGACCTGACTTCGTTTTTTAGGGCCATCCGGCTCCCTCAAACACTCAAAGCCTGGGAAATGTCCGCCTTGATGTCGTCGATGTGCTCGATGCCCAGAGAAATGCGCAACATGCCCGGCTGCACCCCGGCTGAGGCCTGCTCGGAAGCCGAGAGCTGCGAGTGGGTGGTGGATGCCGGATGGATGATCAGCGTCTTGGCATCGCCCACATTCGCCAGGTGCGAAATCAGCTTCAGATTGTTGATAAATTTTTCCGCCCTTGCCCGGTCGCCTTTGAGATCGAAGGACAGAACCCCGCCAAATCCCCGCGTTAAATATTTTTTCGCCATGGCATGCGTCGGATGACAGCTCAGTCCCGGATAGCTCACCGATGCCACGTCCGGCAGCGTCTGCAGCCACTGCGCCAGCGCCAGGGCATTTTCACAAGTCCGCTCCACCCGCAGCGACAGGGTTTCCAATCCCTGCAGGAGCAGAAACGAATTGAACGGGCTCTGGGAGGGACCCCAGTCGCGCAGTCCCTCCACCCGGCAGCGAATGATGAACTGAATATTTCCAAAGGGACCTCCGATGCCGAAGACATCATTCATCACCATGCCATGGTAGCTCGCCGAGGGGGCGGTGAATTGCGGATACTTGCCGTTGCCCCAGTTGAAGGTTCCGGCATCAACAATCACCCCGCCCATGCTCGTGCCATGACCGCCGATCCATTTCGTGGCAGACTCCACCAGAATGTGGGCGCCCCATTTCAGCGGCTGGCAAATGGCGCCGCCCGCTCCGAAGGTATTGTCGACGATCAGGGGCAGATCGTGCTTTCTGGCCAGGGTCGCAAAGGCCTCGAAATCGGGGACCGTCAGACCAGGATTGCCGATGGTTTCCAGGTAAATCGCCTTGGTCTTCCCGTCGATCAGGGGTTCAAAGCTCTCCACCTTTACACCGTCCGCGAAGCGCGCTTCGACGCCGATATTTTTGAAGGAGTTTTTGAATTGATTGTAGGAACCGCCATACAGGTGGGAGGTGGTCACAAAATTATCCCCCACGGAAGTGATGTTATTGATGGCCAGAAACTGCGCGGAATGCCCCGAGGAGGTGGCCAGCGCCGCCACCCCGCCCTCAAGCGCCGCGACCCGTTTCTCAAACACATCGTTCGTGGGATTCATCAAACGGGTGTAAACATTTCCAAATTCCTGCAGCGCAAACAGCCGGGCGCCGTGCGCCGAATCCTTGAATTGGTAGGCCGTGGTCTGGTAGATGGGCACGGCCCGGGATTGGGTGACGGGATCAATTTCCTGTCCGGCATGCAATTGGAGAGTTTCGAAATTCATGGCAATCAATGGGTTGGATGGTGGAGCGGAAACCGTCCAACTTTAGCTGCGTGGCGCAACCAAAATTTGAAAATCACCTGATCCACGGACCACGAGCGATTTATGATTGATGGAATCGGTGCTTTGCCTCAGGCTTCGCACCATCTCATGAATTCTTCCCATCCCGACAGTGTCCTTCCGCACCATGGTTCGTCCCCTTTGTCTGCTGAGGAACAGCGGCTCACCATGCGCACGGTGACATGGCGGCTGCTGCCACTGCTGTTCGTCTGCTACATCATTGCCTACATCGACCGCATCAATGTCGGCTTTGCCAAGCTGCACCTGCGCGAGGTGCTCGGGGTAAGCGAGGATAAATTCAACAGTGCCTACGGACTGGGAGCCGGGCTGTTTTTCATCGGCTATTTCATCTTTGAGGTGCCGAGCAATCTCATCCTCCAAAAGGTCGGTGCCCGCATCTGGATCGCCCGCATCATGATTGTCTGGGGGATTGTCTCCGCAGGTTTTATGTTTCTTCAGGGCACCACGATGTTTTACACCATGCGTTTTCTGCTCGGCGCTGCGGAGGCGGGTTTCTTTCCAGGTGTCATTCTCTATCTGACCTACTGGTTTCCCGTGAAGGAGCGCGCGCGCACAGTGGCCATGTTTGCGACTGGAGGCGTGCTCGCGGGGGTCATCGGTTCGCCGATTTCCGGAGCGCTGCTGGAACTTCACGGCGCCGGGGGTCTTGCTGGCTGGCAGTGGTTGTTTTTGCTGGAAGCAGTTCCCGCCGTGCTGCTGGGAATTGTGGTGCTCATCGTGCTGCCCAACCGTCCCCGCGAGGCGCGCTGGCTGACCTCCGAGCAGAAGGACTGGATCGAAACCCGCCTTGCCGAGGAAGCCATTGCCACTCCGCCCGGGCAGGGCCACGGACTGGCACAAATCTTCCGCAGCGGCCGCGTCTGGCTGCTCTGCCTGCTCTATTTCCTCATGAACGTGGGCGGCTACGGCTATGAACTCTGGCTGCCCACGATCATCAAAAGCTTTTCGACCACCGGTTCCTTTGTGCTCGGCGTCATCAATGCCATTCCCTATTTCGCTGCCGGTATGGCCATGCTGTTGGTGGCGCACCTTTCGGACCGCACCGGCGAACGCCGCGGAGTCGTGGCCGCTGCTGCCATCACCTCCGCTGCGGGATTTGCGCTCAGCGCCTATTTCAAAAATCCCTACCTCGCCATGGCCTCACTGACGCTGGCCTTCGTCGGGCTTAAATGCACCATCGCTCCATTCTGGGCCATGACCACTGCTTTCCTCGGCGGAACGGCTGCCGCAGCAGGCATCGCTTTCATCAATTCCGTCGGGAACCTCGGCGGATTCGTCGGCCCCTATCTCGTGGGCATCGTCAAGGACAGCACTGGCAGCAACGTCGCCGCGCTCCTCCTCCTTGGCGCCTCCCTGCTGTGCATGGGACTGCTCGCTCTCGTCCTCCCCAAAACCGCCCAGAGCCAGGGATCGCTCCATTGAATATCCCCATGGCTCCCTTTCCAAACCCACGCCAGGCCAGTGAAAATCCCCACCACCTTCCGTCCTCCACACATCCTGCTTGCGATTCTGGCCGCGCTCCTCATTCCCACCTTTGCTGAGGAAATCCAGGTGACCAATGCCGCTCAACTGCAAGCGGCGTTGTCCAAACTCAAAAACGGAACTGTCATCAAAATCGGTCCCGGCGACTACCCCGGTGGACACAGCGTCGAGCACATTGAAAATCTCACCGTAGAAGCACTCGACCCCAGGGACCCTCCTCACTTCAAGGGCGGGGCATGCGCCTGGCAATTTTCACGCTGTCCCGGTCTCACGCTGCGACATCTCCGCATGAGCAATCAGACTGCCAACGGCCTCAACTTCGATGATGGCGGCGATTTCAAAAATTCGGTCAAGGGCATCACCCTCGAACACATTGACGTCAGCGACATCGGTCCGCGCGGCAATCATGACGGAATCAAATGTTCCGGCCTCGACAGCCTCACCGTCCGCCACTGCACACTCACCGGATGGGGCGGCCAGGGCATCGATCTCGTCGGTTGCCATCACACCACCATCACCCAGTGCACCTTCACCGGCAAAGCGGGTTTCACCGCCACCGCAGGCGTCCAGATCAAAGGCGGATCGTCCCATGTCACGGTCGAAAAATGTCATTTCACCAACGCAGGAGAGCGCCCTCTCAACATCGGCGGTTCCACCGATCCAGCCTATTTCCGGCCCCCGGGAGCGAAGCACGAGGCCAGCCAGATCATCGTGCGAGACAACACCGTCGAAGGCAGCCTCTGCTCCGCGGCCTTTGTTGGAGTGGACGGCGCGGAGTTCATCGGCAACACCCTGCTTTTTCCGGGCAAGTGGATCTTCCGCATTCTCCAGGAATCCCAGGACCCCCAATTCACCCCCTGCCGCAACGTCCTCATCCAGGCCAATCGCATCATTTTCCATCGATCTCAAATCCAAACCGAGATCAACATCGGCCCCGGCACCGCCCCGGATACCTTCCGCTTCGAAAAAAACCAATGGTTCGCCGAAGACCGCCCGCAATCCTCCCAACCGATGCTCCCCACCAGGGAAAAGGAGGGCCGCTATGGAATTGATCCTCGTTGAAACATCCGCTTTCAATCAACCGATTGCCTCCATTTTCCAAGATGACTCTGCAACCACTCATTCGGACCAAATTCCCTGGAGCCGGTGGGCGGAATCGAACCGCCGACCCGCGCATTACGAATGCGCTGCTCTACCGCTGAGCTACACCGGCTTGTGGGAAACAAGATGGGGAAACTAAGTGTGATGCCATGGCTGTCAAGGGGCGGACGGGGCTTTCGTGGCGGGCCGCATGGTTTACATGAAGGAAACGGGGTCGACGTCCACGGTGGTGATGACCTGATGTTTCGGGCGTTCCTTGGCTAGGATGGGGATGAGGTGGCGGAGGATTTCGGTGGCGGTGCGCGCGCGGAAGAAGATTTGGAAGCGCCATTGGTTGTGGGTGCGTTCGAGCGGGCTGGGGACGGGGTCGCCCATGAGGATGGTGTCGGGGATGGTTTTGCTGAGTTGTTCGGCGAGGGTTTCGACGCAGAATTTCACCATGTCCTGCTGTTCGCCGCGCACGGTGATGAGCACGGCGTGACCGTAGGGGGGATGGCCGCAGGCCTGGCGGATGGCGAGTTCCTGGGCGGCGAATCCTTCGAAGTCGTGATGACGGGCAAACTGGACGCTGGGGCTCTGGGGCGTGAAGGTTTGCACGATGACCTCGCCGGCCATTTCACCACGGCCGGCGCGTCCGGCAACCTGGGTGAGGAGTTGGAAGGTGCGCTCGCCGGCGCGGAAATCAGGAATGTGGAGGGCGAGGTCGGCATTGAGGATGCCGACGAGGGTGACATTGGGGAAATGGAGGCCTTTGGCGATCATCTGCGTGCCGATGAGCAGGTCGATCTTCTGGGCTTTGAAGGCGTTGAGGGTATCGCGCAGTTTGTCCTTTCCGGCCATGGAATCGGCATCGACGCGGGCGACGCGGGCGGTGGGGAATTGCTTGCGGAGCGTTTCCTCGACACGTTCGGTTCCGAATCCGGAATGGAAGATGCCGGGGTCATCGCAGGCGGGGCAGGCGCGGGGGGCTTTTTTTCGGTAGCCGCAGATGTGGCAGATCATGACTTTCTCGCTCTGGTGGAGACGTAGCGCGGTGCTGCAGTGCTGGCACTGAACGACGTGGCCGCAACTCTGGCAGACGAGGCTTTTGGCATAGCCGCGGCGGTTGAGAAAGAGGATGGTCTGCTGCCCGCTGGCGAGCCGCCGGTCGATGGCGATGCGCAATTTCTCGCTGATGATGGCGGGGGCATTGCCCTTGCGGCCTTTGCCACCCTCCAATTTCATGTCGATGATCCGCACGAGCGGCAAGGTGCAGTCATCGGCGCGTTGCTTCATTTGCACGAGATCGTATTTGCCGCGCTGCACATTATGGAAGGATTCGAGACTGGGGGTGGCGCTGCCAAGCACGATGGGACAGCGTTCCAACTTGGCGCGGACGATGGCCACATCCCGCCCTTGGTAACGCGGCGGCTGGTCCTGCTTGTAGGAATTCTCGTGCTCTTCATCGACGAGAATCAAGCCGAGGTTTTCCAATGGAGCGAAGATGGCACTCCGCGCTCCAATGACAATGCGGCACTGGCGGCGGGAAATTTTATGCCACTCGTCGAAACGTTCCCCCTGCGAAAGCTGGCTGTGAAGCACCGCGACCTGCTTCTGCATGTGGGAGAAGCGGCTCTTGAATCGATCCACCGTCTGCGGGGTCAGGGAAATTTCCGGCACGAGCACCAGCACACTTTTTCCCATGTCCAGCACGCGCTGGGCGGCCTGGAGATAGACTTCGGTCTTGCCGCTGCCGGTGACACCGAGCAGCAGGATGGGTTTGGCCTCGGTCGGATTCGCCACGGCCACCAGGATGTGATCGAGCACAGTCCGTTGTTCGGCATTTAGTTCGAGGGGTTGCGTGGGGATGAATTCCTCGACGGCATAGGGATCGCGCTCCTTCTGGCCATCGACCACGGCGATGAGGGCATCGGGGGCAGGGAATTTCTTGAGCAGGCCTTTTATGGCCGAGGCATCGAATTCGGAGAGCGGGAGGGGTTGTGCGGCGGTGACGAGCGTCTGCACTGAGGCGGACTGTTTGGGGGCACGGGTTAGCAATGCCGCCATTTCCTGATCGGTCGGAGTACGCAGCAGGTGGACGAACTTGATTTCGCGCGGGCTGTGCGTGTTGGTGCGGACGGATTCCGGCAGCATGGCGCGCATGACCGACTCAAAACTCGCGCAGTAGTATTCGGCGATCCAACGCCCCAGCTGCAGAAGCTGCGGCGTGAGCGTGGGGCCCTGATCGATGATGCCAGCCAGGGGTTTGAGTCGTTTGAATTTCACTTCAGCGGCGGGCCGCACCTCCATCACGGTTCCGGTCGTGGCCTGATTGCGCAGAGTAATGCGGACTCTGGTGCCTTCGGTGACCCGGTCCTCCCAGGATTCTGGAATGGAATAATCAAACATCTGATCGGCGGTTCCATCCATGAGAACCAGGGCCGCCATTCCTTGCGGAGTGGCGGGATCTGGCGCATCCCGGCCGGGAAGATCGAAGAGCATTTCTTGGTTCGCCATGACTTGGAAAAACGTAATCAGTTTGGAATGGTGCCTGACATTTGGGAGAATGCATGGAGAATTCTCCGCATGGACATTGATTCCCTCACAACCCGAATCCGCCAGTTCCGCGACGCCCGCGACTGGCTGCAATTTCACAGCCCCAAGGACCTTGCCGTGGCCATCACGGCGGAAGCGGGCGAACTCATGCAGCATTTCGTCTGGAAATCGCCGGAGGAATCCTGGAAGATCGCCGAGAAGAAGCGCGCGGAGATTGCCGATGAGATTGCCGATGTGGGCATCCTGCTATTTGAACTGGCGGACAATTTGAAAATGAATCTGGGGCAGGAGATGCTCAAGAAAGTGGAACGCAACGAACTGCGCTACCCTGCGGACAAGGCCCGGGGCTCCAATTTGAAATACAATGAACTCTGATGTCTGATTCCGCCGATGCTCCCCCACCCCGTCCTCCCCGTCGCAAACGGTATGGCGGAAAAAATCCGCAGCGGTATGATGAGAAATACAAGGAGCACCGGGGCGATGCGGAGACGCTCGCCAAGGTCGTGGCCAGCGGCAAGACGGCGGCGGGAACGCACCGGCCGATCATGGTGGAGGAAATTCTCAGGACTCTGAAACCCCAGAATGGCCAGTCGGCCCTGGATGCCACGCTGGGATTTGGCGGACATACCGAGGCCCTTCTCGGCCGGCTTCTGCCGGGTGGCAGGCTGGTGGGGCTCGATGCGGATGCCCGGCAGTTGCCGCTGACCGTGGACCGGCTGCGGTTGGCGGGATTCACGGAGCCAGCCTTCCAGGCCGTGCGGAGCAATTTCGCCGGGGCACCCAAGGTGCTGGCCACTTTGGGATGGGAGGGTGTGGATATGGTGCTGGCGGATCTGGGGGTCTCATCGATGCAGATCGACAATCCGGCCCGCGGCTTTTCCTACAAGCATGATGGCCCGCTGGACATGCGCATGAATCCGGAACGGGGCCAGACCGCCGGGCAGTTGCTGAAATCGGTGAGCGTGAGAAAGCTGGCGCAAATCCTGGAGGAAAATGCGGATGAACCCAACGCGGATCGGCTGGCGGAGGGCCTGGCGGGCGGTGAATATTTGAGTACATCGGCATTGAAGCACCGCGTGGTGCATCTGCTGGGTTCGGAGCCCGCGGAGGCTGCGCTGCCGCGGGTGTTCCAAGCGCTGCGAATCGCAGTGAATGAGGAATTTACCGCGCTGGAAACATTGCTGCGGGCGCTGCCTGAGATTCTGCGTCCCAAGGGTCGGGTGGCGATCCTGACTTTCCACAGTGGCGAGGACCGGCGGGTGAAAAAGGCCTTCCAAGCGGGGCTGGCTGCGGGCGTCTACAATGCGGTGGCGACGGATGTGACCCGGGCGAGCGCCGCGGAAATTTTTCACAACCCCCGGGCCAGCAGCGCGAAACTCCGCTGGGCGGTGCGACGATGATCCCATTCCCCGTCCGCTGGCGGATGCTCGTCAAATTTACTGCCCGCGCAGCATCAGTTCCAGATCCTTGTCCGGAGCCACGCCGCGGGTGATGGCCTCGCGGTAATGGTGCTTGGCGAGGTCCTTTTTAGCAGGTTCGGCCATGGCGTAGAGGATGGCGAGATTGAAATGCGCCTCGCCGATTTCAGGATCATACTGCACGGCCAGTTTGAATTCATTCATGGCATCGGTGAAGCGCTTTTGCTTGGTGTAGATCAGCCCAAGCGCGGAATGACCGGCGCCGTTGTCGCCTTTGATTTTCAGAGCGGTTGCGATTTCCTCCGTGGCTTCCTCAAGTTTGTTCTGACGCAGGAAAACGGTGCCCAGCAGGTAATGTGGGAAATCATGATCGAAATCGTAGGCCTGCGCCTTTTTGAGATTGATGATGGCGGTATCCAGCTTGCCCTGACGAACCTGGGAAACAGCTAGATTGCAGCGCGCCCCAACGTTCAGGGGATCCAGCGCCAGCACTTTTTCGAAGGCGGATTCGGCCTCTTCAAACTGCTGACCGCCAAAAAGTCGCTGGGCGGCAGTGACGAATCCGCGCACTTCATCCGGCGAGGCGGGTTCCATGGGGGTTTCCGGGCGCTCGGCATCCGGATTGATATCGGGAGAAATCATCTGGCCGTTGATGCCGGTGCCATCGGCATTCATTTTCGGCATACCCGCGGCCTGGAGGAGCGCGCGCTCGGCGGGGCTCATCTGGTAGGGCTCGCTCATCTGGCGGATGGAACTGACGAGTTCCTCGGACATCTGCCCGGTGGCTTCCAGTTCCTCGATGGCCTGCTTTTTGGCGCGCTCGCGGCCGGACTGTTGCTTGATCATTTTGACAATGATCTCGTGGAGCATGTTATTCTCCCGGATGGCATCGCTTTCGGCCATGGCCGGATTGGCGCTCTGTGCGAGGGCCCGCTCCGTGACGTCGAGACGCGCACTCAGGGCCGCCATCTGGTTTTCGTAGTCTTCGTTCTCCTGCCTGATGCGGGCGAGTTCGGCGCGCGAGGCGTCGAGCTGGCCGCGCAGTTCGGCGATGAGTTTCTGGTCGGATTCGCGCTGTTTCTCCATCTCCGCCTTGGAGGTGGCGACGTCCTTTTTCTCCGCCTCGCGCTCCTGTTGCATGGTTGTGACGCGGGACTGGAGTTCCTCGAGGGATTTGCGCAATTTGGAATTTTCAGTGGCCAGCATCCGAACCTTGTCCGCCTTGTTGCTGCCGCCAAGCAGTTCGTTCATTTGCTCACGTTCCGCCACGAGCTGGGCCTTTTCGGCATTGAGCGTCTTGATGGTTTCGTAAGCCTCGCGCACCTGGCCGAGCAGCTCCGTATTCTTGGCGGTGACTTCCGACAGCTCGGCATTGGCCTTTTCCAGAGTCTCCATGAGCTTGGCACGGTCCTTCTTGAGGCTTTCGATTTCCTTGCGCTGCGTGGGATTGCTGCGCTCAAGTTTGTCATTGGCATCGACCATGCGCTCGAGCAGGCGCTTGCGCTCGCTTTCGCTGTCGACCAACTGCGCGCCCAGGTTGCTCAGGGCCTCCTCCATCTGACCGATTTCCTTGAGGGCATTGTCGTTTTTGAGTTCGAGCTGCTTGATGCGATCGCGCAGTTCTGAGATCTGGGATTGAACCACCACGTCGGCGGAGCGGGGCGGCGCAGTCTTGCCGGCCATGGGAAGCGCGGCGGGTTCCTTGGGAGCCACCGGTTTGACGGTGGAGGGATCGGCAGCCGCTGCTTTGCGACGTTCCATTTCGGACTGCCGTGCGGATTCCATGAGCTCCGTGACGCGCTTGCGGCGGTATTCGACAATTTCCGGATTCCAGTTGGGGTCGGAATGGAAGACTCCGTCGAAAATGTCCTTGGCATCCTTGAGCTTGTAGTAGGCGCCCGAGAAATCCCCGCCCTGGAGCAGTTTCATGCCATCCTCCATGATGAGGTATCCGCGCAGATACACGTCCGCAGGCGTGGCTTTGGCTTTCTGCTGCCCGGGTGAGGAAACCGGAAACAAGAGGCTGAGACAGACCAAGGTGAAGACTCGGAGGAGAGATCGCATGGATGTAAGGAGGGAGAGAATCCCTGAAAATCAGGGAGTGGGTTGGGAGACTACACTGATTTTCCACCGCTGGCAATCAGGGAACAGTGCCCTCGAAAATTCCGTCAAGACCGATGGAACAGCCTCAAACGGTCCTGCGGCGCAAAATCAAAATGTATCCAAACAACGCCACAAAACCAGCCACGGCCGATTCCGGAACCCTTGTGGATGGGGTGTTCAGGCCGGAGGCGAGCGCGGGCATTCCCTCTGAGGTGACAGCCTTCAGGGTCGGCAGCATCGACGGATCGGGAGCTTTGCCGGGCTCAGACAGCGTGGTGGATTCGAAAGCAGACGATGAAGCCAGCGGGCCATCCGCAGCAGACAAGCCGGTGAGGATGCAGGCAAAAACCAGAACCAGAGAATGAGGAACCTTCATGGGAAAAACTCTAAAGACTTCAGGACGGGCTGGTTGATTTGGGGAATTTAGCCGGGTCCGAAGGCCAGTGAACCACATTTCAAGGCATCCAGTCAAGAAAATCTCCCCAATCATGAAATTTTTTCAGATTCCGCTTTGGCCATTTTGTTGAGAAAATTTTCTGGTAAACCGTGTATAGTCGGCCTCTGGCATGCTTCCTCCCCACGCATTCATCCGGTTCTCAGGCCGGTTCGGTTGTCTTATCCTGCTCCTTACCCCCCTAAGTTTGAGTCAGGCAGCGGACAGGTATGTCAACAAGACAGGGTCCGACACCAATCTGGGCACGCTCGCCTCCCCATGGAAGACCATCGGCAAAGCCGCAACGGTCGCTGTGGCTGGCGATGTCATCAACATTCGTGGAAATGGCGGAAATTATAGCGAACGAGTGACGGTGAATAATCGCGACGGCACCGCTGCCCTTCCCATCGTTTTCCAGACGTATCCTGGCGATCCCATGGTCGTGCTGGATCTGACAGGGACAGTTCCACCAGCCGGGCTCTCGGCGGTTTTTACCATCACCAACAGTGATTATGTAACTTTGCGGAATTTGGAAATTCGAAATTACAAGACCACCGGAACCGATGCCGTCCAGAAAGGACAGACGCCGATCGGCATTTACATCGTCGGCAACGGCAACGGGGTGGCCATTCGCAACTGCAAGGTGCACGACATCTGGCAAAGCTGCGCCACCGTCTTCGATGGCGGCGATGCTTTCGGCATCGCAGTCTACGGAAACAACGCCACCTCCATCAACAATCTGATTCTTGACGGAAATGAAATTTACAACCTGCGCACCGGATCCAGCGAGTCCGTAGCCCTGAATGGCAATGTGACGAACTTTACCGTGAGCAACAACATTGTTCACGACTGCAACAACATTGGCATTGATTTCATAGGCTTCGAAGGCACCAACGGCAATGCCGCGCTGGATCAGGCCCGTCTGGGAACCTGTGCCAACAATTATGTCTACAATATCGATTCCAAATTCAACCCGGCCTATGGAGGAAATTTCACCGCGGGCGGGCTTGACCCGACGCGGTCGGCCCCCGGAATCTATGTGGATGGGGGCCGGGACATCGTCATCGAACGAAATCGCGTCTACGCCTGCAACTTTGCCCTCTCCCTGGGCAGCGAGGCGGCGACGAAAGTCACCAGCAACGTCACCGCCCGCAATAATATTTTCAACCATTGCCACGTGGGCGGCATTGTCCTCGGCGGTTCGGATGCGATTGCCAACGGTGGCGCTTCCAATTGCGCCATTTCCAACAATACCCTTTATGGAAATGACACCGTCGGATACGGAGGCGGACAGATCGCTCTCCAGAACAACCTGACGGGAATTACCATCCGGCGCAATCTCATCACCTCCACCGCCAACTTCGCGCAGTTGATTTTGAAGGACAATGTCACCGGAGGCTTTGCGGCCGGGGCCATCGATTGGAATTATTTCAAGATCAACCCGGGCAGCACTTTGGAATTTATCTGGAATGGCCTTCCCTACGATACCTTTGCCGCCTGGAAAACGGCCAGTGCCAGCGACCTGCACTCCACACTCGGAACAGCAACGCTTGGCCTTGTGAACAATACCCCCGTCAGCACCTCCCCCTCCACTGACTTTACCCTGACCGCGACGTCGGTGCTGCGCAATATCGGCGATAGTTCCGCCCTACCATTCACGCCTGCGGTGGGGGAAAAGGATTACCCTGGTCTGAGCAGGGTCGCAAGTCAGCGCGTGGACATTGGAGCCGACGAATACCATACGCCCTACCAGAGCTGGCTGGATCTTTATTTCGGACTTCCCGACGGCGGAACTAATGCCGGCACCGGCGATGACCCGGATCGTGACGGGCTGCAGAATCTCTTCGAATATTCCCAGGGCTCGATTCCCACCAAGCCCGATGCCAACCTGGCCCCAACCACCAGCATGGTCGGCGGCAAACTTCGCTATACTTACCGCAAGGCGGCCCCGGAACTCACCTA
>CALQSQ010000059.1 GCA_943333275.1 Akkermansia muciniphila
ACAAGGACTTCGCCACCTCCGCCAAAGCCTCCCTGCCGTTTGTGGATTATTTGATTTTAAATGAAATCGAATCCGGACGGCTCGTGGACCGCGACCTGCGGCCCGGCGGCGACCTCGACGTCGCCGCCACCGCCGAAGCAGGCCACAGCGTATTGGCGGCGGGCGTGCGCCCTTGGGTCATCATCCACGCCGTCGAAGGCACCGTCGCCGTGAGCCGGTCCGGCGAGACCGTGCTGCAGCCCTCCGTCGCCCTTCCAGAAGGCTTCAGCCAAGGCGCCACCGGCGCGGGCGATGCCTTTGCCGCAGGCCTCATCCACGGCCTCCACGAAGGTCAACCCATGGCCGACTGCCTCCAAACCGCCGTCTGCGTCGCCGCCGCCTGCCTCCGCCACCCCAGCACCTCCGAAGGCGTGCTCCCGCTGGAACAATGCTTGGAAATAGGCAGCGTGCATGGGTTCAGGAGTTTGTGAGAAGACGCAGGAGGTTTGGTGCCTTTCATGTCCTAGAGTCGTTCATTCTGGCTTGTATTGAACGAGCCAAGTTTGAAAGGGTTGAATTGATGCAAAGGCGGCCACGGAGATAAGCAGGACGAGGAAAAGAGTCACCATTCCGCTAAACACCATGGCATGCCGGGCATCTGTATTCCGTCTGCAACTGAGAACCAAAGCCACAAGCAGGATCGGGGCTGTGATATAAAAAATCCGCCACTGGATATGGCAGAAAAATTCGGTTGGTCCGGGCAATTCGTTATCACCAAGCAGGGCCTTACCCCACCAAGTGATCATGTTTTCTAACTGCTGGCCGTAAACCACCGACGCCCAGGAAGCGACAGCGGCGGCCAGGGCGTAAATCCAGATGGAAAGTTTGATCATGGGTTGTGGTTGGGTTGAATTTGAAATCTTAGATTGATGCCCTTCACCTCCAAGCAACGTTCACCACCTGAGGCTTTTGATTTGTAGGAACTGAGTGCTGGTGTGTCCGTATTGGCCTTTGATGGCTTGCTTCAGGCCTTTGAATTTTTCCTTGAGGCCGTCGGGGCCATTGTAGGCGTCGAGGCGTTGCTGGCGGAGGGTGGAGAGCGTTTCCTCGTGGGTGGCGATGGCCTCGTTGAGGGTGGTGAGGTGCGTGTGGAGGGCGGTGAGTGCAGCGGGCTGGAGAGCGGTGTTCGTGGCGGGTGGGGCGTAGCCGGGGAGGCCGATGGCGAGGGCCGTGAGGCTCTGCCAGTTCCCTTCGATCTGGCTGCAACTTTGCGCGCAGCGCTGCCGGGCGCTTGAGCCGGGGACGCGGGGGCGAATGTCCCGAATGGCATCGGCGAGGAGCTTGGCGCGGGGGAGGGACGTCGCCCAGGCGGGGTTGCTGCGCAGGTAGTTGATTAATAAAGTCCCGCGGGCCTTGATGAGCGCGATCTGCGCCCGGCGTTCCTGCACCACGGCGGACCACGCAGTGATGGCATCGGCCACCGCGGCGTTCAGAGGCTCCGCATTGGCCAGCACCGCCGTGACAGCAGCAAGAAGCAATCCGCTATCCGCAGGCTCGTAAGCCGGAATAAACCCCGCAGCCGCTGCAAGGAGCCGATCCGTTTTGTGAATACGCTGAACGAAAGATGTTTCAGACTTTGACATGGAAGCACGCGGTAAAATGAAAGTTCATGGAACAAGTATTTGGGAAACTTTTGTCCTTGGGAAATTTGATTTTGAGAAATCGTGACCTTTTCGAGCAAATTCGTCAATGATTTTTGGCTCTCGGGAAGTTCATTTGCGTAGTCGGGAAATGAATTTTTATATTCTGGAAGTTACTTTTCGCTTTCGGGTAAGAAATGAAAGCATTCGTGATGTAATTTTTGCTTTTCGGGGAATCATTTTTGCCTTTCGGTAAATGGTTTAAACCTATCGGGAATCCCGATAGCGTTAAGTTTGACCGGAACTGGCTTACAGGCAGGATGCCCGGGCCACTTTATTTTACTTTGGGGGCTTCGAGGGTCTGGCCGCCTTGATGGTGGACGGCTTTGGTGACTTTGCCTTCCTTGTCTTTGATGAATTCGATGCTGGCGGGGACGATTTTCCATTCGTATTCGGTGGCGGACTTGGGGAAGATGGGGACTTCCGGCTGGTTGGTCATTTTGGCGAAGATTTGGTGGTCTTTGCGGGTGACGGTGAGGGTCATGGCGGGGCTGTAGGTGTAGTCTCCGAGGATGGCATTGAGGTCGGCATCGGTGAGTTTCATTTCGTCGGTGGCGGGGAGGCGGGCGGCGTTGAAGGTGGTGCCGTTTTGGGTGTGCTGGGCGGCGGTGATTTCGCCTTTGTCGTTGGTGAGGAATTTGACTTTGGCGTCGGTGATCTTCCAGAAGAATTCGCGGGGGGCGGAGGGGAAGAGTTCGTATTTCTCCTGGCCGGTGAGCTGGCCGTAGAGTTTGTCGCCTTCGACGGTGACGGTGAGGATGGCGGTCTTGTAGTCGTAGCGGCCGGCGAGGGCGGCGTAGGTCTTGGGATCGACGGTGGTGTCGATGGTGGGTGGGGGGATTTTTTTGATTTCCTCTGCGAGGACATTTTTGCCGATGGTCTGGGCGATGCCGGAGGGCTCGAGGCCTTTGATGGTGGGCAGGGCGTTGGCGAGGACGACGATGGTGGTGCGCTGGGCGGGGAAGTAGAGGAGATCGCTGGACCAGCCGTTGAGCCCGCCGCCGTGGTCGATGATGGGGAGGCCGCCGAGTTCTCCCATGACGAGGCCGTAGCCGTAGCGCATGCCTTCGACGCCTTCCGGGAGGGTGACGGGGGTGGTCATGGCTTTGTAGGATTCGGGGCTGAGGACCTTGCCGTTGTGCAGGGCTTCGCTCCATTTAAAGAGATCTGCGGCGGTGGAGTAGAGGGCCCCGGCTCCTCCTGCCCAGCTCATGTCCCATTCCAGCGCGGGCTTGGCCACGCCATCGGTGACTTCGTAGCCTTTGGCGGCTCCGGCGGGCGGTTTGGCATTGTCATAGATGCCGGTGTTCTTCATGCCGAGGGGTTTGAAGAAAGTTTCGTTTAAATAGGTGCCGAACGATTTCTTGCTGACCTTGGCGACGATCTCGCCAGCGAGGAAGTAGGCGGAGTTGTTGTAATGGAAGCCTTTGCCGGGAGCGAAATCGGGTTTGTCGTCCTGCATGGACTTGATGAGTTTCGCAGGGGTGGTGGGTTGGGTGACTTGTTGGAGGAAGTCTGGTCGGTCGGTGAAACTATGAATGCCGGAGGTGTGGGTGAGGAGCTGGTGGAGGGGGATGTCCTTGGCGTTGGGGATGTCTGGGAAGTATTTTACGAGCGGGTCTGTGAGGCTGAGTTTCCCGGCTTCCGCGAGTTTCAAAATGGCGGCGGCGGTGAACTGTTTGGTGATGGAGCCGATGCGGAATTTGGTGACGCGGGCTTCGGGGTCGGGAACCCACCCTGGGTTCGCCACGGCCATGGTTTCCTTTTCGATATCGGCCAAGCCAAAGCCGCGATTGAAGATGATCCTTCCCTCGCGCCCATGGAGAACCATGATGGCATGGGAGTCGCCTTTAGTGAGGCCTCCGAGATACTCGACGGTTCTCTCCTCTGGCGTGGCCTCCTTGGCTGGGAGGGAGGCGGTGAGGAGGCCGAGGGTGAGGCAGAGGTGGAGTGGGATTTTCGCGATCATGGGGCTGAGGGTATCAATTGGCGTGTTTACGTCAATCCTTGCGATCAGTGGGAATGCGTCCACGTTCGCCGCCATGTTTCCATTCTCTCTTGAAAATCAAACGGCCATCGTCACGGGCGGTGGGACGGGCCTTGGGCTGGGTATCACGCGTTGTCTGGTGGCGGCGGGGGCGCGGGTGGTGGTGACGGGTCGGCGGGCGGAGGTGTTGGAAAGCGCGGCGGCGGAGTTTGGAGGAAAGGTGATTCCGATGGTGGTGGATGTGACGGATACAAAAACGCTGCCGGCCTTTGTGGCGCGGGTGACGGAGGAGGTGGGCGCGCCGGATATTCTGGTGAACAATGCGGGGATCCATGTGAAGAAGCCGGCATTGGAAATGACGGATGAGGATTTCGAGAGTGTGCTGCGGACGCATCTGACCGGGGCGTTTGCACTGACGCGGGAGGTGGCGCCGGGGATGATCGCACGCGGGAGGGGCAGCATTGTTTTTGTCAGCAGCATGACGGCCTACATGGGCATGCCGCTGGTGGCGGGGTATGCCACGGCGAAGACGGGGGTGATCGGACTGGTGCGGACGTTGTCGGCGGAATTCGCCCCCAAGGGCGTGCGGGTGAATGCGGTCGCGCCGGGCTGGATCGATACGCCGATGCTGCGCAAGGCGATCAGCTCGGATGCGGAACGCGAGCGGAAGATCCGGGGGCGATTGCAGATTGAAGGATTCGGCGTGCCGGAGGATGTGGGCTGGGCGGCGGTGTATCTTTGCTCGGAAGCGGCACGTTATGTGACGGGGGTCATTTTACCGATTGATGGCGGCGGGCATGCGAGCTTTTAAATTCTAAAAATGAAAGCGCTCACGCTCAACGCTCCCCGCGAGTTTGCCTTCATTGATCAAGCCGAACCCGCTGCGCCCAAAGCTGGGGAAGTGCTGGTGCAAGTCCACTCCGTGGGCGTCTGCGGCACGGACATCAGCGGGTATCTGGGCAAGATGCCATTTATCCAATACCCGCGCATCCTCGGTCATGAACTGGGTGTGGAAGTGTTGGAGACGGGAGCGAACGTGACGAATGTGCAGCGCGGTGACCGCTGCGCGGTGGAGCCTTACATGAACTGCGGCTTGTGCCCCACGTGCCAGAGCGGAAGGACGAATTGCTGTGAGACGCTGATGGTGATGGGCGTGCATGGGGATGGCGGATTGCGCGAGCGCATCGTGGTGCCCGCGTCAAAGCTTCATCCGGCGAACGATCTCACCTACGACCAACTTGCGCTGGTGGAGATGCTGGGAATCGGCTGCCATGCGGTGAGTCGGGGACAGGTGGAGGCGAAAGAGAACGTGCTGATCGTTGGGGCGGGGCCGATTGGGCTGAGTGTGCTGGAATTTGTGAAATTGACGGGCGCCACGATTTTCGTCATCGAACCTAATGAACGGCGGCGGGATTTCGTGCGGAGGCATTATGGGATCGAGAAGATTTTCGCCACGCTGGAGGCTGCGGAATTTGGAGAACTCACCCGGGGTCGTCTTGCGCAGGTGGTGTTTGATGTGACGGGCAATGCGGCGTGCATGGGTAGGGCGATTGAATATGCGGGCTTTGCGGGTCGCGTGGTGTTCGTGGGGATCACGACCGACCCCATACCGCTGAATGACGCGATGTTTCATCGCCGCGAACTCACCCTGCTGGCCACGCGCAATGCCGTGGCGGCGGATTTTACCCGCATCCTTGGGCTGATTCGGGAGGGGCAGATTCGAACGGACACATGGATCACGCATCGTGCGGCCTTTGCGGAGATGCCGGTCGCCTTTCCTGCATGGCTGAAATCCGACAGCGGGCTGGTGAAGGCGGTGATTGAGGTGGGCTGAGGGGGTCAGCAACCCCAGACTATTGCTTGCTCCAGGGCGGGGCACTGTTTATAAGCGGGCATGATCGACGGTATTATTTGCATTATGTTTCGGTGGCTTGCAGCCGCGGTGTTTGTGCTGGGTTGCGTGCTGGCGGCGGGGTGCCTTCTGGCCAGTGTCTTCCTCGCCCTGCAGCAGGAGGGTAAAGACTTCCTGAAGATGCTGGGCCTGATGATGATCGCCATCGGAGTGGCGGCGGTCAGTGCCTACGCGGACTACCGGTTGATCCAGGTCTATTACGGATATTTCGACCAGTCGGCGAAATACATTGGCTACATTTTCCCTGGTCTGGTAAGCCTGTTTTTCTTTCCGGAACCGCTGCGGCGGGCGAAGGCGCGCCTGAAAATGAAACGGGCGCGCTATGGCGGCCCACCCAGGGCACCCGAGGAAAACCGTCCCTCCACCCGGTTAACCTCCCTGCCAAACCGCCGCCGCTAACACCGATGGGAATTTCCGACTTTGTGCGTTGAAATTTTCCGTGATGCCAGCCTATGGTGGACAAAATGAGTGAGGAAACACCCGGGTCGCAGCAACCAGCGACCAATCTGCCCGATCCCATGGAGTCGCATGATGAGGAGGCGCCCTGCCTCCCGTCCCTGTGGAAGGCGGTGATCGTCCAGGCCCAGAATTCACTTAACGACAAGATCGCGCAGTATGTGCTACTGGCTCTGGCGAATGTCTCGGCGGCATTGTCCGTGGCCCAGCGGGAGACATATCCCCACGTCGGGGCCCTCCTGCTGGCGCTGCCGTTGATCTTGTTTGCGCCGACGGCCGGATGGCTGGCGGACCGGTGTTCGAAGCGGTCGATCTTTGTCTGGTGCTCGGTGGTGCAGTTTGTGTCGATGCTGGCGATTGCGACGTGCTTTTATTTCAACTGGTTCTGGGCCGCGACGTTTTGTTTTTTCCTGCTGGCCACGCAGGCGACACTGTTTGGACCGGCGAAGGGTGGGATTGTGAAGGAATTGGTGGGCGAACAGCGGTTGAACTGGGCGAACAGCTGGGTGCAGGCCACGGGGCTGATGGCGATTGTGGTGGGGCCGTGGCTGGGCGGGGCGTTGTTTAAATGGGCGGCTCCGCATTTCCCAGGCGAGCCGCAAATGGCGGCCTTCTGGCCTGCGCTGTGGCTGGCGGTCGCGGCCATCGGGCCGGTCGTGCTCTCGCTGCGGATGCGGCGCACGCCCTCGCATTCGCAGGATCCCCCGCGCTGGGCGTTGCTCTGGGAGCATTTCTTTCATTTAAAAGACCTGCTGAGCGTGCGGCGGCTGCGGCTGGCCTCACTGGGCGTTTCTTTCTTCTGGTTCTCAGCCACGCTGCTGGCGCTGCTGTTGATTCAGGTGGCGCAGACGATGACGCCGGATCAGTCGGCGCATGCGGAGCTGGGGGGATACCTGCTGGTGTGGGTGGGGCTGGGGATAGCGACGGGCAGTGTGATCGTGGGACTGGTCTCGACGGACCGGATCGAGTTGGGGTTGATTCCGCTGGGTGGACTGGGGATGGCCTTTGGATCGATCGCGGCGGCGGCGGTGCCGTTTGGAGGGCTGCTGTTTATCGTGGTATTGTTCATTATTGGCGTGAGCAGCGCGGTATTTCTGGTTCCCTTGAATGCTTATCTGCAGGACTTGGTGGAGCCTGCGAAAAGGGGTCGGCAACTTGCGGCGTCCGGATTGCTGGACTCGCTGGGAATGTTTTTCGGGGTCATCGTCCAGTATTTGTGGAAGGCGGTGGGGCTGGGCGGGGCCACGGGGGCGCGGCTGCAGTTTCTGCTGCTAAGCATTCTCTGCCTGGTGACGGCGGTGTATGTGGTGCGCATCATTCCCCAGAATTTTCTGCGCTTCGTGGCGCTGGCGCTGATCAAGCTGACCTACCGGGTGCGGGTGCTGCATGCGGATCGCATTCCTGCCAGGGGTGGGACGTTGCTGATTGCCAATCATGTGAGCTATATCGATGCGTTCATCATCTCGGCGGCGTGTGAGAGAAAGGTCCGTTTCATTGCCTCGGATCAATTTCATAAAATGCGCTTTATCGGTCCCTTTCTGACGCTCTTCGATGTGGTGCCGGTCAGCCCCACGCGGGCCAAGGACGCGATCGTGAGCGTTTCCGAGGCCGTGGCGGCGGGGGATCTGGTGTGCATTTTCCCGGAGGGTCAAATCACCCGCACGGGCTTCATCTCCGAGATCCGCAAGGGGTTCGAACTCATCGCCCGGCGCGGGCATGTGCCGGTGCTGCCGGTGTATCTCGATGATCTCTGGGGCAGTCTGATGTCCTTCGAACGCGGGGCTTTTTTCAAAAAATGGCCGAAACGTTATGCCTATCAGGTCGGGGTGAGCTTTGCGCCGACCGAGCCGCCGGAGACCGCGACGGCGGACTGGGCGCGGCAGCAATTTCGCGCATTGAGTGCGGAGGCGATTATTGCCCGGGGGGAGTTGAAGACACGGCTGGAGGTGGCGATTGTTCTGGAGCTGTGCCGCAAGCCCTGGCGGGTGGCGGCCTGGGGCAATCATAAATTCACACGCGCCATGCTGCTCGCAGAGGCGTGGACGCTCGCCCAACGCTGGACGGATCGGATCTCCGGAGATCGGGTGGCGGTGCTGGCAGGCGGCACCTCGGGATTGGTGGCGACGCTGGCGCTGCGCCTGGCTGGGTTCACGCCCGTGAGTGTGAGTCCGGGATTGCTCTCCGATCTGCCATCGCTGGCCGTGCATCTGGAGGCCCATGGGATCTCGGCTGTAGTTCACAGCGCGCCTCCCACGCAGGCGTATGACCTGACATGGATCAATCTGACGACGGAGATCGCCGGTCTGGATTCCCTGCGACTCGCCAGCAAAATGGCCTCCATTTATCTGCTGCCCAAAACTCTCCAGGCCTGGTGGATGCGCCGGAAACAACCACATTTCACCACGCGCCAGGAAGCGATCGGATGGCTGGCTCCGGATGCCAGCGGGAGACCGGCTTACCGCAGTCTCACGCATCGGGAAATTCTCCTGCAGTGCGAGCAGCTCAGCAGTCTGGATGTCATTCGTGAAGGCGAGAGTGTCTTCTGTCCGGATGGATATGCGAGTTTCCCAGGGTCGCTGCTGGGCCTGTGGCATCCGCTGCTGCAGGGGGCCACGCTGCTCACCGAACCCCATCGGCAAAATGACGCGCATATTTTCCTCGGTGACGATGCCCTGGCCGCCGCGCTGGCGGTGAGTTCGCCAAATCAATCCGCGGGCGCGCGGGCGTTTTATTGTTTCAACCACGAGGCCACCTCCATCGCCGGCACGTTTGCAGCCGCACTGGAAAGCCGCTGGCACCTGACCATCTGTCCGGCCAGGTATGACGACGCCACGCAGCATCTGGTCAGCATCAGCCTCCCCAACCCTCCCGTCACCACCAGCACGGGCGATCCTCAGACGGGACACAAATCGGGATCCAATGGCCGGTTGCTGCCGGGCTACCAGGCGCGCCCCACCGACAGTGGACTCACGCTGACGTCGCCCGATGGATTGGAAATCGAGCTGCCGGATTCGAGACTGGATTCGGAGGATTTCCTGTTCACGGTGGACCGGGAATGAATGCCGGCGGTTGCTGCGGGCCGTTGAGACTGTCGACGATCCCTGCTTGCGACGCCCCATCCTCAAGGTTATGGGCCGACCATGTCCGAGACCTTCCATACCATTTCCCACCAAGCCCACCGCGACCTGATCATTGCCGCCTACCGGCATCGCGACTTCACGCAGGACGAGGCGGAGGATGCAGCGCGGCTCTGCGATCTGGCCACCTCGCATGGCATTCGCACGCACAACGGCATCAAGGCGCTCCATCTCGATGAACACTTCGGCAGCAAGGCGGGAGGCTGTGTTCCCGGCGCGGTGATCGAGGAAATTCCCACGAAATTTGCCGCCTCCAAAATCTGGAATGCCCATCGCAAGCTGGGACAAAGCACCGCCTTCAAAGCCATGGATGAAGCCATCCGTCTCGCCGATCAATATGGCATCGGGCAGGTCAGCGTGGACAATGCCTTTCACTATTTATGGGGCGGCGGTTACGTCATGGAGGCAGCGAAACGCGGCTACATCGCCTACACGAACTGCACAGCGGCCCTGGCGGAAGTGGTTCCTTACGGCGGCAAATTTCCCACCCTCGGCACCAACCCGCACAGCTGGGGATTTCCCACCACCGATGCGTTGGGATTCCCCATCGTGATTGATTGGGCCACCTCCACCATTGCCATGGGCCGGGTGCAGCAGTTGAAACGCGAGGGAGCGACGCTCCCTCCAAATGCTGCCATCGATGCCGCCGGCCAACCCACCACGGATCCTCATGCCGCAGTGGCCCTGCTGCCTTTCGGAGCGCACAAAGGATATGGACTCGCGCTCATCAATGAAATCGTCGCGGCCTTCATCGGCGGAAGTCTGCCCACGCAGCGCTGCCGTCCTGCGCCTGCCGGTGCCAAAACCGCACCCTGCTTTTATTTCCAAGTCATCCATCCCGATGCCCTCAGCGCGGGAGCCTTTGCGACGGGAAAAAATCAGTCGGAAAATGTGAAGGCCGTCATCGCGGATATTCTTGGGCATGGCAATGAATCGTGCATGCTTCCCGGCGAACCCGAAGCGCGCGCCGCCGCCCGCACCAAGGCTGCAGGTGGATTGCAATTTACCACCGCGGAAATTGCCGAGTTGAATATCATCGCCGAAGAATGCCACCTGGCGCCGCTACAGGCACTGTGGGCTTGACGGGGCACCTTTCTCACCTCGCTTAATTATCAAGCATTGCTGCCCGAAATCCCCCACCTGTGGGGGTTAAGCATATTGACGCCCCAAGATGTTGGGGATATTATCGGGGCGGCGGAATGCTCCGCGAAATTATGCGCTGTCCAAAATGCCATTTGGTGGAAGACAAGGTGATCGACTCCCGGATCGCGCGTGAAGGCGCGTCGATTCGGCGCCGTCGGGAATGCCTTGGCTGCGGGCATCGCTTCACCACTTACGAGCATGTGGAGGAGGCGGACATTCTCGTGATCAAACGCAACGGCGCTCGCGAGCCGCTGGATCGTGAGAAACTCCTGCGCGGACTTTTCAAGGCATGCGAAAAACGGGCGGTGGGTCGCGAGGCCTTGGAAACGGCGGTGGATGAAATCGTCCAGGAATTACAGGCGCAAAATCAGAAGGAGATTTCTTCGAAATTCATCGGCCTCAAGGTCATGGAAAAACTCGAGCATCTCGACCCCGTGGCCTACGTGCGCTACGCCTCGGTTTACCGGCAATTTCAGGATGTCGGTGAATTTCTGGAGGAGATTCAGGACCTGGAACGGCGGATTCCCCGCACCGCGATGCAGCCCGAATTTTTCCCCTGACCCCCTTTCCTCCCCTGCATGGTTGCCCTTCCCTCACAGCTTCCCCTGCTCCGCATTGGTGCGCATGAACTCGGCACCTACGAGGCGGGATGGCTGGCCGATTGCATTCGCCAGGCGGCCCTGGTGGCCGGTTACGTGGACTGGTGGTTCGCGGATGACATTGCTCTGGCGATGGTCCGCTACCTCCAAAACCGCTACCCTTCCGCGGCCATTACTCTGGACGAATTGGAAAATAAAATCGTCTGCGCCCTGCGCAAAATTGGCTTCTCCGATGTCGCTTCGCAACTGCGCATGGATCCCCCGCAGATTCGCCTGAGCCTGAGCGATCTTGTCCGGCAATCCGAAGGGATGGAACTCGCCTTCTTTCATTTGCTGGACGAACATCTCTCCAACCTCAGGACATCCGGCGCCCGCAAGGTGGCGCTGACAGGAACGAAAGCAGCCATCAAGCACCTGCGCTGCGCGAAGCATTGGACCGCCGATTGCCAGAACTTGGAAGACCGCATCATTGATATCGTCCGTCACCGCCTGGCTGAGGACTCGGACGACCGTTATGAATTGAAACTGGAGCGCCACTAGACTGCTGCGGCGGTTGTCATTTCATTCCTCCAGAGCACGCACGGTGGTGAGGGATTTGATCAGGTTGTGATCCGACCATTTCCATACGACTTTTTTATCCCGCGTCACTTCAAACGCATGGGAGCCCTTGCCCTCCTGCGTGCGCAGGAAGTTTCCAATGAGCAGGTTGCCGTTCTTGAGCTGCTGGATGCTGGAGACCCAGGTGATGTTTAATTCCGGGGCATCTGCAGCAGTGAATTCCCAGACGATTTTTTTATCCGGGGTGACTTCGATGACCCGCTTCTGGGTTCCACAGGAAATGAGCGTGTTGCCGTTGGCGAGGCGCTGGGCGTCGCCGGCATTTTCGACCCCGGTGTATTCCCAGACGACTTTGCCTGTTTGATCCACCTCACGCACCGCCCCCTCGCCTTCATGGGCGGCGAGGATGTTGCCATTGGGAAGTTGGTGAATGTTGCGCACTTGGAGGTGGTAGTGTTCCTGATTCGTGTGGAGCGGAGTGACATGGACCACCTCGCCCTTGGGATTTACCTCCACCGCCTGCGCCGGTCCCTGCTCCGCGACCAGCGTGTTTCCATTGGGAAGCCGCTGGCAGCCGAGGACCTGCGGACATTTGCTGATGTATTTCCACACCTCCTCACCCTTGCGCGTCACTTCACGCACGCCGGTGGGATTGCCCCCAAAGGCATAAAGCACATTGCCATTGGGCTGGACTTCGAAAATGACCGCGATACTCAGTGGCGCATGTTCCCAGACCACCTTGCCATCGCCATCCAGCTCCAGCATCCGGTTCGGCCCCTGCCCGTATTCGAAAAAGAGCAGGCGATGTTTGATTTCCGCATCGGCGGCACGGACGAAGCCTGCCGCGAGCAGCATCAAGAAAAAGCCGGGGACGAATTTACGAAGGGTAGATATTTTCATATCGGCGATTTTGCATAGTTCGCCCGCCGCGTCCATCTCCATCCTCCGCCGGCCGGACACGCTATTCCGGAGGGCTGAGCCGGCCGGAACTTCCCGCAGGCCATTCGGCGCCCTGGGTAATCCAACGGCGCAGGATCGCAAGATCCTCGTCCGTCAGGCGGTTGCCCACGGGCGGCATGACCTTGATGGCTTTGTGGGTGCCGCTGGGATTCAAAAAGAGCAGGCTTTTGTCCGGTGATCCGGGGACGATGCGCGGGCCGAGGGCTCCGGCCTGAAATGCGGCGGTGCGGCTGGTCATGCTGAATAAATTCGGCATGGTTTTCCCGTTGTGGCAGGGCAGGCAGCGGGATTGCAGCACGGGGGCGACGTGTTTTTTGAAACTCACTTTGCCACTCATGGCCGCCTGTTGATCCTGCTCCGTCAGCACCGGTGGGCCCACCGGAGCGGTCTCGGATGCCTCCGGCTGGGATACCTTGCAGGCGCTCAGGGTGAGCAGGGCGGTGAGAATGGTGGTCGTGGAAAAGGTGTTCATGGGTGGGTGGTGGGCCAGTCTAGACGAAGACAGGCCCGTTTACCAAGTGCAAATCTTCCCCCATGAAGAGGAGAACCTCTCTTACAGACCGAGCACCTTGCTGAGGATTTCCTTGTCGCTGAGGCGTGGAATGCCAAGGTTGTATCGTGCGTTGAAGCAATCCAGAATGCGCTGTGCAAAAACCGCCTGGCAGGGTTGGTTGGGATGGAAGCCATCGCCCAGGAACAGATAGTGAGGATCTCCATCGGCGTGCGGGGGATTTTTGTAAACAGGCACACCGCCGATCAGCAGCCGGTCGGAAGTCAGCAGGCCCTTGGTGATGGTGAAGATATCACCGCAGTAGGCGATCTTTTTCTGGGCGGCAAAGGCGGCGAGCTTGTTGTTGAGCGTGGTGAGGGTCGTGGTGACGCGCCCTGTTTTGGTGGCGTTGTAGGGATGGGCGCCGTTGGTTTTTGGCGTGCAGCCAATGTGCGGGACCCCCACCAGCACCACCTGCAGCTTGGAATTTCGACTGCGCACCCAGTTCACGATGGACGTGATGTTGTTGAAGGTATCGTTGATAAATTTTGTGGAACTCTTGCCCTTGTAAATGGCCTCGTAATTGGTGCGGATGTCATTTCCGCCCAGAAAAACGACCACCCGCTCCACTTCCCCCTGCAACTGATCCTCCAGCTCAGGAATGCCGTAAACATAGTCCATCGGGAAGTCCGCATCGAGATAATCCACCCACTGGCGGGCAAACGATCCGGGCAGCGACCAGTTGTGCTTATGCCCGATCAGTCGCAGGTCCGGACGGATGGCGGAGCCTCCAAAATCGAAGTCTCCATGCCGGTATTCATCAAGGATCTCCGTCCAACTCATGATCCCCTGGGCGTCGGAGTTGCCCCCAATCCCGGCGAGTTCGTATTCGTATTCCTTGGACAGGCTGTCGCCAATGATGAGAAGCTGCTCGGCGGCAAACAGGGGGCTTGCAAGCAGGGCCAGGGCTCCAACGAGGGATTTGAGGTCGGTTTTCATAGGGGGAGGGGAGGGAGCTTAAGCAGAAATTTTCAAAATTTCCACTCCGAAACCCGACCGCTTTTGTATTCAGTCCCCAGTCCCAGCGCCGCCCTTCATTTCCAGAAGCTTCCGTTGCAGCGTCCGCCGGCTCAGGCCCAGCAGCTTGGCCGCCTCCGTGCGGTTGTCATCGGTGATCTCAAGGGCCCGCTTGATCAGCCGGGCCTCCATCTTGGCGAGGTCCAAATCCTCCGGTGCTGCCGGAGCACCGAGGAGCCTGGGTCCTGCGGAGGTGAAGACATCACCTTTCAAACTGGCGGGCAGATGCCGCGGGGTGATGCGGTTGCCATTGCACATCACCACGCCATGCTCGATCGCCGCCCGCAGTTCCCGGACGTTGCCCGGCCAGGAATGATCGAGCAGCAGTTGCAGGGCTTCCGGGCTGAGGTCATTGACCTGCTTGCCGTTGTCCTTGGACAGTTCCTTGATAAAGGCGGCGGCCAGCAGCGGGATGTCGCTCTTGCGATCGCGCAGCGGTGGCATCGTCAGATGGACGACGTTGAGGCGGAAATAAAGATCCTCGCGAAATTTCCCCTCGGCCACCAATTCCCGCAGGTCCCGGTTGGTGGCGGCGATCAACCGCACATCGATCTTGATGGGTGCATGGCCACCGACCCGCTCAATGGTTCGCTCTCCCAACGCCCGCAGCAGTTTCACCTGCGTGCTGGAATCGATTTCACCGATTTCATCCAGAAACAACGTCCCGCCATGGGCGGTTTCGAATCTCCCGATGCGCTTTTCCGTCGCACCGGTGAAGGCGCCTTTCTCATGACCGAAAAGTTCGCTTTCCAACAATTGCGGGCTCAATGCGGCGCAATGGACGATGACGAGTTTCGCCTTGGGACGTCCGCTGAGATTGTGAATGGCATGGGCCGCGAGTTCCTTGCCCGTCCCGCTCTCGCCGCCAATCAGCACCGTGGCCTTTGCGGGTGCCACCTGCTCGATGGTCTCGTAGACCTGTTTCATGACCTCGGATTTCCCCAGGATGCGATCCAGTGCATATTTCTCCTCCACCTGCCGCACCAGGGCGACGTTTTCGTTTTGGAGTTTGCGGGTTTGGAGCGCACGTTTGATGATGATTTCCAGCTCATCGATGTTGAGCGGCTTGGTCACGAAATGCCACGCCCCCCGCTTCATCGCCTCCACGGCGGTATCCACCGAGCCATACGCGGTCATCATGATCACGATGGGCGGCCTGGCCTGACGCAGGCATTCGTCAACGATCTCCATGCCATTGTCCGCGCCAAGACGCAGATCGGTCACCACCACATCGATCGGTTCCGTGTCGAGCACGGCGAGCGCCTCTCGTTTGTCCGAGGCCACATAGACATCGAACTCATCCTCCAGGGCCGAACGCAGGCCATCGCGCGTGTGGCGTTCATCATCGACAATCAGGATCGTGGCTAACATGGGTGGGTCGTTCGCTCACTTTCCAGCGAGCAGGTAAACATTGTATTTGTAAACTTCCGTGAGGAGAAAATCGAGCTTCAAATCCTTGGATCGGTAGCGACTCGTGGGGGTGGGAGAACAGACCGAATCCAGCCCGAGATCCTTCGCCATGACACTGGCGCGGCGCATTTGCAACGGATCGCTGACGAGGATGACCGTTTTCAATCCCTCGGCGACGATCACCTCCCGCGCCTCCTGCAGATTCTCCAGCGTCGAATGGCTCTTTTTTTCGATCAAAATATCCGCCGCCGCCACTCCATGCTCCACTGCATAATCCCGCGCCACTTCACTCTCCGCCATGGCCGCCAGGCCTCCGAAACCTCCCGTGAACAGCAACTTCCGCACGGTCCGCCTCTTATAGAGATCGATGGCATGATTGATCCGCTCCTCCAGCACCGGCGATGGCCGGCGGTCCCACGCCGCCGCCCCGAGCACCACAGCCACATCGCTCTTACGGGCCTGGTCCTCGCGTCCGAAATGCAGGATGTCCCACGTGACCCATCCCAACCATCCCCCGACAATCAAGCAGAGGAGGCCTATCCAAAGGAGGATGCGCCGAATTTTACGCCACATGGTGGAGGAACGGGAAGGAAACGGCGTAACATAGCACGCAATCCCCCCTGACCAGCGGTAATTGAAGGCTGGCTTGTCTGGGAAATCTTCCCGCCCCGCCCCGGTAGAGGGCGAGGTCACGAGACCCGGGGGAGTGGGCGCGTTCCCTCGTTCTGGTCTCGTGACCTTGCTCTCCACCATTCCAGCGTCCAGACGGTCATTTCGTGGCTTGAAATTTCTGCCGCCAAAAATCGAGACGCTCCCGGATGCGGATTTCCTGGCCGTTGCCGCTGGGGGTGTAGTAGGTGCGGCCTTCCGGCAGATACGCCTGGGGGACAAAGTTATCCTCGAAATCATGGGCATACTGGTAGCCCACCCCCCGGCCCAGTTTCTTTGCTCCGGCGTAAGATCCATCCTTTAAATGATCGGGCACCGGCAGCGTCCTGCCCTGGCGGACATCCGTCAACGCCGTCTCCAAGCCTGCGTAGGCGCTGTTGCTCTTCGGGGCGGTGGCGAGATAGACGGCGGCGTGCGCCAGGGGAATGCGCGCCTCCGGCAGCCCCACAAATTCCGCCGCCTGCTGCGCCGCGACCGCCACCCGCAGCGCATTGCTGTCGGCCAGCCCGATGTCCTCGCTGGCGCAGATGACAATCCGACGGGCGATGAAACGAAAGTCCTCCCCGGCATAGATCATTTTCGCCAGCCAGTAGAGCGTGGCATCCGGATCACTGCCGCGCATGGATTTGATGAACGCGCTGATCGTGTCGTAGTGCGCATCGCCATCGCCATCATAGACGATGACCTTCTGCTGAATGCTCTCGGCGGCGACATCGATGGTGAAATGGATCACGCCGTTTGCGTCCGGCTCCGAGGTCAGCACGCCCAGCTCCAGGGCACCCAGGCATTTGCGCGCATCGCCATCGCTGATCATCGCCAGGTGCTGCACGGCGGCGTCTTCGATGACGACCTTGTATTCCCCCAGGCCCCGCTCCTCATCCGCCAGCGCCTGCCGGATCAGATGCGCGAGGTCATCGGCACCCAGCGCCTGGAGTTCGAAAATTTGCGCCCGCGAAACCAGCGGACTGTTTAAATAGAAGAAGGGATTGTGGGTGGTGGCTCCAATGAATCGCACCGTGCCACGTTCCAGATACGGCAGCAGCACATCCTGCTGGGCTTTGTTGAACCGGTGGATTTCATCCACGAACAACGTGGTGGTCTGGCCATGCAGGCGCATGCGCTGGCTGGCATGATCCGCCGCCTTGCGCAGGTCCGCCACATTGCTTTCCACCCCACTGAGATTGACAAAGCGGCTAGCCGTGCGCTGGGCAATGATCTGCGCCAGACTCGTCTTCCCCACGCCGGGTGGTCCGTAAAAAATGATCGCGGAAAACCGGTCCGCCTCCACCGCACGTCGGAGCAATTTCCCCGGCCCGAGGATGTGTTGTTGCCCGACGTATTCGTCCAGCGTCCGTGGCCGCATGCGCGCCGCCAGCGGCACCACCTGCTCCCGGCGCGGCGGCGGCTCCGTTTCCGGCTCATCGTCGATAAACATATCGTCCATGCCCCCTCATAAACCCGTCCCCCCACTCCACGCAAGGGGCGAGACCACGCGAAGCCAGCCCAACATCCAGCTTGTGTTCGATGCCCTCCCCGACATGCTTTCGGCCATGTCCGTGGACCCCGCCACCCCCCAGCTCCCGCAACGCCTGCTCTACGCCACCAGCGCCCGGCTGGGAGGCTCGGGGCTTGATGTGTCCTCACTGGAAGGTGCGCGGGCGTCGTATCGTGCGGGATTTCTGGGTCGCGTGATTGCCTTTGCCAACCAGCAGCAGGAAATTCCGCGTTCCCTCGTTAAGAGTCTGGCCTGGCATCCTGTTCGCGCCCTTTCCTTTCTCCCCAGCGAAAATTACTACGGCGCCAAAAAACATTACGTCGACTGGATCGCCGAGCGCCAGCTGCGCACCGGCCGCTACGATGCTCTCCACACCTGGAGCGGCGATGCCCTGCGCTCGCTCATCGCCTGCCGGCAACTCCGCCTTCCCAGCGTCATCGACATCCCCACCTGGCACCGCAACAAGGGGCATTTGAAAGGATTCTACACCAAGTCCGAACGCGAGGCCCCCCAGGGCGGCACGGCCAGTTGGAAGGACCGCCTCGTCCCCAGCCGCCAGCGCATCCTCCTCGAATACGCCCTCGCCGATGTCCTCCTCATGCCTTCCGAACGCGCGGCGGAGACCTTTCTAGAGGCCGGCGTCCCTGCCGGGAAACTCCACTACGTCGCCCGCGGCGTGGATCCCGGCGCCTTTCAACCCGGACCTCCGCCGGAGAAATTCCGCCTCATTTTCGTGGGAGCCCTCATTGAACGCAAGGGGGTGCATCACCTGCTGCGGGCCTGGAAAAAGCTCGCCCTGCGCGATGCCGAACTCATCCTCGTCGGCACCCCCCATCCCGAAATCCAGTCGGTCCTCAAGGAATGCGCCGATGACTCCGTCAAAGTCACTGGCTTCGTCAAAAACGTCCCCGAGCAACTCCGCCAGGCCAGTGCCTTTGTCTTCCCCAGCGAACTTGAGGGCGCTGCCAAGGCCACGTTTGAAGCCGCGGCCTGCGGCCTGGCCCAGATCACCACGCGGGAGAGCGGCGATGCGGTCATCGATGGTCTCAACGGCCGCATCATCCCCCCCAACGACCCCGATGCCCTCGCCGGGGCTATCCATCATTTCTACCACCACCGGGACGAACTCCCCGCCATGGGCCAGGCCGGCCGCCAGCGCATCCTCGACCAGTTCACCTGGGATCACTATCGGCAGCGCCTCCTGCAAGCCTATGCACTGGCCCGGAAGCTCTCCCGATAGGAAGGACACCCCGCGGACCGCGACGTTGCACTTTGCTCCGCCGCCCCCTTCCACTGATACGAAGGGCAACTTCGCGCTCCTTCCCCTTTCCACGCACCACGAGCATTGACATTGCCGGGGAAGAGGTTAAAACCGCCTATCCCACATGATTGATCGATTCTCCAAATGGCAGCGCTCTAGTGGCAAGCCCGCCACCAAAAACCCTCTCGACGTAAAATGGCGTTCGAAACACGCGGGTGCGATGATCACCAAGGACAACAGCGAATCGCACGCCGAAGCCCACAGAGACACGGTGATCTTCCGCTGGACCATCCTCATCCTCCTCTGTCTGTTCATCGGGGCGTACATCATTTATTTCATGAGCTCCCGGAAATAGGGCAGGTTGGACCTGTCTGGGCAAATCAACCCTGGTCGGCCTGCGGCCTCCGTTGGAGGACGAGACTGAGGCCGAGCAGGCATAGTCCGGCACAGAGCAGGGCTTTGCCGGAGTTGAGGATATCATGGCATTTCGCAGCGAGCGGGCCGTAGGCCACGGGTTCCGAGAAGGCAAACCACCCGTGCTGGATCTGATTATCCGTCGCGAGCACGCGGTATTGGCCGGGAGCCGGGAGTCGCACGCAGACGCTTTCCCGGTCCCTCAGCAGGCTGGGCAGGCTGGTTCGCAGACTGCGCAGGATGGGGACCTGCACTCCGGTGGCAATGTTTTCCACGACCAGGGATCTTTCCGGCAGGGCGTAACCCTTGAGGCGGGCCTTTTTATCCAGCACCAGATCGAAGTAAAGGTAAGGCAGGTCGCATTGGAAGGGCTTTGAAATGAAGGCGCGCGTGATATCGTCCGTCGTCGATTGCGCAAAACTGCCCCAGTAGCGCAGATAGGGGAGCGACGCGGCGCTGCCAGGAAATCCGCCGAGCGTGAAGCCTTTCGAGTCTGGTTGGGGAGTCAGCGGGAACCCCCCGACCACCGAAGCGGGCAGCATGGCCTGCTGGTTGCCGGTGATGTCGAGGCGCTCGCTGATGAACGTCGCGCCGTAACCCAGGGCATACGGGTCCTCATCGGCCGCCTGGGCCTGGGCAATGGCGGGGATCTCACCGCGGGCGTAGCCGGCCATCACAGATTGTTTCACGCCCTGGTCCCACTCGCCATTCTGCTTCATGGCCCAAGGCATGACGCGCCAGAAGAAATTGGCGGACATGCCCGCGACGGTCAGGCCGATCCAGGCGAGATTCAGCCACCGGCCCCAGGCCGCCTTGGAGGCTGGGAGTTTGGCTCCTCCGGGCATCGCTAGGATGGCGGCATTGATGAGCGGACCGAGCAGCAGGATATCGTAGTAACGATTTCCCGGAATCCCTCCGTTGTTGTTTTCTCCGCGGAAAATGGCGATGCCCGCGCATTGCAGCGCCACCGCACCACCCAGCAGGAAGAGCAGGGATTCAGCCTGGGTGGAGGATTTGGGGTCGCGCAGCCATTTCCAAGCCAGTAGGAACCACGGCAAGAAAGCCAGCACCCCGGCCGGCCAGACAAAGACCAGCGGCCAACCCAAGCCCCGCAGGAAAGGCAGTAGCGTGGTGCGCAGCCCGTCGTGCTGGGTCAGCGCCTCCTCGGTGGGAGGAATATTTTTATAAACAACCACAAACAACGCGAGGTGCAGGGCCGCGGCGATCCACTGCGCCCTGCGCTCGTCGGGACGGTGCACACCCTGCCAGACGAACCATCCCGCCGCCACCAGCGCCATGAGCACTCCGGAGCCGAGCGACACCGTGCAGGCCGCGCAGAACACCAGCGACAAGCCCACGCGCAGCAGGAACCGCTGCGTATGCACCAGCACCCAGGACTCCAGCAGCGTGAAAAACATCATCCATGAAAAACAGCTCAGGAACGCCCACAACGTCCGCCCGCCCGCCCAGGGAATGGCAAACGTCGCCAGCGCGAGCCCGAAGACCCAGCCGGCATTGCGACCGCTGGCCCGCACCGTCAGCACGCTGGCCGTGAGGGCGAAGGCGGCAAAGATCAGGGCGTGAAAGACATTCTCGATGCGCAACTGCCAGGGTCCGTTGAGTTTGAGCGCCAGGGATTCCTGTAGTTTCGTGAAGAAAATCTGATGCTGCCCATGTCGCTCAAAGAGGTGGGAGCTGAGCACCGGTTGCGAGCCATTGTGCACAGGCACCAGTTCATCATACACGCGCCAGTCATCCGAGAGCGGGGCATCGGTCGCCAGTTGGTTGCACACGGTCAGGCGGACACCGAGGACGATGAGCAGAAAGCCCAGCCACGGCAGGCAGGCGAGAAATTTTGCTTTCATCGGGTGGCGGGGTTTTCAGCGACGACGAGGAATTGTTTGCCCATGAACCTCCAGGCAAAGGGCATGGCCAGATACCATTGCATGAGGATCGGCGGTGGTTGGAAGCCTTCGGACATGGTGTAGGGCAGGAAGGCCTTGTTCTCACGGATCACGCGAAACCCGCACGTCTGCAGCGCCTCGCCCAGCGCCTTTTCCGTCAGGGCCACATGGTGATCGTAGAAATCCCAATACACGCCGTTCAGCAGTCCGATATTCGGACCCATGGCAATGAGCCTTCCGCCCGGACGCAGTGCCCGCAGTGCCTCCCCCAGGGTCTTGCGCAGGCAATCCTTGTTGGGCAGGTGCTCGAAAAAATTGCTCGTGAAGACGGCATCCAGACTCTCCGGCTCAACCTGCCAAGGTGCCGAACAGTCCTGCTCGAGAAATTTCACGCCCGACTGCAGCCGCGCGGCGCTGTCCGGATTGAGGTCCATGGCATAGCGCGTCGGGACCTTGACCTTGTTGATGAACTCTCCGTAGCCACACCCCAGATCCAGCACGGCTTTGGCCCCATTGAGGCAGTTTTTCTCAAACCACGCGGTGAGAATGTCCCAGATTTTTCCCCGGTAGGCTTCCTGCCCGGTGAAGCGCTGGCGGTAGATGGCGGAGAGTTCCTCGGGGATGGGATCAGACATGGGGTTTTTTATAGTCGCCTCGGCTGAGGTATTTTTCGATGAGACAGTAGAGAATGATGAAGAGATAGCGACTGCCCATTTCGCGCAGTTTCAACTTGGCCACTCCCGCCTTGCGGTTGCGCCAGGAAATGGGCACCACCGTCCAGGTGTAACCGCGCACAATGGCCTTGAGGGGAATTTCCACCGTCAGATTGAAATGGGGGGAAATCAATGGAGCCGCCCCCTGGATGACTTCGCGGCGGTAGGCCTTGAAGGCGTTGGTGGTGTCGTTGAGGCGGATGTTGAAGAGGAAGCGGATCATCGTGTTGACGATGCGATTCATGATCATTTTCACCCTTGGATAGTCATACGTCGCCCCTCCCTTGATGAACCGGCTGCCCATCGCGCAGTCCCAGCCCTCGTTGAGCTTTTCCCAATAAACGACGGCATCATTCGCATCATCCGACTCATCCGCCATCATGATGCACAGGGCATCGCCGGTGGCATGATCCAGCCCGAAAGTAATCGCCCGCCCGAAACCATTGGCCCCCGTGTTCTGCACCGGTTTAAGCTGCGGGATGGCCGTCGCCTTCTCCTGAAGCAACGCCCAGGTGCCATCCGTGCTCCCGTCATCCACCACAACGATTTCATGCGGCACATTTTTCGCCACCAGGGTCGAATGCAAATGATCAATCGTCTGCCCGACACTGCCCTCCTCATTGCGTGCGGGTATGACGAAACTCATGCAGGTCAATTTGGCCGCGTTGGGATTGGGCTGATTGAGTTTGGCGGGCATCCGTCAGTGGGGAAATGGGGGAAATCTATGGGGAATCGGTCAGCCTCCGGTCAGACTGAGCCAGTGCGGATGGGTTTCGGCGTGCTGGGCGATTTCTTCAAGGATTTTCGTCAGTGGCGTCTGGACGCTCCAGCCCCAGGTTTCCTGCACGCGGGTGCTGTCGAGGACGATCCATGGCAGGTCGAACGGGCGCTCGGTGCCGTCGCGGATGACTTCGTGCGGACCCCAGCGGTCCTCGGCCCAGGCGCTGAGTTCGGCCAGGGACATGCTGTTGGCCACACCGCCGGCGACGTTGGTGATGCGTTCCCCCGTGTGGGTTGTGGCTGCAATTTGTTTTCGCAGGAGGGGAATCAGGTCGAGCGGGTGCAGGGCATCGCGCACCTGATGCCCGTGTCCGCCGAAGCCGAGATAACGCAGGGGCCGCCGGGCTTTCCAGCTATGGAGCCAGAAACTATAAATCCCCTGATCCGCCCGACCAAACTGACCGGCCCCGGCCAGCACCCCACAGCGGTTGATCCAAACGGGAAATTGAAACACGCTCCCATATTCGAGGGCTAGAATTTCCGACGCCAGCTTGCTGGAACCATAGAGGGAAAGCGGCGGCACTGTGGAAAAATCCTCGGCAAATCCCCGCTCGCTTAATCCCGTGACGCACTCCCGGATCTCCGGCACCAACCTCTGCCCCTGCACGCGCACGGGCACGGCACTCATACCCGGCACGGAATACACCCGGCTCGTGCTCAACAACAGAAACGCCACACTGTGCCGGCGGCAATACTCCAGCAGATTGATCGTCCCGCCCAGGTTATGCTCCAGAAGCTGCCGGCTGCTGCTCTTGCCGTCGACGCCCGCCAGCACACTGGGATTTGCCGCCGCATCGATCACGACATTCGCCGCCGGCAGTGCCTCCAAATCCGAGGCCGCGCGCAGATCGGCATGGTGGACCTTGATCCCCATTTCCCGCAGGGCGGCGCGATTCACCTCCGAGCCTTCGCGCACGAAATTATCAAAACCAAAAATTTCCCAGGTCGGCTCCGCCTCACGCAACCCCCGGGCCAGCCACGATCCAACAAAACCACAAATACCGCTGATGAGAATGCGCATGAGTGAGGGAAAATTTAGCGATGGTTGAAGGCGCTTGTCCGGCTGATTTTAGAATCGACAACAGGCACCCCCGGCAGACGTTCCACGGTCGCCGATCCGAGCATTCCTCCGCTTCCGTTCATCAGGGCTGCGCATTTCATAGGGCGCGGTTCTACCATGCGCCCCAGTCCAGATCAAACATGTTTTCCGCCCTGTTGGCGTTGGCCCCTTCTCACGGTGAGGATGTCGGCGTGCGCTTCGGTCTTGGTTTGGGCTTCATTGCTTTTTCTTGCCGGGGCGCTCGCCGGGGTAGGGACGAACATGCGCCCGCTCCTCCCAGGCCTCCCACTTGGCGGCAAGTTCGCGGGCTTTGTCTGGTTGCGCAGCGGCGAGGTCGTGTTGCTCTGTGCGATCCCGGGCCAGATCGTAGAGCTCCCAGGCCCCGCGGCGCCCGGCACGCACGAGCTTCATGTCTCCCACCCTCACGGCTGCATTTCCCTCGTGTTCCCAGAAGAGGGCATCGCGTTCGAGGAGTTTGCCGGCGAAGGCAGGCACCAGACTGTGGCCTTCCAGCGGCAAAATGGGCCGGCCGTTGCGTTCCTTCAAGGGCGTGGCTCCGGCGACGTCCACGCAGGTGGCCATGATATCGATGAGATGGGCGGGTTGCCGGCGGAGTTCGTTCCTTGCCTTGATGCCGTTGGGCCAGTGGGCGATCAGCGGCGTGGCGATGCCGCCTTCGTGGTTGAAATGTTTGTAGCGGCGGAATGGCGTGTTTTGGAGAAACGCCCAGCTTTCCCCGCAATACCAGTCGGATTTTGGGTCCGAAGGATCCCCCTGCGCCCGACCTTCCGCGCCCGCTTCGGCATTACCTCCGTTGTCACTCATGAAAAGGATCAGCGTGTTGTCCAGCAGGCCTCGCTCCCTGAGGCCGGCCACCAAGTCCCCCATCGCCTTGTCCATGCGGGCCACCGTGGCGCTATACACGGCCATGAGGTGGTCGAAATGATCCTTCTGCTCCTCCGTCAGACTTTCCCAGGCCTTGATGGCATTCGGGCGCGGTGCGATTTCCCACGCTTGGTCAACGATCCCCATTTCCAACTGCCGGGCGTGACGCCGGGATCGCAGCTTGTCCCAGCCCTCCAAGAATTTGCCGCGAAATTTCGCGATCTCATCCGCCGGTGCCTGGAGGGGGAAATGCGGGGCATTATGAGCCAGATAAAGAAAGAACGGCTTCCCGGCTTGCCTTGCTTCATCAATAAATTTCAATCCGAACGTGGTCCACAGGTCCGTGGTGTACCAATCCCGCCCCAGCGCGGCATCGTCGTTGGGCAGTTCAATGCCATTCAAAAACAGATTGGCGCGGGGATGCCCTGCCTGGTAGAAACCACCCGCTGGAGCATTGAAACTGCGCTCGAATCCCCGGGCTCCCGGCGTTTCTCCCGCCCCGTGCCCCACATGCCATTTTCCGGTCATGGCGGTGAAATAGCCCGCTGGTTTCAACACTTCCGCAAACGTTGCGCACTGGTCATTCAGGTGCCCCACATATCCCGGCACGCCATCGTTGCCAACCATGTGTCCCACCCCCGCCTGATGCGAATAGACCCCGGTGAGCAGGGCCGCGCGGGTCGGACAACAGCGCCCGGTATTGTAAAACTGCGTGAACCTTAATCCATTCGCCGCGAGCGCATCCAGATGCGGCGTCGGAATCTCCGATCCGTAACAACCAATGTCGGAGAATCCCATGTCATCGACGAGCACCACAATGATGTTTGGTCTGGCAGGAGGGGTCTCGGCGGCGTTCGCAGGGTGACAGACGCAAAGGAAAAGGAGCCCGGGTAGCAGGTGCAGGAATTTCATGGGAAAAGGCGGGTGAGCCTTTTCTATAAGGTGCCGGAAATGATCGGTCCAGCCAAATGGCGATCGGCGTTGCGACCCAGTAACTACCCAACGCACGCTGCGTGGATCTCGGTGAGAATTTCCCGCAGGCCGTAGCGGTAGTGCCAGTTGGGGTAATGTCCCTGGAATTTCCGAACATCCGAAATCCACCAGATGTGGTCGCCGGCGCGGTTGTCCTCGACGTAGGTGTGGGAGAGTTTGTTGCCGCTGATTTCCTCGCAGAGGGCGATGGCCTCGAGCATGGAGCAGTTGCTGTGGCGGCTGCCGCCCATGTTGTAAACTTCTCCGCAACGCGGCGCATTGGCGAACTGCATGAACGCTTCGACGAGATCGTAGCTGTGAATGTTATCGCGCACCTGTTTGCCCTTGTAGCCGAAGACGCGGTAGGGCTTGCCGGACACCGTGCATTTCATGAGGTAGGAAAGAAACCCGTGCAACTCCGCCCCGGCATGGGCAGGACCGGTGAGGCAACCGCCGCGGAAACACGCCGTGGGCATCCCGAAATAGCGTCCGTATTCCTGCACCATGACATCGGCAGCCACCTTGCTGGCGCCGAAAATGGAATGCTTGCTCTGGTCGATCGTAAAGTGTTCGTCGATGCCCAATTGGTATTGGTGGCCGGGGGCGATTTCCCACCGCTGCTCCAGCTCCACCAGTGGCAGGGAATTCGGCGCATCGCCGTAAACTTTATTGGTGCTGGTGAAAATAAACACCGCCTCAGGGCAACTCTCGCGAGTGGCCTCCAACATGTGAATCGTGCCCACGGCATTCACGCCAAAGTCGGTCAGCGGTTCCTTGGCGGCCCAGTCATGACTGGGTTGCGCGGCGGTGTGGACGACGAGTTTGATGGCGGAGCCGTATTTTTTAAAGATGGATCGAACCGCCTGCTCATCGCGGATGTCTGCAGTTTCATGATGGTAGTTGCCATTCAGGCCGGACAATTTCTTCACCGTTCCGGCGGTGCTGGCCTCTGCTCCGAAAAAATACGCCCGCAAGTCATTGTCGATCCCCACCACATCATATCCCTCCGCCAGCAGACGTTTCACCGTCTCCGATCCGATCAATCCTCCGCTCCCTGTCACGATGGCTACTTTCTTCATAGGGCGCGGTTTTAACACGCTCACCCTGCCAGATCAAACTTGTTTTCCGCCAATTTGAGTGCCATGTGGGCTGCTTTTCCAAGGCTGGCCGCGGCGCCTTGCCCTTTCCGGTATGTCGTTTACGTCCCCTGAGTTTCTGATCTTCCTTGCAGTGCTGCTGGCCGCCTACCATGCGGCTGGTGCTGCGAGGCTGGCTGGCTGGGTCCAGTGGGGGCTTCTAAGTGTCGCAAGTCTGTACTTTTATGGATTCAAGAACCCCCAGCTGCTCTGGCTGCTGGGGTTCAGCATCAGCTTCAACTGCGTGGCGGGCTGGTTGATCGCTCGCTGTGTGCAGGCGGGGCGCGCGGTGCCCGGCTGGACGATGGGGGTCGCGTTGTCGGTGAATCTGCTGTTGATCGTTTTTTTCAAATACGCGCGCCTGCTCGGTTCGCTGCTGCTGCCCGCCGGACACCCGATGCTGGCGCATTTGCAGGACATCCCGCTGCCAATCGGGATTTCCTTCTACACGTTCCACGCCGTGAGCTTCCTCGTGGATCTCTCCCGCGCCGGCACCCGCGAGACCTCCCTGCGTCCCTTCTGCGCGGAACTGGCGGGGGGAAATTTGCTCTCGGGTCTGGGCAAGCTCTCGCTCTACATCAATTTCTTCCCGCAGCTTATTTCCGGTCCCATCATGAAGGCGCGGGCGTTTTTGCCGCAGGTGGGGTTTCATCATTTCAGCACCATCGCCTGGCGGCAGGCCCTGCGGTATCTGATCCTTGGCTATTTCCTCAAGACCGTCGTCGCCGACAACCTGCATGAGCAAACGATCCTCATCACGAATGCCAATTACGCCATTCTGAAAAAATTCGATCTCCTGCTGCTGCTTTACGGATACTCCTGCTTCATCTTTGCCGACTTCGCCGGCTACTCGCTCATGGCGCTGGGCTTCGCCGCACTCTTTGGCTACCGGCTGCCGATCAATTTTAACTTCCCCTACCTCTCCGCCTCCATCACGGAATTCTGGCGGCGCTGGCACATTTCGCTCTCCACATGGCTGCGCGATTACCTTTATTTTCCGCTGGGTGGAAATCGCAAGGGCACGGGGCGGACGTATCTGAATTTATTCCTCGTCATGTTCCTCGGGGGCTTGTGGCACGGGGCAGAAATGCGTTTCGCCTGGTGGGGCGTGGGTCATGGATTGCTGCTCATGATTGAACGACTGCTGGGCGCGGGCGGCGAGGAGACCTCGGTGAAATATGGCTCCGTGCGGCGCACGCTTCAGATTTTCATCACCTTTCATCTCGTGTCGTTTCTCTGGCTTTGTTTTGTCATGCCAGACATGGCGCACATCACCGGGTTTCTGAAGGCACTGTGGAAAAACCCCATCGGCGCCAACCCCCGCGCCACCTACGTCATCCTCATCTACGCCCTGCCCGTCGTTCTCTACCACGTGTGGGGATACCTTCGTCCGACGTGGCGCGAGAAAATCGCCGCATGCCGCCAGGATGGCTGGCTGGAGCCGCTGGCTTACGGCATCATGCTCTATTTCATCATCACCAACCAGGGGGTCGGCGGCGACTTTGTGTACTTCAATTTCTAAAGAAAATGACCGCACGCATTCTCCATTTTCTAAAATCTACTCGCGAATTCGGCGTGGTCGTCATCCTGCTAGCGCTGCACGTCATCTGCATCAGCCTGCCCGGGCGCGAAGCCAAACTGGCCAGCTCCAACCTCATGACCAATCTTTCGCGTTTGGAGGCCCTGCCCAAGGTCACCAGCAGGACGGTCGTCCTCGCGGGGTCAAGTATTACCGGACGCTTGCTGGAGGAATATTTCTCACCCACCGGGCCACCTGTCCACAACCTCGGCCTGGACGGCTGCGGCTCGCTGGAGGCAATGCAAACGCTGCTCACGGCGCGCCAGCTGCCCGCTGTGATCCTCGTCGAATTGAATACATTCAAACCCGGATTCGAGAAAACCTTCAAACAGGTGATGGAGGCGCACAGCCCGCGCCGGGAGCAGGCGTCTCAATTTTTTCCCTTCCTGCGATCACGCGAGCGCCCGCTCGATATACTCTATGATTTCACCCGCAGCTTAAAAAAGGAAACGTCCTCCAGCCAGGGTGGTCATCTGGAGTGGAATGACGCCATTCATGTCCTCCATCCGCCGCTGGTTGGCCCACCGCCGCCGCCCACGGAGGTCGAGACCGCCTACCTCGAATCCGCCCGCGCGACGCTAACCCGTCTGCGCCAGGCCGGATGCAAAATCGCCTTCGTCCTTATCGCCGATTCCCTGTTCTACGACCCCTGGCACGATCCCAATTTCGCCCGCGCGGCGGCCATCGGCACCCCTCTGGACATCCCCATCTTCGATCTCCGCAAAGCCACCGGCATCGAGACGCTCAGCTGGACCGACGCCATCCACCTCACCGCGTCGGCCGCACGCACCATGGCGCAGTTTATCGAGAAGGAGATCATTCCGCTGGCAAAATAATTTCCAACGCAGACGAGCACTTGTCGTCAGCCGGGGAATCGTCTAGCCTCGCGGCCTAATCCAAAAAATTTATGAGCAAAAAAGTTCGCATTCTCGTCATCGGTTGTGGTCACATGGGCGTCTCCCATGCCCGGGCGTATCACGCCATGGAAGGTTTTGAAATCGTTGGCCTTGTCAGCCGCGGGCCGACCAGCCGGGGAAAACTCAACGCCGAGTTCGGCAATGTTTATCCTGAATTCTCCGATGTCGCCACCGCCATCAAAGAATCCAAGCCCGACGCCGTTTCCATCAACACCTACCCCGATACCCACGCCGCCATCGCCGAACAGGCATTCGAGGCTGGCTGCCATGTCTTCATGGAAAAGCCCATCGCCGAGACCGTGGATCAGGCCAGCCACATCGTCGCGCTGGCTCGCAAGCACAAAAAGAAGCTGGTGATCGGCTACATCCTCCGCCATCACCCCAGTTGGATCAAATTTATCGAAATCGCCCGCACGCTCGGCCATCCGCTCGTCATGCGCATGAACCTCAATCAGCAGAGCGATGGCGACATGTGGGCCTTTCACAAGGAACTCATGCGCAGCATGTCCCCCATCGTCGATTGCGGCGTCCACTATGTCGATGTCATGTGCCAGATGGTCGGCAGCAAACCTGTCCGCGTCAGCGCCATCGGTGCCCGGCTCAATGACGAACTCGTTCCCGGCATGTACAACTACGGAAATCTCCAGGTCACTTTTGCCGATGGCTCCGTGGGCTGGTACGAAGCAGGCTGGGGTCCCATGGCCAGCGAGACCGCCTTCTTCGTCAAGGACGTCTGGGGTCCGAAGGGTGCCGTCAGCATTGTCTCCAAGACCGGTTCCGCCGAGGGTGCCAGCGGCGACATCGAGGCCCACTCCAAGGCCGAAAGCCTCAAGGTCCACTCCTCCGAACGTGGGGCCGATGGCAAGTTTACGAAAAAGGACGAATGGATCGACCTCACCGACGAACCCAACCACGACGGCCTCTGCCACCGCGAACAAGCCTATTTCCTCAAAGCCATCCAGGAAGATCTCGACCTCAACAGCCACATGGAGGACGCCATCAGCAGCCTCGCCATCGTGCTCGCCGCCGACAAGGCCTTCAAGGAGGGCCGGACCGTCGAACTGGCGTAGTTCTCAAGGAGGGGGAGCAGGATGCTCCCCCTCCTTGCTGGGATTCGATGACGGAAGTTTCGTTCGTTTTCTTGGAGCGGGTGGAAGGTGTTGCAGATCGTCCTTGTCCTTGGGGCGGTTGGCAGCGCGTTTGGCCCGGCGGAGGTCGGCCAGGCCAAGGATAAAGACTGGCAGACCTTCGGTGTGGTAAATTTCCTTCTGAGCAAAGGCGGCCGGGAATTCCAAGCCTTTCATGCGGGTCATCATGTCGATGCGGATGGGAGTGCTTCCCATTTTTAGAACCTCGAACTTGTCATCCAGAAAATCCTCAGCGGTGATCCCGACACTGCCCGCCCCAAAGCGTTCCAGAACGCGCACCATGCGAACCGCATTTGCCGATGTGGCGTGAATCCAGATGTCAAGGTCACCCGTGAAACGCGGATAGCCGTGCCAGGTGACGGCGTAGCCACCACCGACAAGGTATTCAACCTTCTCTTCGTTCAAGAATTGTATGAAGTCTCTGAAGTCGGGGTAAAGTTCCATCGGGCAGGCGTGGGATGCGCAGCAACCGGAGGCTTTCCAGAGCCTCAAGTCGTTCGCGGTGAGTGCGATGCTGCCAGGTTTTCCACCCACTGGCGGCATCTGCGGCGGCAAAGGTGGTCTTCTCGATCTGGAGTCGGTCAACTTTCATCGCCCAAAGATTAGTGGCTGCCCAATGATTTGCATCTTAAAAAACGCCCATGGCGGTCTGTCATCAGGAAGTTCCTATTTCACGCAGGCCGCAGAAGCATTGGATGACAATGTTTTGAAACGCGCCTAGGGGGGTGGATGGCATCGCTCTGTTGCCGCTATTCCAAATGCAAAGATTCACCTGCGACTGCGGCAATGTACTTTTTTTCGGCAGTTCCAAGTGTCTGAAATGCGGCGGCGCGGTCGGGTATGATCCCGTGGGCGGCGAAATGGTGGCGGTGCGGCCCGGTGGGAAATGGAAGGTGTGCGACAACGGGGTGAAGCACGGGGTTTGCAACTGGCTGCTGCCATTGGATGCCGCCGAGAAACTCTGCCTCGCCTGCCGCATGAACCGCACGATCCCGGATTTGCGAACCGGGCGTAATTTGCTGCTCTGGGGACGCATGGAAATGGCGAAACGGCGGCTGATTTACACGCTGCGCCGGATGGGGATACCACTGCCGGGACTGGCGTTTGACATCGTGAGCACGCTCTCGAATCCCACCGTGACGACCGGTCACTTGAATGGAGTGATCACGGTGAATCTTGAGGAGGCGGATGACACCTACCGACAAATCAACCGCCAGCAGTTCGGCGAAAACAGCCGCACGCTCCTGGGCCACTTCCGGCATGAAAGCGCGCACTATTTTTGGCAGCGGAATCTGTCGGAACTGGCCTGGGATCATCCGCTGCGGTTGGCATTCCGGGAACGCTTTGGCGATGAATGGCTGGATTATTCGGTGGCTCTGAACGCACACTACGAACGTGGTGCTCCGGCCGGATGGGAGCAAAATTTCATCACCGCCTACGCCGCTTCTCACCCGTGGGAGGACTGGGCGGGGACGTGGGCGCATTATCTGCAGATCGTGGACGGTCTGGAGACCTGCGAGAGCCTCGGCATTCAGGTGAAACATCTGGCGTTGCCGCTGGTGATGCTTCCCGGCGAGGCGGGGGTCCTGCCCGTCATGCTGCCGCAGAATGGTCTGGTCGATGGCGATTTCCTGGCCTGGCTCCAGCGGTGGATGTGCCTGTCCACGGTGCTCAATGAAATTTCCCACAGCCTGGGTGAGCAAGCGCTATATCCATTTGTCATCACGGTGCGCGTGGCGCAAAAACTGCGGCTGGCGCATCACTTCGCCACGGTGTGGAGGAGAGTAGTGTAAATGAACTCCACTCCAATTTAGACACCACCCGATAGCGAGGGAGCGGTGACCGTCACGTGCATGTTCTGCATGGTAAATTCACCAAAAATGGTCGCCAGCGCCACATCCGCGGCATCCCGCCCATAGGCCACGACAATGCGATTGCCCCGCGTCACCGGTTCCGTGGCATCGAACGTAAACCACCTCCCGCCAATGTAGGCTTCGAACCAGGCATGCAGGTCCATGGGCTGAAGCTGATGGAGAAATCCCACCACCATCCGGGCCGGTACATTGATGGCGCGGCAGAGCGCGATGCCGAGGTGAGCGAAATCGCGGCAAACCCCCCGTTTTGAATTCGTCGTGTCCACGGCCGAGGTCGAACTATCGCTGGCTCCCGGCGTGTAGGTGATATTGTTATGAACCCAACTGCGGAGGGTGGCGACGCGCCGATAGTCCGTGGGCAGATGACCCACTATCGAATGGGCGAGCGCGGACAACTGGTCCGACTGGCAATAGCGGCTTGGGAGCAAGTAGTGCAGGAGATCCGGCGGCAGGCTCTGCACATTCAAGAGGGGCGCACACAGATCTTCATCCACCACGTCTGATACCTGCACGCGATACTGGACGGAGAGGTGAAAATTTCCCTGAGGCATGACCATGCGCTGGCAGAGATTGCCGTAAACATCCGTGAACTCCACCACCGGCACCTGGGGACGAATCTGAAATTCCTCCCGCATGATCCATTGCGCCCAGCCGCTGCGCGGTCGCAGCATGAAGATGGCTGTCACCTCCTCCGTGGTGTGGTAATCAAGCTGACAGGTGGCGTCGAGGATCATGGAGTTCTTGGCAAGGGGAGGTGGATCCTGAGTGGCATGCCACCCCTTCGCAGGCGGGGGCGAATGGGCAATCGGAATCGGGGCCTTTTCCACCCCGTCACGGCGAAACTACGCAGCAACCTCCGATGAGCCGGCGACGGGAGGCGTCATATGCTGAATTTCCATAAAAGTGATGAAATTCACGATAATTTCCTCTCATCAGAATAGATTTCTCCCTCTCGGAAAACTTTTTTAAATTATTTTCCAAATCGCTGAAACAAATTTCCCGAAAATGTTTAGAGGATAGTGGGGAATGCAAAAAGAAAGGCAACCTCGTGTGGGACGAACGAAACTGAACCCCGGTTGAGTTCTGCGTTGGGGAATGCACAAACCACACGAGGTTGCTAATTCCTCCCTGAGGGGGGGGGTAGCAGGGAAAGATTCTCCTGAAGGACAACGAACAGGGTTTTGCCGTGGATTCATTCAGCACGCTGCGGAACCGCATTACCGGAGCGATTGGGGTTGCGGAGCATCGTGGCTGTCCCCTAGAATTTCGCCGATCACCCGCCCACGGCGGTCCCTCCTCATGTCCGCCAGCCCGCAATCCACCAACCCTCCCGGCCCGACCATCAACATGGCGGAATTACGCAGAAAGGTCGCGTGGCGGGTGCTGCCGCTGGTGTTCATCATTTACATCGTGGCCTATCTGGACCGGGCGAATGTGGGATTTGCCAAGTTGCGCATGCAGCAGGAATTGGAATTTAACGAGGAAATCTTCGGATTCGGCATGGGGATTTTTTTCATCGGCTACCTGCTGCTGGAGATTCCCGGCGCGCTGCTCGTCGAGCGCTGGAGTGCGCGCAAGTGGTTCACGCGGATTCTCCTGACGTGGGGGATCATTTCATCGCTCACGGCTTTCGTTACCACGCCCATGCAGTTCTATGTCGTGAGGTTTCTGCTGGGAGTGGCCGAAGCGGGATTTTTCCCGGGAATCATCGTTTACTTCACGCATTGGTTCACGGCGCAGGATCGCACACGCGCCCTGTCGGGACTGGTCATGGCCGTGCCCTTCAGTCTGGCCCTGGGCGCGCCCATTTCGGCGGCGTTGCTGGATGTAAACTGGTTTCAAATGCACGGGTGGAAATGGATGTTCATTCTTGAGGGCATCCCCGCAGTCATTCTGGGATTCGTCACCCTCGCCTTCATGACCGACCGCCCCCGCCACGCCAAATGGCTCACCCAGGAAGAGCGCGACTATCTGGAGGATGCGTTGGAAAAGGAAGCCCAGGCCAAGGAGGGTGTGAACAAAATCAATGTCTGGCAGGCGCTGCGATTGAGAAATGTCTGGCTGCTGGCGTTGGGAATTTTCGCGACAAATACGGGAGGTTATGCCCTCGGATTCTGGATTCCCTCCATGCTGAAAACCCTCTCCGGTGACTCTGATCACGCATCCCTCCTCTACAGCGGACTCTTCTATGCCTGCGGCCTGGCAGGAGTTTATATCTCCGGTCAATCGTCCGACCGCACCGGAGACCGCAAATGGCATTGCGTCGCCGGGCAGACCGCCACAGCCCTTTTCCTCGCTGGCAGCGCGATGACCGGCCAGCCCTTTGCCATCGTCATGACCTGGCTGTGCCTCG
>CALQSQ010000060.1 GCA_943333275.1 Akkermansia muciniphila
ATAGGAGGCTGGGTCAGCAAGCACGCCCGCAACAAGGTGCTCAAACTCTCACTGCCCCGCACAAAACGCCCTTGGATGGACGCTATCTTCCGCAAAATCAAAGCTCACCCGCCCCCATTCAGCTACTCCACTGCATAATCCAGGTTCAAAGTGTTATCCATTTCTGTTTGTCAGCAAAAGACCGCGAGTTGCGGAAGGAATGGAAGATGGGGGAGAGTGAGGATGTGCTTCATGGTTGTTCCGTTCGTCAATTCCCGTGATTGCCCGGTGATTCCTTGTCGAGGAGCGCTGGGTCACAGGGATTCCTGGTCAGATGAAAGACCGTGTTGATGAGGTCGAGATAGCGGGCACCATCACGCACGTTGGGTTCGAGGATTCCACCTTCATGCCATTCGTTCCATGCATAGATTGACAGGATGCGGCTCTCCTCACGAGGCTGCTCGTCCATCCAATTTTTTAGCTGGGTAAGATCCCGCTCGAAGTTTTTGCGATAGCTGTCCGTCGGATCGTAGAGGCAGGGAGGGTCTTTGATGCAACCATAACGCGGACGTTCGTCGAAGTTCTGGGTGAATCCCGGCATGACCGGAAGGCCGAATTTCTGCTGGTCTTCGAGGAGTTTGTCGTTTCCGCGGTTGGGGGCCAGACGGGTGACAGCATCGGCAAACGCCAGCGCTGACACCGTGCTCATGCTGTCATCGGGTTTCTCGTAGGGATAGGCATGATCGGTCGCTCCCAGAACGAGCAGCGGAGAATGTCCGGTCGCTTTCAGGATTTCGGATCGGAGCATCGTCAGAAATGATTCGATGGTGTTGCCTTGCGGTTGGTATTGGCCGACAACGTTGCCCGCGGCGTCTGTCTTTTCATTCACAATTCCTGCGACATCCAGCAGGTAGATAACCGGTCGTCCGTCGGAAGTCCGGAGATAATTGTCACGTTTCACATAGCTGACGAGCTTGCCGACGACGACATCGAAATGGGACGGCCCTCTTCCGTGACGGGCGACGCTCTCCTCGTTTCCCCAGAGAACCAAGGGACCACCGTGCTGGCAGATCGAGATGGCAAACTTCATCGGATTTCCGTCAACGCCCAGAAACTGATCCAGGCCGGTGTTGAACTCCTCGTCTCGAGTGAAGCTGTTCCAAAACCAGTAGAAGTTGAAGAATTCGAGCCCGAAGGCGCGGGCTTGGGCGATGTGTTGACGAATTGTCTCGGGCTTCGTGAGATCGTAATACCCGATCACCGGCTGAAGGTGGGAGAAGTCCCCCTTGCGCAAGGCCAGATAGTCATCGTTGGCGTCGGCCGGATTGGCGGGCCAGCAGCGTTCTTTGTCCCACAGATCCCGCACGCCCGTCCACCAGTCATCTTTTGGGATGCGTCCCTGCTGGGTATAGCCAGTGATCCGCTTGCCGTCATCAGCATAAACAGGCTGAATCTTGCTTTCCGCGCGCAGATAAAAGTCGGGGCGCTTGAAAGGGAATCCCTTGATCACCTGAAACGCCGATGGCGACCACATTCCGAAATAATAGGCCCCAACTCGGCAGGGCGGCTTATTGACGACAGAACCCGTGGAAGGTTGCGGTGCCGACCTTGAAAAGGAACCTTCTTTCACAGATAGCGTATCGTCGGCAGCCAGCGCGGCCAACGGCGCGACGAGCAGGGCAGCGAGGAGTGTGAGAGTGGGTTTCATGGTTATTTGCTGTGCCTGCTTACTTCCACCCGCCCGTCTGCATGGGCGGTGATGTCGAGAATTTGGTCATGGAAGCGGATGCCGGTGATCGTGAGCAAGGGCCAGTGCTTCGGCAGGCGGGGATGCACTTCATAGCCTTCGGCGGTGGCTTCGAATCCGAGGAAACCTTGCAGCATCACGTGCGGCACGAGAACGCTTTCGAGGAACTCTTTGTCAAGGCCGAGGCCGCCGGCAGGCCCACCCCCTTGGAGTTTTCCACGGTCAGGTTTGGCGTAATAGGCGCGGTAGCCGCCCTCGCTCTGCACCTCGCGAAACCACGTGAGAATCTCGCGGAGACGCTTCCAGGTATCGTCGGGGCCGTTTGTCTTCAGTCGCGCCATGAGATCGTGATAGCTGAAACCCAGCATGGCACCGCCATCCTGCACTTGGTCACCCCAAGGAACGCTATCGGGACTGGACCACGCCCAGACGTAGGTTTCAACATTGCGGCGGGTCGTGGCCCGCGGTGCGAATCGCCACCGGTAGATGTCCGCGCTGCGGGAGGTGTCGGCCGCCACTTCGCGGTGGCCATCGAGCCATGCGAAGATGCTCTGAGCCTGCCCGGCATTGGCGAGACCGTAATGAATGGCCTCCAAATTTACGAACGTGAAGCCGTAGTCATAGGCGCGGCCTTCAACGTCGATCCAGCCGTTGAAGCGGCCGGTGTCGCTGTTCCAAAAGCGGGTCTGAAAATCCTGCCGTATCTCCTCCGCGAGTTGAGCAAGTGCTTGCGCATCTTGCGGCTTGGTGTCGGCGGGGATGTTCCACTCGGGGTGGCTCGCAATGCTGCGCTCCAGCGCCGCGAAGGCACGAATTGCATCTTGCAGATACATCGTCGCGATGGCGTCGTGACCGCCGAAGGGAAGAAGGTCCCAGTAGTTGTTCCCGACGCCGAGTCCGGGGCGCACGCTCTTCTTTCCGTCCGGTCCGATCACGAGTCCGCTGCGGCCATCGTGCCCCACCCACGGCACGAAAACGTGCTTTCCCTCTTGCACGCGAAACTCGTTCAGCGCGAAATGCAGCGCATTCCTCATGCGCCCGATGTTCTGCAGCAGGAAATCGAGGTCCCGCGTCCACGCCACGTAATCGCAGCAGCCGCGCAAGAAGTTCGGGTTCGTGATCGGATGGCGCGTGTCGATGGCCGTGATGATCGACTTCAGATCAATTTCAGCGCCCGCCGCGTGGTCGAGACGCGCCCGGTAACGGGTGAGCAAGCCTGCGTAGCCAGGCTGGCGATACAGCGGCACGTTCGCATACTGCATCTCATTCGGCACCGTAAAGAACACAGCGCGATTCACCGGCCACGCGGCCTCGCCTTCCAGCAGCCACTCAATGGACGTCCTTGCTTCTACGCCCGTGCCGCGTGCCGCCCATTCCAGCCGTGCAAACGGAGCCACAACGGTGCCGCAGCGGAAAGGGGGTGTGGTAATCGTGACGGTATCCGCTGTGGCCTTCAGCTTCAGACCTACCGCCGGGTCGATCCCTAGCACCTCCGCACCCGTGATTTCCCAGCCCATGGTGTCCGTGAGCGGCTTTAGGCCGAAGACCTGGATCGCCCACACTTCGTGCAGAATTGAAAAATGGAAACCAACCCCCGTGCTCTGCTGCCAGGCTGGGAACGGCCAACCCTCGCTATGCGCCATGCCGCGGTGCTGTTGCATCGAGACATAACCCTCCGCATCGATCCGCCGGTTCAAGAAGGACGCGCGATACTGCGCACGCTTCGTTTCCGAGGCCCACAGCGTGGATTGCGGCAGCCAAATATCCCACAGCGTGCAATCCGAAAACGCCGCGTCATGATGCAGGGAGTGCAACTCCTGCAACGTCTTCATGTCGGCCTCGTGCCCGGGCACGATGAACTGCGGAAGCTCCGCCCCTGCCGCGGCCAGAGGCGCGAGCAGCAGCGCGGTGAGAGCCGAGCGAAGCGAGACAGACTGCGAAACTGATTTACAAAGGATGCAGGCAACACAGAGGGTGGCTTTCATCGTTTCCCGTCAGGCTTCTGTTTTGTGACACTCGTGCCGAAGACTTCCCTCACCGCCTCCAGATACTTCATGCCGTGGACGGTGTCCGGTTCGAGATAACTGCCCTCGCCCCACTCGTTCCATGAGTTGATCGTGATGATACGCTCTTTGGGCGGGCGCTTCAGGGTGAGTTCCTTCGCGCGAAGCAGTGCGCCGCGAAAGCGTTCGGGCGTGTTGTTGACGATGACCGCGCCAAAGGGATAGCCACGCTTGTTCGTCCAGTCGGAGGCAGCGGTGCTTGATTGCGTTTTCTCGCCAAAGGTCACGATGACGTTCTCACCGGGCTCCGCCCAGCCCCAGATCCGGATCGGCTTGTCGCGTTGCAGCACCATGCCGGACTGAAACAGATTGTGCAGGCACAAACCGGGTCCGATGGCAGGCACATCAATGCGGTCCTTGCCCGGCTCCAATTTCTCTTCGGCCCCGGCTTGCGGGATGCCCGTGAGAATGACGAATCCAGCGACAAGCGCGCCGAGTATTTTTGTTTTCATTGGGTGATGCTTCATTGTTTTGTTAGGTTTGCGTTTCATTTCATTTCATTTCCCTAACCGTGATATTGTCGATCGCCCCGTGGAAGCGCCCGTTTTCCACTGTTCCGGCCGGCCCGATGCGGACGTGAACGTCGCCCGAACCATCGCCTTTGTAGTCGAAGCTCGCCGGGGTGAACGCCATCTTGCCGGTCCATGCGCCGGGGGCCTTCGTGGTGCTGGCCAGCACGCTGTTGTCAGCGCGCAGAACTTCGATGAGCAGGGCGTCGCCGGCCTGCGTTGCCTGGGATGATCCCGCATAGACAGCGGCACTGACATCGCAGTTCACGCGGTAGGTTTGCCCGGCGACATTCGCGGAGAAGGCTTTGGAGGTGATAACATTGTCCTGCCATATCATGATGGCCCAGTCGGAAGGATTCGACTGCCCGGCGGGATTGGCGCGGTCCACCGCATGCATGGCGCGGGCGCCCGCATGGGTCCAGCCGGCCAACGTTCCGCTGTTGGCTACCTTCAACCCGCTCTGGTCTTGCGTCTCGTTCTGGTCTCCGCTGTAGCGGTTGAATGTCTCAGAGAAGTGAACGCCTGGCAAACCGGCCACCGTGATGTGGAGCTGGAATATCGCGGGCGGACTGTCGGCTTTCGTCACGGAAACGACCCACGCATTGACACCGGCATCGTTTTCTCCAGGCGTGCCCGAGACCCTGCCGTCCGGCTGAATCGTCAACCAGCCAGGGCCCGTCCGGTTGGCAAAGGCAGCACCCTCCGGCATCAAGCGGCCGGAGTAGGCCTTGCCTGCCGTTGCGCCCGGAAGAACCACCGGCGGGCCGAGGTCCGGGGCTTGCATCACCAGCACCCAATCCTGGGGTGATGGCACATTGGGTGTATTCCACGAATCGGACGTGGGGGTCACGATGCCCTGGTCAAAGCGTCGCCCGGTGGCCGGGTCGAAAAAGAAGGTGGCATAAGGCACACCGGGCACGAGGCCGTCCACCGTAAAACCGCTCCAATCATAGATGGCCTTCCGCGGGCGGTAGATGATGCGTGTCCCGCCGGGGATACCGGCGGCATAGCAGCCCGGCGCCCATTCCGGGTGCGGTTCGAATTTCTGCCACGGATATTGTTCGAGCAATTTCCTGCCGATTCCGAGCTGGGTTGCGCCGGGATAGTTCATGCCTTCCTTCCAGGTCGTCCAGTCATAGGGCTGACGGTCCCACGCGCCCCAATTCCCGTGATCGCCTTCCACGCCAGCGTGCCAGATTCCCGCCGCGCCATAGGTATGGCCCCCCGCACCGCTCAGGATGCTACCCCAGAACATGCGGCGCTGCACATCCCCGAACCCCTGCTGCATGTGCCCCTCATAGCAGGTCTCGCCGACCAGCACCGGCATCGGCGGTTTTGTCGCGTAGGCCGAGGAAACAATCGCCACGGTTTGCGGCTCTACGGCAATCCGTTCGTCGTGATTTCCGCCGACCATGTCGAAGTCGATCACAGGGATGTCGTCCTTGGCACTGCGACGACCCTGGCCCGTGTGGCAGGTGAGCGGGTGATGGTAGGGATCGATGCTCCGGAGATAGGTCGCCACTTCGGCCCATGGACCATGCCCCGCTTTTGTCTCTTCCGGAATTTCACCCGCCAGGATCCAGATCACCGGATAGGCAACATAGCGCGCGATCAGATAGCGCCAGTGCCGCTTGATATTGACTGTCCCGAATTTCTCCATGCTGTTGCAGTCGCCCCGCCCCCAGGCACCGACAATCGCCGGCACAATGCCGGCGTCCGCGAGATGCTTGAACCGCCTGTCCGCATAATCGAAATACTTCGGATTGACCACGCTCATATCATTGGCGAGGTAAGGCTGTCCGCCCTCATTCTCCAGGCTTGGCGCGAAGAAGTTTTCGTCGGGATAAGGTCCGCAGACAATCTGCACCACGGAAAACCCCTTGGCCTTGCGGTCGGCTGTTAGTTCCTGAAAGCCTTCCCAGGTCATCCGCTTGCACAGGTTCTTCCACCAGGTGTCACCTAGCCAGAAGAACGGCGTTCCGTCGGCATACTCGAAGCAAGTCTTGCCCGGGATCACCTGCACGAAACCATGCTTCAGCAGCGGGTTGTCGCCCGTGTAGGCCCCGACCGAAAGTGACTGCTCGTTTCCATTGAGGCCGGAGTTTGCCTTGTCGGTGCATTCGACACGATAGGTGTATTTTCCCTGCAAAGGAGGCGAGAATCGGACCGTCCACTTCTTGTCGCCGGACCAGAATGCCGGAACCTTCCATTGTTTGTCGCCCTGCTGGAAGACAACATCCACCTCCACCTCAGTGAATGGATTCGGATAGACTTTCGCGCTCTCGTAGGATGTTTCAAACACATTCCACTGTTCAACTCCTGCGCCTTTGGCATCAACCAATGTCAGATTCGTCTTCGAACCGTCGGCTGCGGCAAAGTCGCGAGCGAACCCGGTCAGGCCCGATGCGGTCAATGTGACTGCAAGCATTACCGTCATTGTGATTCTACTCATATTGTGATTGTGGCTCTGTTTCATTTTTGTTCCCGGTTTGTTCCGCTTGTTGTATTGGTTTTCGGCGGCGATTCTTGTCCTATTTGATGCGGATGAGTTCTGGAGTGTCCGTCGAGGTTTCAATCGCAGCGATCGTTTCGCGGACGCTCCTGGCCTTCATGAGCATCAGTTTCGGCGGGAAGTCCTTCTCCTCCTCCGCAAAGTAATGCGCTATCTTGGTGAGATCCGGAATGACCACCTTGGCGTGGGTTCCATAGGAGAGAAGAATCTTCATGAGTTCCGGCGTCCGCTCCTGGCTGGACCATGGATTCTGATCGAGGGTGTATTTCACCAGAGCACTCATGCCTTCCTCGACGTGGTGCTGCGCGAGGAGACGCAGGCCTTCCACGCGAATGCCGTCGGCGAACATCTCGCCACTGGGCGCGGATTGCACGATGGCCTCGTTGATGGCAGGCAGCAGAGGCTTGATTTCGTCGAGCGAGAGATGGCGATAGACGGAGCCAATGGTGCCGCGAGCGCGACCGTCCTCGTTCTTCAGCCCGGCCCGCACGGCCTTGTAGAGCGCGGGACGATCCACGCCTTCCAGTGAGCGACCAAGCATCCCGTCACGTTCAAACAGGGCGAAGGAGAGATAACGCTGCTGCATGCCGCGCGGGTCATTTTTCTCATCCACCTGAGCCAGCAGTTCGAGCAACTGTGGCACCGCTTTCATGGCAGGCGCACCAATGGCTGCGAGTGCCTCGGCGGCTTTGATGCGAAGCCACAGATCTTGATTAGCCAGGGTCTTTTGCAAGGCGTCCACGGCAGGTGCGGCACGTCCGCCAAGGAAGATCAAACCCTGACAGGCACCGTAGCAAGCGTCGAGGCTCGGAGAATCGAGCATCTCGATCAACGGCGCTACGGGAGCGGATTTGCGCCGCCCCAGAGTCATGGCGGCCCGCTCGCGCACGACGGGCGACCAGTTGCGAAGGCGCTCGAGCAGTTGTTCGTCACTCAGCGCATCGTAGAAACTGTCGCGGTCTTTGTTGTTCCATCCACGCCCATCGAGGATGAGCGACTGGGCGGCGGCGGCATCGAGCTGCGGCACGGGTTTCACTTCCTTCCCGGTGAGCAGGATTTTCTTGAGCGGCATCGCGTAGGCCAGCAGATAGCCGCCCGTGCAGTCCCAGCCCGCATAGCTGTCATTGTCCCTCTCAGGCGGTCCTTGATGGATGAAGCCTCCGTCCGCAACGCGTGCGAGGTCGCTATACCACGTCCCAAACTCGCTCATCCACGCCCCCGTGGCCTGAGGTCCCGACAGAGCAACTCCGGGCATGGACCAGAGCATATTGAAAAAATTTCCCGTGTGCCCGCAATCGCGCTCCGCTCCGTGGGAGGCAACACACATGCGCGAAAAGAACTCCGCGCCTTTGGCCTCGCCGAGCAGGTTGAACAAGACGGCGACCATGCCGCACTTGCCATTGTCCTCGTGCGTCTCCATCCATGGGCTGTGATCGCCGTAAGGGATGCAACCTTTGCCGATGTAAAAGCGCAGCAGCCTGGCACTGCGCTCGATCGCCAGATCCAAGGCCGGGTCTTTGACGCCCGCCATGCGCGCAATCACCATCGAAATGGTGAGCGGCACGCCGGGCGAGTTCATCATGCCGTAGCCGTAGAGCCGTCCGTCGGGCCGAGCGAACCGGTGACCCCACGAACCGACCGCGCTTTGACCATGGGCGGCTTCGAGCGCGAGCCGCGTCAAGCCCGGCATGACCGAATCATCGCCCGTTGCGATCTTGTATTCGGCCAGGAACATTATGACGTAACCGTAATACCATGTTGCCATCCCTTCGGTTTTGAAGTTCGCGGCCCACTCGGTTTCCTTCTTGATCTGCGGGAGGTAGCTTGGATCGCCGCTGGCTAACAGAGCGAGGGTATTGAGGGAGCGGGGGATAGGGTCCAACCGCTTGGCATAGGAGGGATCCGCCATCCGCTCGGCGAGATCTTTGCACCCTTGTTTGAGAATGCGTTTGGACTTCGGGCAATCGTAGGGAACCGTGGCGCTGTAAGTTCCGAGCACCGGAAGCTTCACCACGACTTCCGCCGCGCTTCCTGCACGCCACCGGGTCAGGGTGAGATTGCCTTTGCCCGCTTCCGATTCGGCAAGAGTCAGGGCCTTGCCCATTTCGGTGCGCGGGTCATAGGAGAAAGGTTTGCCGCCGACTCCGAGAATCACGTCACCCACATCGACAACGCCGTCCGCAGGAGATCCCTTGGCCACCTGGGTGATCGCGATCTGGCGGGCATCGGAGGTGACCATCTTGTCGCAAAACATCCAGCCGCGCAGGCCCGTGGCACCAAGATTCCAGTCGTGCTTTGCTCCTTCCGGGATCTTTTCACCTTTCGTGAAGTCCGGATTGGGCACCGTCTTTGGCGCCCCGAAAACCGGACCGGACGTGGCGAGGATGGCTACGATCGCAATGAATGATAGAGCAAACGCTCCGCGGGTGATGGGGTTCTGTTTCATTCTGGTCATTTTTGTTCTTCGTGATGTTTTCCCGACTGCGACCTGTGTTGGTTGTATGACTTCATGGGCGTGAATGTAAACTCGCCGATGAACGCCCCGCCGCCACCTCTTCCATGGCCGAGAACACGATCGATGCGAATCATTTTCCTTTGACACCCTCCCCTTTTTTATGGGGATGCCTTGAACATGTCACTTCTGCACCGTCTTAGGAAACGGAGCTCAACCTTGAACCCGTCGTGCCTCTCTCCCTGTACGCTCACCGGCCAGGTGCCGGACCAATCGTGCCACCCTCGATGAACTCGGCGTTGAACAAGCTGCGCTTGATCACGTGCTTTCCCGCACGTGGGACGATGGCGTTGCCAGATATCCGCGGGGTCCGGTTACCCTGTCCCATTTTGGGTCATCCAGATTAGATTTTTTAAATATTTTCCCTGCCATTTTCTGCCTGGTAAGCAATGGTCTGCGAAATAAACGCCCCCAAACCATCTATGAAGAAATTCCTGATCCTCGTCCTTTCCACCTTTTCACTCTTGCAGTTCGACGCCGGTGCGCAGTCGGAAAAGATAAAAGTCTTCATTCTCGCAGGCCAGTCCAACATGGAAGGGCAGGGCTCGGTGGATCATGATGATGAGAGGGACTCCAACGGAGGCAAGGGCAATCTGGTCTGGTCCATGAAACACTCAAAAAGTGCCGAGAAGATGAAGAAGCTCAAGAATGGAAAAGGGGAATGGGTCGTCCGGGATGATGTGCAGGTATCATTCAAGGTTGGCGGCGACAAGGTCCTGAAGGGTGGCCTCACGGTGGGCTACACCGGTTATGCCGCGGACGGATCGAGAAGGCACATGGGACCCGAGCTGGGGTTCGGGTTTGTTCTGGGCGACTTCTACAAAGAGCCGGTGCTGTTGATCAAAACGGCATGGGGCGGCAAGAGCCTGTATGAGGATTTCAGGCCGCCAAGTTCTGGTGGCAAGGTTGGCCCCTGCTACACCAAGATGGTTGAAGAAATCCGCGCCGCCTTGGCGGATCTCGGGGATCAGAAATATGAAATAGCGGGTTTTTACTGGCAGCAGGGCTGGAACGACATGTGCACCGCACCGGCGATACCCGAATATGCCCAGAATCTCGTCAACTTGGTCGGCGATCTCCGCAAGGAATTCAAAGTGCCGAACATGCCGGTGGTTGTGGGCCAGCTTGGCAATGGCGGACCGGTGACCGAGGGCGCGATGTTTGAATTCAGAAAGGCGCAGGAAGAAGGAACAAAACAGATCAAGAATGCTTTATTCATCAAGACCAGCGATTTCGCACGCCCTGCGGAACTCTCGCCCTGTCCCGGGCATGGACATCACTGGTTCGCCAATGCGGAGAGTTACTTTCTCATCGGCGACGCGGCCGGTGAGGGAATGAAGAGCCTGTTGAAGTAATGCTTTACGTTAGAACCTGCATCCTGAAAACATCGATCAAAACCATCGGCCTCTTGGCCGCACTCGCGATGGGCCTCACCAGCTCGCTTTCCCCGATGCAAGCTGCGGAGCATTTCTGGGATGAGATACCGCCATCGCCCAGCACCACGATGCCATCCGTGGTGCTGGATGATTACTGGAACAGTGAGTTTCAAAGGGTCAACCGTGAGGTGGCTGCCGCGCAAAACACCCGGCTGGTATTCTTCGGTGATTCGATCACCTGGTCATGGTCGCTTGGACCCGCCACCGGCCGGGCGCTTTGGGAGAATCAGTTCGCCGACTACAAGCCCATCAACATGGGCAACTCGGGAGACATCACTCCGGTCATGCTTCACCGCGTGACCCGTGGCAATCTTGATTTCCCCGATGGCAGGCATCCCAAAGTCGCGGTGCTGCTTTGTGGCATCAACAACTTCGGCGTGACGCAAAGCGCCGGCGGCAAGGAAAAGTGGGAACTGGGTGCCGACTGCCCGCCGGAGGACATCGCCAATGGGCAAAGGGCGATCGCCCAAGTGTTCCGTCGCAAGCTGCCGCAAACCCGTGTGATCATGATGGCATTGCTGCCCGTCGCGGATCACGCGAAGTGGAAGATATGCCAAGAGGTCAACGCCATCCAGGCCGCCGTCACAAGAGACTCCACCGAAGTTGCCTTCATCGACCTGCAGGATCGTTTTCTCCTAGCCGACGGTTCCATCAACAAATCCCTCTTCACCGACGGCCTCCACCTGAGCGCCGAGGGATACCAAGCGTGGGCGAAAGGCATCGCATCCAAGATCGACGAGTTCATGAAAGCGCCGCCACTCAACCCTGCGAAAATCATGGTCATCGGCGGTGTCGCCACCGAAGGCCTGGACTCCACCGGTTCCTACAGATGCTACCTCGATGGCATGCTGCGACGGAAAGGCCACCACATCGATTTCATCGGCAGTCGGCACAAGCACAACGGCGACAAGACCGAGGCCGATAGCCACCAGTTCGACCCTGATCACGAAGGACATTCCGGCAAGAACTTCGCCTGGTTCGCGGAAAACATGCCCCGCCTCCTGGAACCAAACACCCCGGATATCGCCGTGCTCCAACCCGGCCATGACGACATCGCCGAAAACATCACCGCGGTCATCACCGCGCTCCGTGCCAAAAACCCCGAGGTGAAAATCGTGCTCGCGGAGCCCAACCGCACCACGAATCGCTTCGCCAAGTCTCCAGTTGTAGTGGCAAAGATCGGCCTGGACCTGGAAACGAGAGTTCCCAGTGCGGACGAGGCGCGGAAGGTCGCCACGATTCTTGCCGAAGCCATTTTACCACTCCTGCCATTGAAGAAAACTTCCAGCACCCCTTGAAAGCGAACCTCGTGAAACACCCCGTCCACATCCTGCTCACATGCAGCCTCCTCGCCACCGCCCTCCCTGCCGCAGAGAAGCTGGACCGGGGCATAGACCGCATCGGCACTCCCGCTGTCGGAAGCGGCTTGTGCGTGCACAATCTTTTTCAGTCCAACCTGGTTGCTCAACGGGAAAAACCCATTCCGATCTGGGGTCGGGCCGCTCCCAGTGAAATCATCCCCGTGATTTTGCGTGACTAAACCGTGTCAACCACCGACGCTGCGGACCTAAACTGCGGGGCGTCCAGAAGGCAATTTTCTATAGGTTTATGCACGCAACACTTCCCGTTCCCAATCAACTCACCATGAAAATCACCATCACACTTATCACCACCTTCCTCCTCGCCATTCAACTCCACGCGAAGCCACTGAAAGTCTTCATCCTCGCTGGGCAGTCGAACATGGAGGGCCATGCGGAGGTGCGCACTTTTGACTATATCGGCAAGGACCCGCTGACGGCACCCCTTCTCAAGGAGATGCGCAATCCCGATGGAACTCCACGGGTATGTGACAAGGTCTGGATGTCCTATTTGACTGGCCCTTATGATGGCAGTGCCAATGGCGAAGGCCTGGGGAAATTGACCGCCGGCTTTGGCGCACGTGGAGATCAACCTGCCAAGGACGGCGGCAAGATCGGTCCCGAGTTCACCTTCGGCATCTACATGGAGAAACAGTTGAACGAGCCGATCCTGATTATCAAGACCGCCTGGGGCGGCAGGTCACTCAACACCGAGTTTCGTCCGCCCAGTGCCGGGCAATACAAGCTGCCAAAGGAGACCCAGGCAGGGTGGGACAGGAATCCCAACGCCCCGGATCGTAAAAAATGGCAGGAGGACAAGGATGCCGCCTCGGGTGTGTTTTACCGAATGATGATCGAACATGTTAAAAAGGTGCTGGCAGATCCCAAGCGGGTCTGTCCGGAATATGACGAGAAGGCTGGCTATGAAGTGGCGGGCTTTGTCTGGCTTCAGGGCTTTAACGATCTGGTCGATGGCCAGACCTATCCCAATGAGAACTATGATGAATACTCGCGCTTGTTGTCACACTTCATTCGCGATGTTCGCAAAGACCTGTCAGCCCCGAAGATGCCATTCGTGATCGGCGTGCTGGGAGTCGACGGTGAGAGCAAAAATGTGAATTTCCGCAAGGCCATGGCCGCACCGGCCGCCATGCCCGAGTTCAAGGGCAATGTGGTGGCGGTTGAGACCGCTCCCTTCTGGGATGATGTCATTGCCGCTGCACAGCCCAAGCAGGGTGATTATAACAATATCGTCGGGACCGCTCACACGTTGAAAAATGATGGAACTGTCGACAGGGAACGGAAATGGGATAGTTACTGGAAGCCAGTTGGCAAGCCTCTGCCAGAGGAACGGATCTGGTGCTTTGCGACGATTGAGCCCACTGAGAAGAAGGACAAGATGGAGAAGTATGACGCCAGGCGGTTTCGCGACATCACGCTGCCAGCCGGGATGGAGAATTGGCACATGCCCGACTTCGATGACAGCAAGTGGACATCCGGCAAGGCCCCCATCGGAAAGGGCGTCTGGGATCACAGCGGAATTAAATTGGACAAATTCCCCTCAACTTGGGGAGAGGGCGAATTCCTGCTGATGCGCACAAGGTTTGAAGTCGAAGACCTCAACTGCGATTCGTATCGCATCGCGGTTTTGGCGAGACAAGGATTCCACGTTTATTTGAACGGACAAAAGATTCACACCTACATCTGGTGGCAGGACAAGCCGCAATACGGTTCCATCGTCCTCGAAAAAGAACAGATCAAATTTTTGAAGAAGGGGAAGAACGTCTTGGCGGTCTATGCCAATGATCAATATGACCTTAACTCCCCGGCACATTATGCCGCGATGGATGTTTGGATTGAGGGTATCACCAAAGCAGACCAGGAGAAGTTCGATCTCGCCTTGGAGGAAATCCTTGCGCCCAAAGACAGGGAGGCCCTCAAAGGCTCTTCCAATGGCGGTTACCACTATTTGGGCAGTGCAAAGATCTTCGCGCAGATGGGCAAGGCATTTGCAGAGGCAATTGTGAATTTAAAGAAATAAACAAGAAGATGCCTGAGAAGCAGCAGGATGCTGGTGATGGTCAGCGGCGGCGGCGGAGCAGGGCTGGCAGACCGACATCACCGAGCAGGGCTGTGGAGGGATCGGGGACGAGGGCCACGTCCAGGCGGACATTGTCGTAGTTGGTCTGGACGCCGTTCGGACCCGCAATACCCCCAATTAGACGAATCTGCAGGTCGTCCGAAACGGCCGCGCAATAACTCGTATTTGAAGACGCCCATGCCTCCGGGTTTCGATCCGCTTTTGGATGTCATCGCGAACATCCGCTCTCCAGGATAGGGTGTTCACAGCGGTCGTGAGACATGCCTGTCAGTATCATGCTCAAGATGCTGCACCTTTGGGCGGACCCAATTGTAGATGGCGCGTTTCGGCCGGATGAAGCCCCTTCCGAGGAGGGTGTCCTAAAAAATATCCAGGGCCTTTCCGGTGGCGAGTGGGAAGGGCCGGCCATCGGGCGAATGAATCGTGGTGCGGGGATCAATTCCCAGAGCTTGGAAAATGGTGGCGTGAAGGTCTTCGGGGCCGCATCCGGCTTCGGCCGGAGCATAACCGATGGAGTCGGATTTCCCATAGACCTGGCCACCCTGCACGCCGCCTCCGGCGAAAGCGACTGAATAGCAGTTGGGGAAATGATCCCGCCCTGCTCCACCATTGATTCTGGGTGTCCTCCCAAATTCGGTAAGCCAGCAGACCAGCGTTTCGTCCAGCCGCCCGCGCTGCTGCAAATCCTCCAAAAGGGCGAATGACGCCTGATCCAGGGGCGGGAGCATGCTGTTTTTGAGTCGGTTGAAATTATCGCCATGCGTGTCGAAATGATCCCCGGAGGCTCCGTTCAGATCCCCTGCGGCGCAATAGACCGTAACCATCGGCACACCGGCTTCGGTCAGGCGACGCGCCATGAGGGTACTCTGCCCGCAAATGTGCTGGCCGTAGGAAGCGCGAAGTTGGGCGGGTTCCTTCTCCAGATCGAACGCGTCGCGGACGGCGGGATTCAACAGGAGGTCGAAGGCCTTATCACGGGAACGGACGAAGGATTCAGTATCCAGAGCATCGCCCATGGTGGCGCCTGCATCGAGCTGCCCTGTCAATTCGCGAACTCCCTGCAGGCGCTGGCGGTCCACGCCGGAGGGCAGTTCGAGATTAATGGGACTGGAGTGTGGGGATTTGCCCTGATAGGGCGAGCCCGGGGGCCGGACGATGATGGGATCGTATTTCATTCCAAGAAATCCTCCATCCTGCCCGTTGGCCCGGCCCCCGTCCGCCATGGTATAGGGCAGTGACACTGCGGCGGGCAGAAGACTGCGGTCCAGGCGCGGGTCCTGGCTGGCTTCCAGTGCGGCCATTGTCAGGGAACCAAGACAGGGATGATCCGTCCGACTGGCCTCCCAATTGCTGCTGAGATTAGGCGGCGCATGGCCGGTGAGATTCCAGTAGGCGGCGGACCGGTGCGATGGTGCCTGGTGCGAAACGCTTCGCACCACGGTCAGATGATGCATTTGGCGGGCGAGGCGGGGCATGTGCTCGCCGATCCGGATGCCCGGCACGGAAGTGGAAATGGGCTTGAACTCGCCGCGAATTTCCGACGAGGCATCAGGCTTCGGATCCCACGTATCAAGGTGACTCATGCCTCCCCATGAGAAGAGCACGATGCACGACTTGGCGCGGCCTCCAGGGCGACCGGACGACCCGCGTGCGCGCGTGCGCTGGGCAGCATTGGCCTGCAGCATCAGCACCTGTGGGAGGCTGAGCCCCAGAGAACCGAATTTTAGAAATTGTCTGCGATCAAGCATGGGCGATGGTCTCCCGACAATTCTTGAGAGTCTAATGCAAATTGGCGTAGTCAATCGCAGGCACGACGGATGCGTGGATGGGAACTGGAATTGGGGTTTTGAAATTTCCCGGAGGATTTCCGTTCTGGAGAAAATATCCGTGAAGCGCACTCGCGGGATACCAATGGGATGCATTCGCAGTATGAGTAGCGCGTTTCATGAAACTCACCCGAACTCAAGATCACCAATTACCCACCGGCACCCTCGGACTGGCCATCTCCGCTGATGGAAGCCTTGCTTTCGCTGCGTGTGCCGATGGTAAAATTTACCGCGTGGAGACTTCCACGGGAAAGGCGGAGGCTTTTGAAGTGGGGCATGCGTCGTATGCCAGCGGGTGTGTCCTGCTGGCGGATGGGAGGAACGTGATTTCCGGAGGATATGATGGCATGCTGCTGTGGCATGATGTGGAATCGCGGCGATGCTTCCGGCGACTGCAGGCGCATGGCTTTTGGAGCTGGCAACTGGCGCTCTCGCCGGATGGCAAACGGATTGCCTCCACGTCCGGTCAATATCTGGCGGGCGGATGGAAATACGAACCAGCTTCGGAAGCAGAGTCGTCAGTGAAAGTTTACGACACCCTGAGTGGTGATCTGGTCGCAGCCTTCGGTCACACCCCTCCCGTGCTATCCTGTGCCTTCAGTCCCGACAGCCAGCATCTGGCGGCCGCCAACATGATGGGTGAGGTGCGTGTCTGGAATCTGCTGGATCACGCCAATGGCGAGCCGGTCGCTAAATGGACTTCACCAGATTTTACATCGTGGGGAACAACCAAGACGCACCACTATTGCGGCGGCATTTATGGACTGGGGTTCTCGCCGGATGGGGCCTCTCTGGTCGGTTGTGGCATGGGACCGATGACCGATCCCATGGCTGGAAATGGCAAGATGACCTGGCAGCGGTGGAATTGGCGGACAGGTGAGAGGAGCGATCAAATCAAGGACGGCCAGCACGGCAGTGGCTTGATGGAATCGATCGCCTGGCATCCCAAGGGCGAGCATTTTGTGATGGCGGGCCGGCAGGCGCAGGGGACGTGGAATGCCGCCGTCTTCTCTGCCGCCGATGGGAGTTTGCTGTTTTCGCTGGATTCAAAAAAACGCATCACGCAGGCAAAGTTTGTGGCCGATGGCAGCGCCTTGATCCTTGCGGGAGCCAATGGCCAGGCCGCTCCCAAGGATGGGGTGTGCCCGCCGTGGGGGAGATTGCAGGTCTATCAGGTGGAGGCTTAGATCTGACACTCACGGAGTGTGGGTTTATTTCACTTCGGTTCCGGCAAAGGGAAGTTTGGACGTGCGCACATCCAGCAGCGGACCGAGTTCATAGACGTTTTCATAGCCGTAAGTCCTGAGGGCGATGAAGGTGGAAATGTTGAGGGAGGCGGCGGCCGTTTTTGAGGCAAAGGCGGCGGGGCTTCCCAGGAAGTTATTGTTGCAGTAGATGAGCACGCGGGTGGTCTTTTTGGGAATGGCCTTGGCGAGGGATTCGGCGGTGAAGTCCGTAAAGGGAAGGCTGATTGCGCCCTTGATATGGCGGAGGGCGAATTTGTCGGCGCTGCGGGCGTCGAGCACGATCGTTTCCGGTTCTGCGGCCATTTTCTGGAATTGGGCTTCCGTAAGGCGATGTGATTCACGGGTGTCCTTGGTCGATTGGGCGATGGCCATGAAGCCCTGGAAATCGATGAGTTCATTGGGAATAGCTTCGGCGGCCCGGAGATGGAAATTGAAGCTGAGCAGGGCGAGGACCATGATGATGGGGTGGGGAGGTTTGTGCATGTTGCCAGGATAATCCTGCGCGCTCCGGAATGTGTGAGGGCCTGGTAAATTGTTTGTCAGGATTTTGTGATCCGGGTCGTTGCGGATGCTGGTGATTGACCCGCGTTTTTTCAAGGAGTGATGGGATTTAGGCCGCGACTACCCGGCTGGGTGTTGTAGTTTTCAAGCCATGAGTTTTCGTCTCTTCAGGTTTGTCCTAGCAACGTCGATGGCCGCCTCTGCGCACGCGGAGGGCGAGCCGCTTTCATTCAATCGCGACATTCGCCCGATTCTTTCGGACAAATGTTTCGCCTGTCATGGATTTGATGCCAAGCACCGCAAGGCTGAGTTGCGTCTGGATACGTTGGAGGGTGGTCATGGGAAATCCAAAAGTGGAGCGGTGGCCATCCAACCGGGGAATCCTGCCGGGAGTGAGGTCTGGAAGCGGATCAACGAGACGGATCCGGATGAAATCATGCCTCCTCCTGATTCGCACAAGACGCTCACAGCAGCAGAAAAAGAAGTGCTGAAAAAATGGATGGAGCAGGGCGCTTCCTACCAGAGGCACTGGTCCTTTGAGCCACCTGTGAAATCCGCCGTTCCTCCGATCCCGCCGGAGATGCCTGCGCGCAATGAAGTGGATGCGTTCATTTTTGATCGGTTGAAAAAGGAGGGGCTGACACCCCTGTCCGAGGCCGATAAGGAAACGCTGATTCGACGCATCACCTTTGCGCTGACCGGCCTGCCGCCGAGTTTGACAGAGGTGGAGGCATTTCTTGCCGATGCCTCGCCGGATGCCTATGAGAAGGTGGTGGACCGCCTGCTTGCGTCCCCGGCCTACGGCGAACAAATGGGCCGCAACTGGCTGGATGTGGCGCGGTATGGTGACACGCATGGACTGCATTTGGACAACGAGCGATCGATGTGGCTGTATCGCGACTGGGTGGTGGGCGCGTTTAATCGGAACCTGCCTTTTGATCAATTTACCATCGAACAACTGGCCGGCGATCTGCTGCCCAATGCCACCCAGGATCAGATAGTGGCCACGGGATTCAACCGCTGCAACGTCACCACCGGAGAGGGTGGGGCGATTGATGCCGAGTTCATTTTCCGTTACGCCGTGGAACGCACCGCGACGACCGCCCAGACCTGGCTGGGGCTCACCGCAGGCTGCGCCCAGTGCCACGATCACAAGTTCGATCCGCTTTCGCAAAAGGAGTTCTATCAACTCTACTCCTTTTTCCACAGCGCGGCGGACCCGGCCATGGATGGCAATGCGATCCTCACCGCCCCGGTCTTGAAAATGATTACCCCTGACGATACCAAACGGCTCGCAGATTACGATGCCCAGATCGCCGCGACCGAGCAGCGCAAACTGGCCGAAGTGGAGAAAGTTGCCTATGTAGATCCGGCCTCGCTGGTGCCATTGCCGCCCGCCAAAATTGAAGATCGGATGCTCGTGGAGGATGATTTTCCCGCCGGGGTGGCCACGGCGAGCAAGCCCAACTGGGTGACGAAAGATGCAGGACCGGTGGCTTGTGGAAATCGCGCGCTCAGGATCAGCGGCAAGGGGGTGACGCAGGATTATTATGAAGGCGGCAATCCACCGATCGACGTGCCCGTCGAAGCCAAATTTTCCTTCCAAGTGTTCATCGATCCCACCGACCCTCCGAAAGCGGTCATGATCCAATTCAATACGACCGGATGGAAGCACCGCGCCATGTGGGGCGACCAAACCGCCATTCCCGGATGGGGAGCCCCCAACACTGGGGAGCGCTTCATCGCCGGTCCGCTGCCTCCATCCACCGGATGGCAGACGCTGGAGGTCCCAGCAGCCAGCATGGGATTGAATGCTGGAGATAAAATCACCGGTCTGGCCTTCACTCTGGATGGGGGCACCGCACACTTTGATGGATTGAAGGTCACGGGCCGGATCGATGACGCGAAGGACGAAACGAAATCGTTCCTGGCCTGGCTGGCAGCGCGGGAGGGGAAAGACACCGCCGGATTGCCCGGGGAATTAAACAATCTTTTCAAATCCGGTCCCGCAGCCACCCGCACGGATTTCCAGCAGAAGCAGTTGCGCGATTATTTCCTGATCAACGTCTGTCAGACAACCAAGCCGGTGCTGGCGACGATCGAGGCAGAGGTCGCGAAAATGAAATCAGAACGTGAGCAACTCGACAAGGTCATTCCCTCCACGTTCGTCATGAAAGACCTTGATGCCCCGCGCGAGAGTTTTGTGATGATTCGCGGGGCTTATGACAAGCCCGGCGAGAAAGTCGTGCGGGATGTGCCGGCGGCTTTCCCCCCTCTGCCCAACAAGGAAAAACCGACGCGGCTGGACCTGGCGAAATGGCTTGTGGCCGAGAATAATCCGCTCTCCGCACGCGTGACCGTCAACCGTTTCTGGCAGCAGGTCTTTGGCACGGGGCTGGTTAAAACGTCCGGAGACTTTGGTTCACAAGGCCAGCCGCCGAGCCATCCGGAGTTGCTGGACTGGCTTGCAGTCACTTTCAGGGAAAGTGGCTGGGATATGAAAAGGCTGATGCGCCTGCTGGTGACCAGCGCCACATTCCGGCAGTCATCGGCAGCCCCGGAGGCGCTGTGGAAGAGGGATCCGGAGAATCGGCTCCACGCGCGCGGCGCTCGTTTGCGACTCGATGCCGAGGAGGTGCGGGATAACGCTCTGGCCATTTCCGGTCTGCTGAAAACGAAGATGGGAGGAGCGGGAGTTCGCCCCTATCAACCGCCGAACATCTGGGAGCCGGTTGGCTTTGATGGCAGCACCACGCGGAATTATGTTCAGGACAAGGGCGACAGCCTTTACCGTCGCAGCCTGTATACGTTTATCAAACGCACCGCGCCCCCGCCTTTCATGGTGAATTTCGATGCTCCCTCACGCGAACAAAGCTGCACGGTCCGCGAGCGCAGCAATACCCCCATGCAGGCGCTGCAGCTCATGAACGATGTGCAGCACATTGAGGCAGCGAGGGGCTTTGCCGAACGCCTCATGACTGAAGGCGGGGCCACGCCCGATGAACGGATCACGTTCGGATATCGACTGGTGCTCGCGCGGCATCCTTCCGCCGAGGAACTGGAAGTCGTCCGTGCCGCTATGGGAGAGCATTTGGCGAAATACCAGGCGGCTCCGGAAGCTGCGGCCAAACTGATCCGTCAGGGGGAATCTCCTCCCAAGGCGGGACTCGCGGAGCCGGAACTCGCGGCCTGGACACTGATCGCCAATTTATTGTTAAACCTCGACGAAACCATTACCCGCAACTGAGACCATGGACCCCATTTTCGAGCATCAACTACTGCAAACCCGCCGCCAGTTCTTCGGTCAGACCGGCCTCCGGCTGGGGGGACTTGCCCTCGCAAATATGCTTGGCAGTCAAACTGCCCGCGCTGCGACCACCGGTGAGTTACGCGTCAACCCACCCCTGCCCGGATTTCCCCATTTTCCGCCCAAGGCGAAAGCCGTCATCTACCTCCACATGAACGGCGGGCCGCCGCAGCTGGATATGTGGGACTACAAGCCGCAGTTGCAGAAATTTTTCGATACGGAAATCCCCAAGGAAATCCGCGGTGATCAGCGCATCACCGGCATGACCAGCGGGCAGGCGCGATTCCCCGTGGCTCCGTCCATTTTCAAATTCGACCAGCACGGCCAATGCGGACGCTGGGTGAGTGAGGTGCAGCCTTACACGGCGAAGATTGTGGACGAAATCGCCCTCATCAAAACCGTCCACACCAACGCCATCAATCACGATCCAGCCTGCACCTTCGTGATGACCGGATCCGAAGTGCCCGGCCGCGCCAGCATCGGATCCTGGCTCGCCTATGGACTGGGAAGTGAAAGCAACAATCTGCCGGCGTTCGTCTGCCTCATGCCACGCTCGGGTGGCGGTCAGGCGTTGTTTTCGCGGATGTGGGGCAGCGGTTTTCTGCCCACGCGCTACACCGGGGTCACGCTGCGCGGAGCGGGCGATCCCGTGCTTTACCTGCAGAACCCGGAGGGTGTCGGCAGCAGTGACCGCCGGGTGATGCTCGATGCGCTCGGAAAACTCAATCAGCGCGGATTCGATAAATTCGGCGATCCCGAAATCCAGACCCGCATCTCCCAATACGAAATGGCCTTCCGCATGCAGACGAGCGTGCCGGAGTTGGTGGACATGAGCAAGGAACCCGCCGCGGTGATGGACCTTTACGGTCCGGATGTGAAGAACTCCGGAAGCTTTGCCCACAGCGCCCTGATGGCGCGTCGACTCGTCGAACGCGGCGTGCGCGTGGTGCAAATCATGCACCGCGGATGGGACACCCATGGAAACCTGCCCAATGCCCTAAAGAGCCAGTGCAAGGACACCGACCAGGGCGTGGGTGCATTGATCGCCGATCTCAAACAAAGCGGCCTGCTCGACAGCACGCTCGTGATCTGGGGCGGTGAGTTTGGCCGCACCGTCTATTCCCAGGGCAATCTCACCGCCACCGACTACGGTCGCGACCACCACCCCAGAAATTTCTGCATGTGGATGGCCGGGGGCGGAATCAAGGGAGGCACCGTGCTGGGAGAAACCGATGATTTCTCCTACAACATCGTGGATACCCCGGTGCACTTGAATGAAATCAACGCCACGATCCTCCACTGCATGGGCATCGACCATTCGCGCTTCACGCATCCTCTCCAGGGACTAGATGTCCGGCTTACGGGCGTGGAACCTGCCCGGGTGGTCACCGAAATCCTGGGCTGATCCGCGATTCCATTTCCGCCGCCGCCTCGAAAAGAAATTCGTGAGGGTGGCAATCACTTGCCCGCTTTCAGCAACTCCAGCATTGATTCACCCATGGCGTGGCCTATGCGGGTGAACCAGATGGCGCTGCCGAAATAATGATAGGGGCGGTCACTGCCGGTGTGTTCCCATTCCGGCTCCTTCTGCCAGTTGGGGAACATTTCCTCAGCAGCCTTGTCCACGAGCAGGTCCGCGCGGAAGGCTTTTAGATTGCCCTTGAACTCGGGCACCTCATTCATGGAGAGTTGCGCCTCGCGGACGACGAGCATGCCGCCCTCGGCTGGCTTGGAGCCGTTCTGGCCGAGTGCCCCGATCACGAAGGGAAGCTTCGGAGCATTCAAATCCTTCCGCACGTCGTTGATAAAATGCCTCATGTTGGAGGCGTATTCCTGCTCGGCCCCGAAGATGTCATTGAAGCCCTGAAACCAAACAAAACCCGCCAGTTCGGGAGTCGTTCCCTTGAGTTGTGGAAACAGGGTGGCGTAATTTTCCATCACGTCCTTCACTTCCGCCAACATGTTGCGGTAGGAGGATCCGTATTCCTTTTTCAGGTCGTCGAGGGTGGGGAGTGGATCGTTCTTCTGGTTTTTTTCATTCTCCTTGGCCACCCGTGCCTGTGCGTCCTTGAGTTCCTTCTGCATCATGTCGTCGGGAAATCCGGCGGAGGGAGAGCGGAAATTTTTGAAAAGCGAGTGACCGCCCCACGCGGCCTTGACCAGGATCACCGGGTCCTCAAAATGATTGCCCATCATCGTCCCGAATTCCAACTCCACCCCCGTGCAGTCCGGCGAGCCATAGCCAATGGTCAGCGGACCCTTGCGATCGAGGAATTTGATGAACACGTCATCCCGCTGGATCCACTGGTCGTCCTTGCGGAGATGCGCGAACAAATCCCGGGTCTTGGCATCCTGCGCCTGATACTCAAGGAGCTTGTTGCGGGCCTTGCCCTCCATGTTCGACTGGCCGGCGAGGATGAATACTTTGACGGGCTTTTCAGCCGCCTGAACGGAAAGTGTGGCGGACAGGCCGACGGTCAGCAGAAGCAGGAGCGATGATCTCATGAGGATGGGGAGGGGTTTGGGTTGCGGTCAAATGTCAGGGCAGTCTGCGTCGTGCGGGGGTGAAGTGTCGAGACTAAGTTTCCTGCGCCTCTGCGGAACGGCAGGGTGGGGGACTAACGAATTGCTTGCATTTCCTTTAATTTCATGATGGATGGCGCATGATCAAAACTGTGCTCCAGACCATCCAGGACGGAGCGGCTTATCTGGAAAAAAAGGGGGTGGAGAATGGGCGGTTAAACATGGAGCACCTGCTCGCCCACGTTCTCCGATGCAAGCGCATGCAGTTGTATCTGTGGTTTGACCGCCCCATGGCCGAGGAGGAATTGGTTCCGCTGCGCGACCTGACGATGCGGCGCGGCAAGCGGGAGCCCCTGCAGCATCTGCTGGGGACTGTGGAGTTTTATGGCAGGGAATTTCTATGTGATGCCCGCGGATTGATTCCGCGCCCCGAGACTGAGGAACTGGTCGAAAAGATGGTGGCGAAATTTGGCGCTGCAGGCGGCAAGCCGGAGAAGATTCTGGATGTGGGAACGGGTTCCGGGGTGATTGGGATTTCCCTGGGCATCGTCTGGCCGGAAGCGGAGGTCACGCTGGCGGATATTTCCACTGATGCCCTGCAACTGGCCGGGGCCAATGCCGAGAAGCATGGCCGCGAGGTGCGGTTGGTGCAGACGGACTTGTGGGCGGCACTGACGGGGGGGCGATTTTCCCTGGTGCTGGCCAATTTGCCCTACATTCCGTCCGGCGAACTCGCCCAACTGGATGCGGAGGTCCAGCGGGATCCTGCGCTGGCCCTGGACGGAGGAAGCGAAGGGAATGAAATCATGCTGCGGTTCATCGCGGGGTTGCCGGAGCACCTTGAACCGGGAGCGCTGGTGGGAATGGAAATCGGGCCGGGACAGGGGGCTGCGCTGCAGGCGGCTCTGGAACGCGTGGGGCTCAGAGGGGTGCAGGTATTGAATGACTATTCGGCGCGCGAACGCTTTGTCTTTGCGGAGTTCAGTTGACCGGGCAGGGATTGGGTTTATGGGAAGTCAGTTCCCGTTCTCCCTCTCCCCCTAACTTTATTTTCTGATGGAAAAACTCATCGTTCAAGGCGGTAGCCAGCTGGCTGGTGCCATCAATATCAGTGGATCGAAAAATTCCTCCCTGCCCATTCTGGCGGCCACGCTGCTGACGGCGGAGGAATGCCGGATCACGCGCGTGCCTGATCTGAGCGATACGAATTACATGCTGCAGATCCTCCAGAATCTGGGCGCCGAGGTGGAGCGGCACAGCGGCACGGTTCTCGTCAAGGCCGAGAATATCCGCAGCGATGCCCCGTATGACCTCGTGCGCAAAATGCGCGCCTCTATTTGCGTGATGGGCCCCCTGCTGGGCCGTCTGCGCGAAGCCAGTGTCTCCCTGCCCGGCGGATGCATTATTGGAGATCGTCCTGTGGACCTTCATTTAAAAGGTCTGGGCGAACTCGGGGCGGATGTAAACGTGGATGGCGGCAACATCATGATCAGAGCCACCGACAGATTTCATGGACGGGAAATCAACCTGCGTGGCAAACACGGCTCCACTGTTCTCGGCACGGACAATCTCATGATGGCTGCCACCCTTACACCCGGAATAACCATCATTGAAGGCGCGGCTGCGGAGCCGGAGGTCGTTGATCTGGCCAATTTTTTGAACAAAATGGGGGCAAAAATCACCGGTGTGGGCACACGCCGCATCGAGATTGAGGGCGTGAAGGAGTTGCATGGAGCCGATCATGAGGTGATCCCCGACCGCATCGAGGCGGGAACGTTTCTTGTCGCCGGGGCCATGGCCGGCAAGGATTTGCTGCTCCGGCGCATGTGCCCGGAACATCTGGGCCCTGTGATTGATCTCTTGAAATCCTGCGGAGCCCCCGTTGAGATCGGCCCTGACTGGGTGAAAATTTCCCGTGCGGAAAAGGCCGTGGGTGGCGAGATCCGCACCGAACCCTATCCGGGATTTCCCACCGACATGCAGGCCCAGTTCTGCGCCATGTTCAGCACGGTTCCCGGCATTTCGGTCGTGACCGAAACCATTTTCCCCCAGCGGTTCATGCATGTTCCCGAACTCGCCCGCATGGGGGCCAACATCAAACTCGAAGGCCCCACGGCCGTGATCCACGGTGTGCCGGAACTCAAGGCCGCGCCGGTCATGGCCAGCGATCTCCGCGCCTCCGCCGCCCTCGTCCTCGCCGCCGTGAATGCCAAGGGCAGCACCGAGATCAACCGGCTGTATCACATCGACCGCGGCTATGAGCATATTGATCAAAAACTCCGCGATGTGGGAGCCACCATGCACCGAGCCAAAGGCTGATACCATGATCCGCCCCACTGAATCAGAACGTGAGCTCGCCTGGCTGGGCGATGCCGTGCTGACACTTTTTGCCCGCGCCCATATTCTGCGCGAGGGGCTCGGCATGAATCCGCTGAAGATCGCGGCCTTGACCTCGAATCAGTTCCTCAGCTGCTTCGGCAATCCCACCAAGGTAGAAGCCGAACTGGGGAGAATTTACAGCGAACAGGGACTGCCCGCCGCCTTCGCCAAGATCGAGGAGGATTTGCTGCCGCTTTTTCTGAAGCAGTGGAAAAAGAAGGAAAAGCTCTCGTGAATTGACTCACGACTGGCAGGCCTTGGGGCATCGCGGCAAATTTTCCGCGCAACTATCCTTTGGAACGGAGGTTTTTATATCCGAACAACAAACCTTCGAAATCCCGATGAAAACCATTCATTATCTTGCCATCATGACCCTGCTTGGGATGAGTTCCGCCCGCGCCTTGGATCCCGTCGAACTGGCCGCCCAAAAACGCGCCAAAGCCGCGTTCAACGCGCTGGACAAGGACAACAACGAGAGCCTGAGCTACGAGGAATTTTCCACCAGCAGACTGCTGGCCGATCAGAAAGAGCGGGAAGTGAAGGCGCTGTTTCGTGAATTTGACAGCAAACGGGATGAAAAGATCACCCTGGAGGAATTCATCAAGGGCGTCAAAAATGAACGCCGCGAGCATGCGGCCGGGGTCATCCCCAGAGGCTGGCGGTTTTTCCGGAGGTAGGCCCCGGAGAAGCGGTCATGACCCGGTCCAGGCCCCCCAATTTCAGGGTGGAGGAGGGGCGTGAAAAATCTGCTTGTAGGCCGGTGCCCGGGGCATGTAGTGTCTGGGCTGCGCGGCCTGTAGGGAAATCCTTGGTCTTTCCAATATTTCCGTGCGGGTCGCCACCCATTTTCGATTCATCCCTCACACTGTTTCCCTTCACTACACATGACCGATCCCACTCCCCCTATTACCGTCAAGGAACTCCCGCAGGCCACCCGAAATCTCTATGACAAGGCGGCACAAGCCGTTCGCGTCCTGAATAACGACTATGCGCTGCAAATCCTCCAAGCCATTCTCAAGGACCTGCCCCAGTTTCTCGAGGGCCGGCAATTGCTTCGCAAGGCGGCCATCCAGAAAAAAGGTTCGGCGGGTAAAAAATTCCTCGGCGTGAGCACTTCGGGCCTCTCGGTGATCAAGATTCAGCAGAAGGCGAAAAAAGATCCCCAGGGCGCCATCGTGGATGTGGAAGTGGTTCTGGCGGAGGATCCCTTCAACGTTCAGGCCAACACCCTCCTGTTCGATTGCGCCAATACCCTCGGCTTGACCTCCACGGCCTCCTTCGCCCTCGAGACCGTCCGCGCCGGCCATCCGCAAAACACCAAGCCCCTGCATCAACTGGCCGAGCATTACATGGTTCACGACCAGCCCGATCAGGCCGTCAATATTTACAAGGCCATCCAGGGCATCGATCCCTCGGACGGGGAGGCCCGCAAAGGTTTCACCAACGCGAATGCCAAGCTGTCCATGAAACAGCAAAAATGGGATTCCGAAGGCAGCGGCGTGCGTTCGCTGATGAAAGATTCCAAGGAGGCTGCCCTCATCGAATTGTCCAACAAGCAGGGCATGACCCAGGATCAGAGCGAGGAATTGCTGGCCACCTACATGGACCTCTATGCGCAGGACCAGACCAACATCAACACGGTGCAGAAAATCGGGGAGATCCTCGAGCGCCTCGATCGGATCGACGAGGCCTTGGAATACTACAGCTACGCCTATTCCCTTAGCAACGGTGACACCTCTCTGGAGGTAAAAATTAACAAACTGCAGGATCGCCTCAGTGAGAAATACATCCAACAATTGGAGGCATGGATCAACGAGAATCCAGATCATCCCGACCTGCCAACGCAGGTGGAGGAACTGGCCCGGCTAAAGATCGAACGCGAGGAGCGTCTGGTTGCTGTGGCGCGGGATCGCGTGGAAAAAAACCCCACCGACATGTCCCTGCGCTTCGAGCTGGGAAGCCATCTTTACGCCGCCGGACATCCCACCGAGGCCATTCCCGAGCTCCAAAAGGCCAAGGGCAATCCACACATCCGCACCAAGGCCATGCTCATCCTGGCGCGTTGTTATCAGGATAAAAACATGATCGATATTGCCATCCGTCAGTTGGAGGAATCCGTTCTGGAATTGCATTCCATGGATGCCACCAAGAAGGAGGCGCTCTACCTGCTCGGAAACCTCCACGAGAAACAAGGCCACAAGGACAAGGCCCTCGAGGCCCGCAAGCTCGTTTACGAATCAGACTACAACTACAAGGACATCGCCCACCTGGTGGAATCGTCCTACGGATCGTAATCAACGTGCCTTGGTCTCCGTGCCCTTCACGCAGATCTCGCGATAGACATTGAATCCGACGGGTCCGTCCTCGAATTCAAATCGAAGTGCGACCACGCCCCGCAGGGCTGCGGTCCCGGGAATGAGCACCTGGGTGGAACCGCTGCCGATTTTACATTGCACGGTTTCCAAGGGGTCAAATTTTTCCGGAGCGGCTGCCCTGGCAAGGGAAACCTTGTAATTCTGGGAGGCACGCCCATCGCCATGTCCAGCGATAGTGCGGATTTCCGTGAGATCAAAGCCGGCGGGTGATTTGGAAGTATCCAAAAACAAAGTGAGTGCGTCGCCTTTTCCATAGCCCCGGAACGTTTGTCCATCGTCCATGGTTGCCGTCTGGCCCGCGGCGTTGAGGGTTGTGCCATTGAAGAGTGCAGTGGCGTTCTGGCCTCCGCCCGGGTTGGTGGCGTGGTCCTCGCTGCGGATGATCGAGAGATCTGCCTTCGGCAGGCATTTCTCAAAACCATCCAACGATTCGCTTTGGTTGGTCTCCACCCGTGAAATGGCCTCGACCACCAGCACCCCTTTCATGAGGCGCCAGTGGCCTGGAAAGGTGCAGAGAAAGGGATATTCCCCCGCCTCTTCCGGAGCCGTGAAGGTGAGCTCAGTCCGAGTGTTTGGTGTGACGAGCGGGGTGGCATGGAGGACCTTGGGGGAGTCGGGGATATAGCCCTTGGCCATGCCGTTGGGATCAGCGGCGAGTTGATCGGCCAGCAGGCCGATTTCCTCCTCTGCGCCCCGAGCGAGCACCACGAGATTGTGCAGCATGAGATCCGGATTGTCGAAAATGAGCCGGACCTTGGCGCCGGCCTTCACGCGCAGTTCCCGCGGGCTGAACTGCATCTGACTGGGCACCGCCTGCACTCTGAGCGCATGGCCAAGTTCCGCGTTGGTCTTCTCCCATTCTGCGGAGAAGGCGGCCAGTTGCGTGTCGTCATCGGCGGTCTGTGCATCGGGGAGTTTTTCACCCACGGGGCTGAGCAGATAAACATCAGGCGGCGCGCCATTGAGCTGGCGATAACGAATTTCCAGCGTATTCAGACCGGGCTGTATTTCCAGCCGGGCCAGTTGTTCGCTGCTCCACTGTGAATCGAAAGACAGCACCTGCACACCGTTCAGCAAGACGTCCAGAAAACTATAACGCAGTGAGAGAAGCGCGGACTGCGCGACTCCGCTGCGGATGAAGGTGCGAAACAGTCCATCCCCGGCATTGTTCCATTTGGCGAGGCGCGTCGACGGTGGAATCTCCAGCACGGGCACGCTGCTACCGAGGCGTGGAGCCGTGCCGTGGGCAAGGTCCTTGATCATCCGCTGCACATTTCCATTCTGCTCGCCTTGCAGCGCCGTGGTAATTGCTTCCAGATGAGGAAACGCCGTCTGCAAATGGGCAATGGCATCCACCACTTCCATGCGCACCCGGGGGTGTGCATCAGCGGCTGCTCTCAGCAGCAGATCCTGAAACTCCGGCAATCGGAGTGCCTGCAATCGCACCAAGTGCACGGCAGCAGCACGATGCAATGGTGATGGACACCCCAGCAATGCCGTCAGCAGCGCGGGCCGGGTTTCGCCGAGTCCCTCGCAGAGGAAGAGTGTCTCGAGCACCGCCTGGGGATCGTCCGAATGATTCGCCACCCAGGCATCGACAGCGGCCAGGGCAGCCTTGCCGAGTTTCCGGAGTTCAATGCGGGCATGGTGACGAACAATGTCCTGCGGGTGTGTCAGCAGATTGCAGAGGTCCGGCGCACTGGCGTTTTCAATTACCGGCCAGTCTGTCACGAGGGGGTTTCCGGTATAAACCACGCGCCAGATCCGGCCCTTGGTATGATTCCAGCGGGCATCGCGCATCGGATTTTGCGCATGTCCGATGATCGCGCTCGAAAAATCCGAGACATAGAGCGCACCGTCGAAACCGAAATTCACATCCACCGGACGGAACGCAGGATTCGGCGATGCCAGTAAATCGAGCCTGCCTTCCCCGCGCACGAGTCCCTGCGAGAAATCATATTTTGTCAGGGACACCACATAAGGCCCGATGCAGGCGGCGGAGGCCATGCCCTGCTGGTAATCAGCCGGGAAATTCGGGCTGGAAACGCTCGCCGCGGCACTGCCCTTTCCATAGCCGATCGTCTGGGCATGGGCAAAGGGATGATAAACGCCGAACGGCGTCCAGGTGAGCGCCAGGCCATCGAGAACCAGTCCGTCGCCATACATTTGAAAGCCGTTGCCGGTGCGATCAAACGTCACACGCCAGGGATTGGGTGTGATGCTCTGCCATTCGGTTTCAATTCGACCCGTGCGGGGATCCTGCCGGTAGGTGGAGGAATCAAAGCCACGATGCACGCCGAAGGGGGTCTCAAACTGCGACCGGTGGAAGACACCGTCGGAAAACCACACGCCTCCCACGGGGTCGGTCGCGACCATGCCACCATGGTGCGAGTCTGTGACATCAAGTCCACGCAGCATTTCCGTTTTGGTATCCGCAATGCCATCGCCGTTGGTATCGCGCATCAGCCAGTGGCGCGATTGTTCGCCAATCAGCGCTCCATTTTCCGTGAAGGCAATTCCGTCCAGCGCATCGAATCCGCCCGCGAAAGTCGTGCATTTGTCGGCCCGGCCGTCGCGGTCGGTATCCTCAAGCACAATGATTTTATCCTCCTGGGGTTGCCCAGGAACCGTGTGTGGAAAGCTCGGCATGGTCACCACCCAAAGCCGTCCGCGCGCATCGAAAGCGATTTGCACCGGGGCGCGCAATTCGGGAAATTGTTCCTCTGAGGCAAAAAGATTCAGAGCATAACCATCCGCGACCTTCAGTTCGGATTGGGTGTCGGCTGGCGATTTCACGGTGCCCACTCCGCTGGTGGATCCCCCAGTGGTCACGGGTGGAACCGGTGCCAGCGCGATGAAGGGAGAATCGGCAAATTTGGCACCGGGTTTGCCGGCGATTTCATGCACCAGAAGATCGGCCTTCTCGATGCGTTGCAAATAAAGCGGCAGCTCTGTGGCGCGTTCCTCGGGGCGTTTACGTTGTCCGTAGTAGAGAATGCCATTTTTCGGGCGGACTACTTCTGCGGTGTAATAGGCCAGCTGCGAGGCGGCGGTGGCGACCTCTCTAAGGCAAGCTGGATCAACTTTCGAGGCCGCCTCGCCAACCAGTGCTGCGGCAATGACCAGGGCCATCGCACGATTGCCTTCCTCGTTCAGATGCAGCCCATTGGTTGTCAATGGGGTCTGGCTCTGCGCATAGGCCGTCTGGCTGGCGGTGAACAAATCCACATATAGCATGCTCCGGGACTTTGCTGCATCCGCGAGCACTTGGGCGTAGAGTTGAATCACTGCCGTGCGTTCGGCATCCGTTTCATTTGAAATGGGCGAAAGCAGCACAAATTTCGCGCCCGGATGCAGCCGCGCGAGTTGGTTTAAATAACCATCCAGAGACGCGCGGAAAGCTGGAACGCCCGTAGGGCCGGCAAAGGATTCGTTCATGCCGTAACCCAGGACCACAACCTTCGCGGGCCACGCCTGGAGCAGATCCTTCATGTGCGCTGCATAGCCTTCCGCCCGTAGTCGGTTCGAAATCTCATCGCCGGTCCATGCCAGGCTGCGGAAGTGCAGGTTTTTCCCTGGCTGGGCCAGATGCACCCGGGCCTCAAGTTCCCCATTTTCCAGCAGTCTTTCCACCATGGAATTTCCGTAGAAAAGGACGGTGTCGTTTGGTTCGAATAATTCGTCCGCGTGGGCGAAACCGAGGGTGAGAAGGAATCCGAGAAGCCGTTTCATAAATTGCAATTTGATAAGCACAGACCCACCCATCACCTGATGAGGATTGCATACAAAAACTGCGCTTTCCCGCATGTGCGGCAGGTCAGCAGACATGTGCAGATTATTTTCCAAAGACCAGCCACCCCATGCGTTGCGGAGCATGGAAGGAGCCTTGCAGCGTGGGGTTGAACGCTAGTCCGGAATGGGATACCGCATCGTGTCGAAATAAATTCAAGTTCCACCGGGCACCGGAGACGGGCGGCTGGTCACTGAGTGATTTGAGCGGAATGCGAACTTCCACCCTCCAAATCTTTGCAGACTCATCGATGCTCAACGCGCTTTGCATGCCGCTGCTCCACGCAAAATCCTTCTGGGGGAGATCCAGCTTCAAGTCCAACTGTTCGCCCGTCGGGGCCCATTCGAATTCTGTGTAGCGCTGCGGTTGGCCAAGGTCAGGGCCGATGAATGCTTCAACCACATCCTTTTCCCAGAGGCCGATCCGTCCCTCCTTTTGCGCTGGCTCGAACGCGGTGATCTGCGTGAACGGAGCTTCGTAGGAAAGGTAGAGGAACTCGTCCGACCAAAGGGCGCGCACCTCCGTGCTCAATTCAGGACGGGGCGAACCATCGCCAGATTGATATTCCAGATCGATGGCCGCAGAGGTTTTCCATGCGGCATGATCACATTTTCCGTTCGGCCGGAAATCTTCGGGAATTCGGCTGGCGGTCAGCGTTGGTTTGGGAAGGGATCGCGCAAAAATCCGCCGGGCGTTGTCGAAGTAAATTTTCCGCAATACGGCCGGAGGAAGCGAGATACTGCTGATATTCCAATTTCCTTGAATGGGGGTCATGTGCGGCCAGTCGCGATCTTTCGTTTCAAAAAATTTCCAGCACTTCTGGTAGAACACCAGGCCATCGTCATCCGTGGGCTGTTCGCTATCACCCCCGGAACCGAGGATCAGTTTGTCATACACCATGAAATCCGTGGCGAAGAGAATCCGATCCTGATGCTTGATAAACAATGCCTGCACCTTCGCAGGATCGTGTCTGCCAATCTCCGGCAGGCGGGCCGCGACGTCCGCAAACATATTGGGATTTGCATCCAATGCATGATCGACCCATTCCAGTTCCTCGGAATTATTCGCGAAATGCACGCAGACAAAGGTCGTCTTCGGATGGCGCTTGATGACACGGTCCAGCGTCTCCAGCAGTTCCATGCGCGGCGGGTATTTCGCAGGGTCACCGAACCACCAACTGCGATGGTCCTTCAGTTCCTCCCAGCGCTCGTTTTGTTCATCGAACGGTAGCCAGAAGGCCTTTGGGTCCGCCACGTGAATGGATACGGGCATGTCCAGTTCACCGCATTTCTCCCAGACGGGATCCAGCTTGGGATCATCGATTTTAAGCAAACGGCCTTTCCCATCCTTTAAAAACAACCCGAGACGCTTGAACTCCTTCAGCCCCGCCGACCCCAGGCGTTTTCCTTCCTCCACTTGCTTCACCGCGCGTTCACTCCAGTCTGCTTCGCCCCAGCCCTGATAGTCGAGAATCATCGAATGCATGAAGCGTCCCGGATACAGTGCGTCCGCCAGCGTCTTCACCTTTTCAAACTCGGATGGTTCATCGCCATTCCTAATCACGGTTCCCGATCCCAAATTCAATCCCGTCCCCACGCCCGCCCGATCCATGATCCGAACGGCCCGATCGAATCGTTCCTGCCGTCCCTCCACGTGTTGGTGAACATCAATGATCCGGCCCTGCTGACGCCAAATTTCCGGGGACCATGCCCGGGCGGGCCCTGGCGGCGGATCAGCAGCCAGAGCCGGTTGATGACAACTCAGGACAATCAGGCAAAGTAATCCGTAAAAAATTCCAGAGTGCACAGGCTTCGGGTAGAGGGCGACGTCAGGAAACCAGCGCCATGCTGAAGTCGGTTTGCAGCGGGCGGATGCGGGTCTCGTTACCTCGACCTCTACGCGGGGGGATTTCATGATTAAACATTATCCGGCGGTCCCGACGTCCGCAATCCCGCGTCTTGGGGCTGCGGGGAACCTCCAGACTTGCTCAAAGGCCGGGCCTGCGGCATGGTGACACCGGATGAGAAGGAAAATCCTCCGCTCGCATCCGCACCAACTCGCGCCCGCCTTCGATGGAAACCAATAGTTCCGCACAACGTCATTCAGAAAACTCCAAAGGGGGGGCGGCTGACTTCATGGAAGCGGTGGCCCCCATCCGCAGCGGGATGAATATTTTCGTGCACGGCGCCTCCGCCACGCCCACAAAGTTGCTGGAGGCATTGGTGGCGC
>CALQSQ010000061.1 GCA_943333275.1 Akkermansia muciniphila
CAGGAGCATTTTCTGCCGAAGATTTTCAGCACGGTTCCCCTGTTCATTTCGATGCTCGGCGCGCTCATTGTGGGGGTCGGGCTTGCCTATTCCAAGGGACTTGACCATGGCGGGATGATTGTGGGCGGCGGTGTTTCAGCAGCACTGATCGCTGGTCTGGCCATTCTTTATGGAAAGGGGGCCAACATTGGCAGAACCGATGCTGAACAGCTCGCCCGGGCGCTCTCAAGCGCACAGGCCACGCAGCAGCAGGCGGTCGCCTCAGCGGAGGCGCATCATCAGGAAACGCGCGATGCCCTGCAGGCGCAGTTTGAAACCAACTCCGTCAAGCTGCAGGAGCAGTGGGATCAGGCGGATGAAGTGGGGGAAAGTTTTGCGACCGCAGCCAAAAAGAAACTCGAGACCCAGGTGCCGCGATTGTTTGAAAAAATCGCCTCCAGACTTCAGGCGAAACTGGACGCTCTCGATGCCTCGCGTGCTGAGCAGGAATACCAGTTGAAATCCGCCGCCGAGCAGCAAATCCATTCCATCAAGGCGGCCCAAAGTGAGGACCTCGGAGCAGTCATGGGTGACGAGGAGGCCCAGTGGAAACTGGTCGAGGAGGATTGGAAACGCCGCATGGTCCCCGTCTATCAGGGGATCGAAGCCATGCAGGCGGCCACGGCGAAGCGATTCCCCGCGTGGTCACCCCAGGTTGCGTCCGCATGGGAACCGCCCACGGAATTCACCGCCTCCACCAAGTTCGCCGCCTTCGATCTCGATCTCGCCCAGGAGGAACTCGCCGCGCCCAGGGATCCGCGCCTCGCCCTTCCTGGCCCCACCCATGTCAGCATCCCGCTGTCCCTAACCTTCCCCCATCAGGGTTCCCTGCTCTTTGAAACCAGGGAAACCGGCGACGCCACCGTCGGGGCCATTTTCAACAACATCATCATGCGCCTGCTGACGACGACCCCGCCGGGCAAGCTCAGCTTTACCATCATCGATCCCGTCGGTCTCGGCCAGAATTTCGCCGGCCTCATGCACCTCTCGGACTACGAGGACAGCCTCATCAATCGCCGCATCTGGACGCAGCGGGATCAGATCGAAGACCGTCTCGCGGAGCTGAGCGAACATGTGGAGAAGGTCATTCAAATGTATCTGAGGAACGAATATGCCACCATCACCGAATACAACGAACAGGCTGGCAGCGTGGCGGAGAAATATTATTTCGTCGTGATCGCAGATTTCCCCTCAAACTTCTCCGAGACCGCCGCCAAACGGCTCCAGAGCCTCGTCACCAGCGGCGCGCGCTGTGGCATTTACACGCTGATTCACTGCGACACCCGCCAGCAAATGCCGGATGGATTCTCGCTGGAAGACCTGCGGCAGAACAGCATTTGCGTGCAACGCGAGCACGATGCTTTTTTCATTCTCAATGAGGACGGCCGGACCAGTGCCAAACTGATTTTTGATCCCCCGCCAGCCCAGGATGTCATGCTCGATCTGGTGCACAAGATTGGCAAAAGCAGCATCGATTCCAATCGCGTGCAGGTGCCCTTCAGCCAGATCGCGCCCAAGCCCGGCGAGGAATGGACAGGTTCGACCACGCAGGAACTGCGCGTCGCCGTGGGCCGCACCGGAGCCACCAAGCTGCAATACCTCGCCATCGGTAAGGGCACCAAACAGCACGCGTTGTTCGCAGGGAAAACGGGATCAGGGAAATCCACCCTCTTCCATGTCATCATTACGAATCTCGCGCTCTCGTGTTCGCCGGAGCAGGTGGAGTTCTACCTCATCGACTTCAAGAAAGGTGTCGAATTCAAATGCTACGCCAACAAACGCCTGCCCCACGCCCGCGTCGTGGCCATTGAGAGCGACCGCGAATTCGCGCTCAGCGTCCTCCAGCGGGTGGATGCGGAATTGAAACGCCGCGGGGACATGTTCCGGAAGCTTGGCGTGCAGGATGTGGCCGGATATGTAAAAGCGGGCGGAACCGAACCCATGCCGCGCTCGCTCCTGCTCATTGACGAATTTCAGGAATTCTTCGTGGAGGACGACACCATCGCCCAGACGGCCTCACTTCTGTTCGACCGCATCGTGCGCCAGGGCCGGGCTTTTGGCATACACGTGCTGCTTGGATCGCAAACGCTCGGCGGTTCGTATTCGTTGGCCCGCGCCACGCTCGGCCAGATGGTCATCCGTGTCGCACTTCAATGCAATGAGGCCGATGCCTACCTCATCATGGATGAAAACAATTCCGCTCCGCGCCTGCTCTCCCGTCCGGGCGAGGGCATTTACAATGACGCCGCCGGGGCCATGGAAGGCAACAGTCCGTTCCAGGTCGTCTGGCTCCCGGATGATGAACGCGACGTCTGCCTTGATCGCATCGCCAAGCTAGCGGAGCAAAGCGGTAAACCCGTCGCCGGCCCGATTGTCTTCGAGGGAAATGCGCCCGCCGAACTCCGCGAGAACGACCTCCTCCGCCACGCCCTCGCCGCCCATCCCACGCAGGCACCCACTTCCGCGAGGGCCTGGCTCGGCGCTCCCAATTCCATCAAGGGTCCCACCGAGGCCGTGTTCCGCCGTCAGAGCGGCAATCACCTGCTCATCGTCGGCCAGCGCGAGGAAGCCGCAGTCACCATGCTCGGCGTTTCCCTCATCGCCCTGGCCGCACAATTTCCGGCGGGCACCGTGAAGTTCGTCATCTTCCAGGGCAGCCCCAGCGGCTCATCCGATGCCGATTTCCTCGACGGCGTGGCCGCCAAACTCCCCCACCCTGTGCAGATCGCACGCGGCGGCGACATCGGTCCCGTCATGTCCGGGATGGCTGAGGAAATGAAAACCCGCACCACCAGCGACGCCGCCGCCCGCGGGGCACCCACCATTTTCCTGATCGTCCACGGCCTGCACAAATTCAAGAAACTCCGCCAGGAGGACGAGTTCAGCTTCTCCATGAGCGACGACGGCGGCGAGAACACCGGCGCACAGTTCAATGCCCTCATCACCGAGGGCAGCACCGTCGGCATGCACATCATCACCACCGTGGACACGTTCAACAACGTAAACCGCAGCATGAACCGCAAGGCCCTCAGCGAATTTGAAATGCGCATAGTCTTCCAAATGAGCGCCAACGACTCCGCCAGCCTCATCGACTCCCCCAAGGCCAGCGGCCTCGGCCTCCACCGCGCCCTCTTCTACAACGAACACGACGGCACCCTCGAAACCTTCCGCCCCTACGCCATGCCCGACGCCGCCTGGCTCAACGAGGTTGCGGCCAGGTAACCGGCCTTCGAATGATCGCCCCCCCAACAACACATCGAAACCCACAGACCGTGGTGGCTGCGCAAAAACATCCCTCCTACAAGCATCCCCCCCACCATGAAAATTGAACTGTTCGCCATTTGTGATTTCGCCGCCGACTATGCCGGCAAGCTGGTGGTCGTGGGAATTTTCGACAGCCTGAACGCGCATCAGGTGCCCGTGGTGCATCCCAACCTGAGCGTGGCGATCAAAATCCGCTTTATAAAAATCGAGGAGGGGGAGAAGAAAGTGAGATTTTCCATCTCCAATGCGGATGGAGGCACGGTGCTGCCACCCATCGAAATGCCAATCACGGCCCATGTGCCCGAGGACCTTCCGTCCGCCACGGTCAATCTCGTTTTAAATATTGGAGGGATTCAGTTTGCGAACTTTGGCGAGCATTCGGTGGATCTCGCGCTGGATGGGCGGCATGAAGCCAGCATCCCGCTTTTTGTGAGGCGAATTGTCTAGCGGCCAGTGGTTGCAAGGATTGCCGGCGGGGCAACCGGAGGCTTAACGACTGCGACCCTTGTCGCGTTGGGGCGGCGGGCGTTTACCGGAGGGCTTGGCGGAGGACGGGCCGCTGCGTTTGAAGCCGGTGGGCTTGCGGGCGGGAGCTGCGGATTTCCGGGCGGGGCCGGTCGATTTCCGTGAAGTGGTGGGTTTCTTGAAGGGACGATCCTCGCCGGGGGCGGACCCGGCGGGTTTCCGGGAGGTAGTCGGTTTCTTAAAGGGACGGTCGTCACCTGCAGCGGGCCGGGCTTTCTTCGCTGCCGGACGGAAAGGTGCGGTCGTGGGACGTTGGTCGGAGGGGAAGGGCGACTTCCGGGCCGGGCGGGCGGATTTCGCGGCGCGCTTGGTGGCGGGGGGCTTGGGTCTGGAGGGATCGCGCGGCGGGGCCTTGCGGAGTTTCTCCAGATCGGGCTCGTGAAGGTGCCGCCATTTTCCCGGCTTCAACTGGCCGATGTCCAGCGTGCCGATGCGGATGCGCACGAGGCGGTGCACCTCATAGTTTAACAACTCAAACATGCGGCGGATCTGCCGGTTGAGGCCCTGATGGAGGACGATGGAAACGTGCCGGGGGCTGAGAATGGTAACTTCATCCGCGCGAGCCATGCCTTCTTCAAGCTGCATGCCGGCCTTGAGCGGGATCGAGTCCTCCATGCGGAACGGGCGGTTGAGCACGACCCAGTATTCCTTCTCGGTCTCGTGACTGGGATGGGTGAGGTGCTGGGTGAGCGCGCCGTCGTTGGTGAGCAGGAGCAGCCCTTCGCTCTCGTTATCGAGCCGGCCGATGTAGTGGAGATTCTTGAGCGGCGGCGGCAGGAGATCGTAGATGGTCGGGCGGTCCTTGGGATCATGCCGGGTGCAGAGGAAACCGGGTGGCTTGTGGAGAAGAACGGTGGCGGTGGCCTCGGGTTTCACGTCCTTGCCCTGGCAGCTCACGACATCGCGCGGCCCGACGGTGGTGGCCAGTTCCATGCAGCGCTTGCGGTTGATGGTCACCTTACCATCAAGGATCAGTTGCTCGCACTGGCGGCGACTGCCCAGACCGCAGGCGGCGAGGTATCTGTTGAGTCGCATGGGGGCCATGGAAAAGGAGGATTGGGGGAAATAGAAAGGCCGGACGATGCTGCCACCATCCAGCCAAATCAAAAAATCTGCGAGCGTAAAAAGCCCGGCCCGCGACTAGAGCTCAGGGAGTGTCTTGGGGAGGGCGATGGCGCTTTGTCCGGCTTTCCACTGACCGCGCTTCTTCATGAGCTTGACGCGTTCAAAACGCTTCATGACACTGCGCTTGGCGCCGACGGAACCACCGGAGGATTTGAGACTTGGATGTTGGGACATGGGTAGGGATTGGGAAAAATTTTGGAGGGCGAAGATGTCGGTGGATCGGGGAAATGCAACAAGATTCTTTCCCGGGGAATCCCGGGCCCATCCCCCACCATTTTATAGGGAAAAATGCTCCCCATCGCACGGAAAATCGGGCATAATCCCCGGCAACCCCCACCCGATGAAAACCCGCCCCCTCCCCTTCAGCCTCCTTTTCTGCGGTCTGATGGCTGCATCCTCTCCTGTGGAGGCGGCCTTCACGACGTTGTGGTCCCTGGGCACTCAGAACAACACGCCGGAGGAATTCTCGCCGGAAAGCGGTGCCTCAAATGCCTCCCCGGGCAGTGCGGCGGTGCTGGACGACGATTATTATTTCGCCGGGACCTATCCTGCCCCGATCCTCACGGTCGCGACGTCGGAACCGCTCACGAATTTCGAAAGGACCGTGAGCACGGGGGATCCCACCCGGCGCATCCATTTCAATCTCTCCGCCGCGCAGGCCACCTCCACCCTGCGCATCCGCTTCTCCACGCACCTCCTCTGGGGGGGATGGTGGAATTCGGCCACCAATACGGGAGGCGTCGGATTTGGCGACCACCCGCTGCAGGTTCGCCTCAACGGAACCCTCCTCAATACCACAACCATTTCCGCCGCCGGTCCCCTGGTGGTGACAGCCAATGCCGGACCGGGAGGTAATTTCACGCCGCTGGTGGGCTCCAATGTTCTGGAAATCACACGCTTCGGCGGCACCTCCAATGCCTGGGTGGCTTTTGATGAGTTCAATTTTGAAATCAACCCCACAGCGCTTGTCGATGCCGATGCCGATGGCCTGCCGCAATGGTGGGAGGAGGAAAATGGCCTCAAGGATACCGTTGCGGATGGCACGCAAGATCCGGATCATGACGGCTCCACCAACCTCCAGGAGTTCAGCCGCGGCACCAACCCCCAACTCGCCGATACCGATGGGGACGGCTTGCTGGATGGCGCGGAGACCACCACCAACCCGCGCCTGGCCGACACGGATGGCGATGGCCTGCTGGATGGCGAGGAAACATCCTCCAACCCGCTCGTATCGGATACCGATGGCGATGGTGCCCCCGATGCATGGGAAGTCCGCACCGGTAACTTGCCCAACAATGCCTCCAGCACGCCGCCGATATTTGCCACCGCCATCGGAATCCATTTCGTCTCCGACTACAGCCCGCTCTCCAAATTGAACCCGCTCGAGGTCACGGGCGTCGTCCCCCAGATGCGCTGGAACAACACCCGACCACTTCCCGCTTATGCCTACCCTTCCGGCACCAAGGCGGACATTGCCTCACCGTTCTTGGGAACGATCGTAAATTCCCTGGGAATCGCCACAGCCGTCGGCCTGTCCTGGACTTCCGAATACGCCACCTATTTCAACGGCAACGGCGGCAGTTCCAATCAGCGCCTGCTGGATGGGTTCCTCTATGTCGCCTCGGACACCCCGGCATCAGTCACCCTTTCAAGCATTCCCTTCACCACTTACGACGTGCTGGTCTATGTCGGATCTTACTACGATGGCGCACGCGGTTACGCCCGCTTGAACGATGCCCCGGCCTCCGACCGGTATTTCCAAAGCAAGTCCACCAAGCCTATGGCATCGTTTCTCGAACCGATCGTCTCCGATCCAGTGCGTCCTTGGGCCGGAAATTTCATCCGCTATCGCAACGTCACCGGCAGCAGTTGCAATGTGAAAGTCCATCGCATCGGCAGTTACGGTGTGGGCTTTCATGCCATCCAAATCGTCAACTCCACAGCGGATGGCAATGGCAATGGCCTCCCGGATTGGTGGGAGTTCATGCATCAAATCACCCCGATCACCCCCGCCGATGCCGATGGCGACGGACTGACGAATGCGCAGGAGTTTGCAAAAAATACCAACCCCCGCCTGGCGGACACGGATGGGGATGGTCTCAGCGACCTCGTGGAAACCAACACCGGCACCTACGTCAGTCCGACCAACACCGGCTCCAATCCCCTGCTCGCCGATACCGATGGCGATGGCATCAGTGATGGCAAGGAAGTGTCGACCGTTCCCAATCCCACCAATCCCAACATCGCCAATACTGCGGAGTTGGTCCTGACCACACTGCCCGTGAAGCAGACGAGCAGTTTCATTTGGGAGATGAACAATTTGCAACTCATCTGGGACCACGGTCGCGGGCATTATTCCAACGGTATGTATGAGGACTCCACGCTGATGTGGCTGAATATTCGCAACTCCGCCTTCCCTGATGCCTATGCCTTTGGCGTTTCCCTCCGCACCGTGGGCGAACGGTTGACGTATTATTTCTACAGCAATCACAACGGCGGATTCAGCGCTTCCAATGCCCCGACTTCGGATATTTACGATGCGGACTGGGGAACCTCGCCACCGGATCTTCGCAGCGCGCTCGGTTTCAGCGGCGTGGGCGCGATGGATATCTCGGATCGTTTCCGCATTCGTCTCTCGGGCTTCAAATACCCTGACTCCACGTGGGTGCTAACCTTTGAAATCTACAACCTTGATACCCTGACCGTTGTCAAAAGCCGCTCCTTCTACTCCACCACCATCAGCCCCGCCATCACCGCCACGAACACCTGGCAGGATGAATATGCCCAGGTGGGAAGGATCAGCCGGACCCTGCACCAGGGCGTTTCCCTCTATCAACAGGCCACACGACTCGAACTCACTCCTGCCTTCAGCGCTTATCTGGATACCGATGAGGATGGTATGCCGGATGCCTGGGAAACGGCCAACGGACTCAATCCCAATAGCGGAAGCGATGCCACGCTGGACCCCGATGCGGACACCGTCAGCAACGTGCGCGAATTCCTCGCGGGAACCAATCCGCATGATGCGGATACCGATCATGACGGAGCAAAGGACGGTGTGGAAATCGCCGCAGGATCAAATCCCCTGCTGGCCTCCAGCCTGCCCCCCTATTTTACGGGAGCACCCGCCGGCGTGGCCGGAGAAGATCTGAACGGCAACGGCATGCCCGATGCGTGGGAACTCAAGTATAACAATTTCTCGCTACTGGGCAACGAGGACACCGATGGGGATGGCATGACCAACTCCGAGGAGGCCGCAGCCGGAACGGATCCCCTCGATCCGAATTCAAGAATCACCTCCCGCTCCGAAGTGCAGGGAAACACCTTTGTGCTCTGCTGGCCACAACAGCTTTACAAGCAGCAGCGGGCGTTTGATGCCTCATCCCTTTCCAACTGGCTGCCCTCCGCAGGCGTGCCCGCCTTGATCGCCGGGGAATACCGCCAGACCTATGCCAATCTGCTTTCCACCTCCGCCCGACGTTTCTTCAAAGTGGTGATCAATGACCAGGACACGGATGGCGATGGCGTGAGCGACTGGACGGAAAATGTCATTTTGCATTCAAACCCCTCCCTCCCCAACAGCCTGCAGAGCGCCGTCACGCTCAGTGGCAATGCGACAATGTCCGGCGACTACGCCGCGTTGTTGAATCGCTTTCAAGGCTCCAATGGCGCCGGAGGATTTCCCGGAAATGCCGCGCCTGTGGCCAGTTCCCTTTCCCGCACCCAGGCAGCCAGATTTCTGACCCAGGCCACCTTCGGCCCCACGCTGCCGGACATCGAGCACCTTCGGACCGTAGGCTACGATGCCTGGATCAACGAACAATTCGCTCAATCTCCGACGCTCCAGTCCGCTTATGCCAAAGCGGCCTATGCGGACTTTGAAGGTGCCCGCACGACCAAAGAATATTATCCCAACCTTGTGGACAATTACCTCTACGGCCAGAATCAACTCACCGGCTTCGCCAGGGGAGCCGTGCAGGGTCCCGATCAGTTGCGGCAGCGCGTGGCCTTTGCCCTGAGCCAGATTCTGGTGGCCTCCCGCCGCGACGCGAACCTTGATGGCAAGCTGCTCGGCATGTCGGATTTTTACGACATTTTCATCCGCCACGCGTTCGGCAACTACCACGACATCCTCCACGAGGTGGCGCTGCATCCCTGCATGGGTCGTTATCTCAGCCACGTCGGCAACCAAAAGGCCAATCCGGCGATCAATCAGTATCCGGATGAAAATTTTGCCCGCGAAGTTATGCAACTCTTCTCCGTCGGCCTCTGGGAACTCAATCCCGATGGCTCACGCCAGGTCAACGGCAGCGGCCAGCAAATTCCGACCTATACCAATACCGAGATCACCCAGATGGCCCGTGTCTTTACAGGATTCTGGTTCAGCGGCCATGAATGGGGCCAGGGCGGATGGTTCGACGCCGACTACTCCACCCCCATGTCCATGCATGCCGATCGCCATGATTTTGGGACCAAAACCCTCCTGCATGGCTACGTGATCCCCGCCCGAGCCCCCACCGACGCCGATGCCATGCGCGATGTTGACGATGCCATCCGTCATTTGTTCGAACACCCGAACACCGCCCCCTTCATTGGCAAACAACTCATTCAGTTCCTCGTCACCGACAACCCCAGCCCCGCCTATATCGCCCGGGTCGCAGCGAAATTTGCCAACAACGGCAGCGGCATCCGCGGTGATATGAAAGCGATCCTCAAGGCCATCCTGCTCGACGATGAAGCCCGCGATCTGCGCAGTTCCGACTCCACGCCCTCCTACGGAAGACTCAAGGAACCCGTGGTCAGGGCCATGGCCGTGGGCCGCGCCTTCGGCCTTCAGCAAACGCCCGGCCTGCTCTGGTGGGATTTTGGAACCTTCTTTGATGCCAGCCACCAGGAACCAAGTTACTCGCCCAGTGTCTTTAATTTCTACCGCCCGGAATACCGTCCCGCCGGCATCCTCACCACCAGCAACCTCGCCGGTCCGGTCTTTCAGATCACCGACAGCTACAGTTGCATCTCGTTTCCCAACCGCCTCTGGACCATGGTGGAGGAGGGTTTCAGCTACTACTCCTACTACCAGTTCCCGTTTGATCTCAGCCGGGAATCCTCGCTGGCCGGAACGCCAGAATTACTGGTCGATCATTTAAACATCCTCCTCTGCGCCGGTCAGATGACGTTGCCCACACGCACCACCATTCTCAATGCGATCAACCAGGTCCCCGCCAGCCAACCAGATGCCCGGGCCCGCGTTGCCATTTATCTCTGCATGGTCAGCGCCGAGGGTGCCGTCATGAAATAACCCAGTCTCACCAAGCCATGAAACGTCGAAAATTTATCGGGGAAGCCTCCTGCGCGGCCATCAGCAGCGTGAGCGTACTCAACACCCTGCTCAACCTGCACCTCGCCAATCAGGCCGCCGCCCAAGGTGCGCCCACCGACCGCAAGACACTGGTCTGCTTTTTCCTCCTCGGCGGAAATGATTCCTACAACATGCTGGTCCCCCGCGATGCCACGCGGCATGCCATTTACACGACCTCGCGCGGCAACCTTGCCCTGCCCCAGGCCAGCCTCACCACGCTCAATCAAAATGGCGGTGATGGCAATCTCTACGGCCTGAATCCTTCCATGAACGGCATGACACAAATGTTCAATGGCCTGGGTGGCGACACCACGAAACGCCGCGCGGCTTTTATTTCAAATATCGGCACTCTCATCCAGCCGACCACCAAGAGTCAGTTTCTCGCCGAATCCATCCCTGTACCACGCTCGCTCTTCAGCCACGTCGACCAGATTGACCAATGGCAGACGTCCGTTCCGCAGGGGCTCACACAGATGAGCGGCTGGGGCGGACGCGCGGCGGACATCCTCCACAGCACGTCCAATGCTGCGGCGCAGACTTCCATGAATATTTCCTTCGCCGGAAACAATCTCTTTCAAGTCGGCAACCAGACCCAGCAATTCGTCATCAATGAAACCGGAGCGCTCACTTTCACCAAACCAGCCAGCCCCAACCCCTCCAACCCCCTTCAGATCAAGAACACCGCGCACAAGAGCCTGATCGAACAAAGCTACGGCAATCTCATGCAGCAGGCCTACGCACAACTTACCAAGAGCAGCGTGGACATGCAGGAATATTTCTACAGCCTGTTCAATAACTTTAATAACAGCCTGCTCACCACGCCCTTTCCCACGAGTTACCTGGGAACCCAGATGCGCGCGATCGCCAAGACCATCGCCCTGCGACCCCAGTTGAATCTCACGCGCCAGACCATCTTCGTCAGCGTCGGCGGATGGGATATGCATGGCGACCTGCTCAATCCCCAGGCGGGACTGCTGGGCATGGTCGATGCCTCGCTGCTGGCCTTCCAGAAAGGTCTGGAGGAACTCGGCGTCGCCAACGAAGTCATCACCTTCAGTTGCAGCGACTTCGGCCGCACCCTGCGCAGCAACGGCCGCGGCACCGATCACGCCTGGGGCGGCAATTCGTTCGTCATGGGCGGCCCGATCGATGGCGGGAAAATTTACGGCACCTTCCCGGACCTTACGCTCGACAGCAATGCGGACGTGGGCTACGGTGGTCGGCTCCTCCCAACCACCAGCGTGGACCAACTCTTCGCGGAACTCCTCCGCTGGTTCGGCGTCTCCAGCGCGGATCTCCCCTACGTGCTTCCAAACATCGCCAACTTCCACAATCCGGCCTCCCCCACCCTGCCCATCGGATTTCTGAAGCCTGGAACTTACATTTGAAAGGTTATCCAGTGCTAGGGTCTGGTCACGCGGATGCACATGAACTGGCGCGTTTCCGCAGAGTCCGCCGCCCAGATTTCCGTCGCGGTATCGTTCCCGTTGTTGATGTGCGAGGTGCGGGTGGCATCGTTTGTCCAGTGTTCGAGGTCGGTGCTCACTTCAACCGTATAGATCAAATCATCCGAACTGAGTCGGCGGGGAAACATGATGGTGGCGCGCCCATCCGCCGTCATTCCAGCGACGATGGCGCTCATGCCGGATGACCCGTTGGCATCACTGGTCGCCAGAAAATGCTCGACCATGGCACAGAGACCATCCCGATCTGCATCCGCGAGCGGATTGCCGGTGAAGCCGACGAAATCTGTTCCGCCCGGGGTTCCATTTACGTTCGTGCTCGTGCGCCAACTGCTGGGCGACGCAGGCGCCGATGGGTTTGCCAGCACCAGACTGTAGCCATGACCATCCGCACTGTCGGGCCAGGGCGCGCCATCAGTGTAATGCAGGGAAAGAAGCGGAGCATTTGTCGCAGTGGCCAGAGTGAGAGTATCGCCGTCATTTCCAAGACGATCGAAATAAACCCCCGCCACGGGAATCTCCGTGCCGTAACGCTGTTGAAAACTGAACAGACTGGCCACCAGCACGAGCCGCTGACGCGGCGCGAGCGGGACATCACGATTGTCCGGAAAATCAAAACTGATGCCAGCCGTAAATTTCGCGCCCCGCAAATTCACCCCGTGGGACGTGGGATTGTACAATTCGATAAATTCCGTGTCATCATCGCCCTGCGGATTGTAGTGAATTTCAGAGAAAACGACATCCCCCTCCGCCAGGGGTGTGGTCACGGTGTAAAACGCCTCATTCAAGGCACTCCAATCGGTGCCAGATTTGGCGCGGGCGCGTAGCAGGGTGTTCTGCACAATGAGGGTGCTGTCCGACAGGATGGCCTGCGGGCTGACGCCCCCGCCGGGAAGGCGCGGATCGGAACCATCCGTGGTCACATAAACGGACAGGCCCGCCACGGCATGATGGATCGTCGTGCCGCTCGCAACAATACCACCATTGAACACAGGCGCTGTGATAGCGGGATAATAGCCTGCGCTCTGGAGGTATCCCAGATACGATGCGGAACGCGACGGAAACCAATTATTGAGAATATTGTCGCGATCCGAGAGCCAGGTGTCCGGCGTGCGCGACTGGCCACTGGTAACCCATCGGGCGCTTTCGGCATGGAACGCACGCTCCATTTCGTTGCACATGCCTGTCAGGCGGCCCTGATTGGCGGACGGGGTGAGCGCCCCGTTGTTGAAGAGGTGAAAATGGATGCGGTCGGCGAGCAACATTTTAAAATCCACGTCACCCTGCTGCCAGAGCTGGCTGAGAATACTGCCGGGCCCGTCCCCGTTCTGCCTTCCCGGAAGGGGATTCGAGCGCTGCGAAACACGATCCGGCGAGACTGCGGGAAGGTATGCCGGATTGGCCAGGTAGCCATCCGCATCGTTAAGCATGAACTTGAATCCACTGCCCACGTTCTTGGGCGAGACAGTTCGGTATTCATCCTCGCTGTTTCCAAACATGAAGAGCAGCATGTAATCGAGGTAATTTTTGACGTCCAGGTAGGGTCGGACGCCGGAATAGTTTGCGCGCAGCGATTTAACGCGCTCCCAGGACGTGCCATCGCCGTCGTAGGCGCTCCCCGGATCCGCCCAGCCACCCACGTTCCAATTGCCATTGATGGATTCGTAACCCGACGCGGGGCCGCCCAGATAGGCGCTTTGCTGGTCGGCACTCCAGCGTTCGCGAAGCTGATACACGCCCCAATAGGTGCCATTTAAATATACGTGGGTGAAACGTGAGTGAGGCGCGAGTTCCCCCATGTCGAGCATGGTTCCGTCGGTAAAGATGTTCGACATGTAGAACCCACGCTCCACCATGTCATGGGAGCCGCTGCGGAGTTCCAGTTGATCAAATTTTCCCACGGGTTTCAGCCCGCGCGCATGGCTGGCGAAGAGTTGTGGCAACTGCAGTTTCGTGGCGCCGAACTGGGAGTTGAATGTGAGTCGAAAGCTTTTTTTGGCGAAATTCGAAAAGGCACCGCCAAAGCTTTCCACCCCCGCGTCCTCGTGCACACCCACCCCGCCGGGAGGAATATACTCAAAGGAACAAAGCACACTGGTGCCATCGACGATGGTTGCGGGCGTAACGACGGAAATGCTGGGAAGATCCGTCAACGCCGCTTGCATCTGCGGACCATAGGTGGCGTGCTGCGTGATGCTCGTGTCCATGACCGGCGACGTCACCACGCTGGATGGAAAAATGTAGGTGTTGGTATCGACATTGGTTGGCACGAGATTCGTTTTAAAAGCCGCCACTCGCAGCACCGTGGTTCCGTTGGTCGAAGGTATGTTCACACCCATGGAACCCCCGGGAACCGTTCCGGGATGCAGTGTCATCGTGACCGTCGGCGGCGTATTGGCATTGGCTGGAAGCACCTGCGTGCCATTCGACAAACTGGGTTCGCTGCCATTGGTGGTGTAAACAAGCGTGGCTCCCGCAGTCAGTGTTCCCAGGGTGACCGTCTGGGCAGCAGCGTAGATGCCGCGCTTGACGCTGAAGGTCGTATCGGACACCACGCCATCGTAGCCAAACCCGTTCGCTGCTCCGGGAGTGGCTGGCTTGAAATATTTGGCGGATGCCCCGCTCAGCCCGTAGCTAACGCGGTCATACTGCTTCGGATACGCAACCGCGACGGGATAATTGGCCGGGAATCGCTGCACCAGCGCGCCGCCGGGCGCATACAAGGCCAGATATTCCCCCGCGGCTGCCAGTGAGAAATTGGTATGCAGTGGCTGCCCAACTATGGCCCGATCCTTTCCCGAGGCAAAGACCAACAGATACCCTCCCGGCGCCACATTGGCCTGCGGAAAGGTCCAGCGTGCAGGCTGCGCAGCCGAGTCTGTGAGATGGTATCCTTCTAGGTTCAGCGTGTAGGAGTTGGGATTGTATATTTCAATCCAATCAGGGCGGTCGCCGTCAGCATCCTCAAGCAATCCATCCGCAGCCTGGAATTCACTGATCGCTGGGGCAAGCACCGCGGCATTGACCGCCACCACCACGGTGGCTGTCGTGCTCGCATTTCCCGCGCGGGTGGCGGTCAGCGTGTAGGTTGTCTTTGCAACCGGACTCACCACGGCACTGCCGGTCGGTGCCACCGTGCCGAGACCGCTGATGGTCACGGTGTCGGTATTTGCCACCGACCAGGAGAGCGTGGCACTCGTTGGCAGACCAGGTCCTTTGATATTTCCGGCATCGGTCAGGAAATAGCGAATCGTGGGAGGTGGTTCAGGGTAGACTTCCACTTCAGCGATCTGCGGATTGTAGGGCGCGCCGCTCAAATTTTCGATTCGCACAAATCTTCCCATGAACACGTGCGCCGGATTGATGCTGTTGGATTTGATGATGGTATCCGCTCCGGCAACTCCACTGTTGCTGCCATCCGTGCGGAGACTGGCCTGCCAGCGAAGGGAACCGGGAGCACCCGCGCTGTCGGCATAGACGCTGACACGATAATTCGTCAGTCGTTCCGGACAGCAGTCGGAGCGATTAAAAATCACCATTCGATTCAAGGTGTATTCGCTCCCCAGATCAATTTGATAATAAAACCCCAGCGTCGCCCCGTCAGCTGGGTGGCTGATGGTAGGGGTGCCCATGGCATTGCCATCCGTGAGATTGGCCGCCACCAGTCCGCCATAGACCGCGCCACTGGAAGTCACCGTCCGCCCCAGGGCCACGTTGGAACTGGCGGAAACCACCCAGGCCTGAATCTCTGCCACCTGCGGGGAATACGCATTGCTGCCCAGCGATGAAAGCCTCAGGAACCGGCCACGAAACACATGCGAGGGAATTACCGAAGCGTTCGCAAACACTGCATCCGTGCCACCAATGCCGGAATTCGATCCATTTGTCCTCACGCCCGCCTGCCAGAGGACCGCACCCGGAGTGCCCCCGCCATCGGCATAGAGGGTTAACTGATAATTCGTCAGCCGCTCCGGACAGCAGTCGTTGCGATTTACGACGCTGAGGTGATGCAAACTGTATTCCTGCCCGAGATCGATTTGATAATAGAATCCAATCGTCGGTCCGGTACCTGGGTGCGTGAAGGAGGCAAGGTTTCCATCCGTCACATTGCTCGCAGGATATCCAGGATATAGGGCGCCACTGGCGATGACGGGCTTCCCCTGAGCCACATTCTGCGCCACACTCTGGAGTTGGAGCAGCAGGGAAAAGAGCAGGCAGCAACCGATTCGGAATTGGAAATTTTTGGATGTGCCAGGCAAAGGACGATCGTTCATGAGGAGCAGCCAGCGGATGGGGGAATGGGCTCCGCTACCGTCCTAAATACAAAATTTCGTTCAGAATACCAAGCTCTATCGTCGGCCTTTTCCCGTGGGCCAGTGGATCTCAGGGCAGCACAGGATCGGCAGGCTGCTTGGTGGCCGGGCGCGTAAAGGGATCCCCGAATTTGGAGAAGCCGTCCACGAATCCGCCGTGCGACAGAAAGAATTTCCCGTCCTCCACGCCCATGAAGCGATCCAAGCGATCCTTGTTGCCCGTGGGGTCGTGGCTGAACGTGGCCGTCAGCAGTTCCTGCCAGCCGCCCTTTGCATCGCGAATCCACTGCGGGCCGTAAAGCGCCTTGCGCAGCAGGTGACCATTGGCTCCACCGAAATTTTCCGAGAACGAATGCAACCCACGCAGATATTCGCCATCGTGCGGTGCGTGAAATTTTGCGAGGAGCATCCATTTTTGTTGTTCGGGATGAAACCAATACCCGGCATAAATGGTGGCGGTGGCGTCAGGCTCGGCGGTGACGATAAACTTCTGCGCCTGGCCGGTTTTCCACGGATACACAAAATGGCTGTGCCCGCCCGTTCCCTCGCCTCCGAACACCTCACCCACCACGCCCTCGCCCTTGGCCAGCATTTTCGTGCGATTCTCCTCCGGAACCTCCTTGCGGTTGTTGGCATTCTGTCCCTTGCCGCTGTCCCAGACGGAAAAGATCAATCGCCGTTCCGTCGGTGAATTGATCTGCATGCCCAGATATCCCCGACTGAATCCGCAGGCCATGTAGAAGGTATGGATGGGCTCCTCCACCGCCGTGACCTCGTTGTAAAAGAACGCCACCTTCCGCTGATCATCAACCGGGTAGGCGAGATGCACACTCGCGGCATTCCGACGTTCCAGCAGATTGAAATGCGCGCCCTCCGATGCCTCGCCGGAGATTTTCATGGCCCGAATCTCTCCTGCGTCCTGCCCTGCGGCATTCAGCGATTCCAGCGTCAGCGCCACATACCCCGGTGCGGTAACCGCATAGTTCCCCACTTCCACCTGCTGTGGCCTCGCCGCCCCCGGCACCGTGATTTCATGACTTTGCTGACCAACCCCGAGCTTGAGTTTGCTCTGCATCCCCTCCGCCACCATGATTTCCAGCGAAACCTCCAGCGCCCCGGCTTTGGCGAATTTCCCATACCACACCACCTTTTGCGCCGGGTCTTTCCACTCCACCACGCCGCGCTTCTCATCCATCCGAAGCGCCTGGGCATCCGGCACGCCATAAGCAGTCATGCCCGGAACCGTCAATTCCGCCAATAACGGAAATGGCAAGACGACAGCAAAAAGGGAAATCAAACGAATGAATAAACGCATCTCACCCCCTCCCAGCATATCCGCCGCTGACAACGGAAAAATCATGACTCCTGACGCGTAGAGGGCGAGTTCACGAGACCTTCCTCCCTCATAAACCTCAAGCCACCCGCCCCGAATTCTTCGCCGCATCCGTCTTAAAGCACAACGCCACCGCCACCGTCACGACCGTCCCAAACATAATCCTCCAGGGAAATTCTATCTCCGGGACCCAGGCAGGATGCTCGAAATGCAGGCCAACCATTTTACCTATCGCAAGATCCAGACCGCTCAGATACGCCACGACAACGAATCCTGCGATCATTGCGATCAGATTGCCGGTATCGTTGCCACGATTCTTGGTAAACAACCCCACAATGAACACGCCCAGCAGGGATCCGTAAGTGTAGCCGAAAATGCCCAGGATGATGGGCAGGATGCGCAACTCCGGATGGTGGAGGCTGACGTAGGAGGTGCCGAGGGCGACAGTGACCAGAAAAAACGCAAACAGCGCCGTGCCAATCCGCATGGCACGCACTTCCCCGCGCTCATTCGCAGGCTGGCCAAACCACCGGAAGTGAAAATCCCGCACATAACTTGTGGCCAGGGAGTTCAATGCCGTGCTGAGCGACCCCATCGTGGTGGCCAGAACCCCGGCAATCACCAACCCCCGCAACCCAGCCGGCATGACCGTCAGCACGAAATGCGGAAACACTTTGTTCGCAAACACCACGCCCTTTTCATTCCGTGGCAGCAGCGGATCGGGATTGGCTTGGTAGTAAACGCTCAGCAGGATTCCGATGGTCAGCACGGTGAGCACCACGGGAATGTCCGCCAGACCTGAGAGAATAGTCGCGACAGCACTTTGGCGGGGATTCTTCGCCGTCAGCATGCGCTGCACCATGTCCTGATCCGTGCCATGCGTGGCGAGCGTTACAAAGGTGGATCCAAGGAAGGCGGCCCAGATGGTGTATTCCGACTCCAGCACGTGCTTGATGTTTTCCCAAACGCCCCGATCCGCGCTCAGACCATGGTCCCAGACCTGCAAATCATGCGGCCCCTGCAGCACCGATTTGGCTCCCGCCCATCCGCCGGGAATGTGACCCAGCAGATAGTATAACGAAAATCCAATGGCGCAGAACAACACCATGATCTGAATCACATCCGTCCAGATCACCGCTTTGATGCCGCCCACGGCCGTGTAGAGACTGGTGGCGATGACCACAAAGAGCAGTGCCACCCCGGTCATGAAAAATTCATTCCACAGCGTGAGTGTGGTATTCGGATAAGCCAGATGCCAGAGCAGCACGAGCAGAATCGTCGGCACCCACAGCCGGGCACCGCTGGCCAGCACCCGGGTCAGCAGAAATACCCCGGAGGCCCAATGGCGGGTTCGCTGACCAAATCGCGTGCCCAGAAATTCGTAAATGCTGACCACATTGTGTTTGTAAAAGGCCGGCACGAAAAACGCACTTACCACCACCCGGGCGAGCAGGTAGCCGACAATGAGCTGGATGTAGGTGTAATTTTTCAGCGCATAGCCATCTCCCGGCACGCCAAAAAAGGTGCCCGCACTGATTTCAGCGGCAAGGATCGAGGCCAGCACCGCCCACCAGGGAATGTTCCGCCCACCTAGGGCGAAATCATCCATCGAGTGATTCTTCCGCCCCATCCAGAGGCCGATGACCACGATGATCAAAAAGTAGGCGACGATGACCACCAGATCCAGCACCACCCCTTGATTGAACATGATGGATGGAAATTACCTTGGAATCTTCAGACTTCTGCCATCGCGCAAATTGGTGGAGGAACCCATGCCGTTGGCAGCCTGGATCGCCTTGACTGAGGTTTTGTAGCGCGAGGCCAGACCATACAGCGTATCGCCTTTCTTAACCGTAATCGTCGTGCTCGTGGGCTTCGGTTTGCTGACGACTTTGGGCTTGGCATTGGAGGTCGCCACAGACTTGGGCCGGGGTTTTGAGCTGGCTGTGGATTTCGTCGTCGCGGGCTTGGAATCGCGGGGGTCCGTGGTTCCAAGGAAGACCGAGGGCGGATTATCCTTCGTCAGGTCCACAACCTGGCCAGAGTCCTCTCCACGCGCCCACTCCTCGTGATAATTTCCATGTTCATCAAACGGGTAGTCCTTGCGGGACATGTTGTGTCCAGGGGTGCCGGAATCCGATACGCCGGAACTGGTGCTGGTCCGCGAGGAACGACAACTGGCAAAGAGAAATGGGGTAGCAAGGAGAATGGCGGTAAGAGGAGACAGTTTCATCGCCCTCAAACTACGGGTCACTGGCCGATTGTCCAGAAAATGGACGGAAAAAATCAATGCGGCACGGGGAAATTTCCTGCGGGCAATTGGCCACTGGTTTTGGCTCGAAAATCACCATCTCACTGCTGCCTCGAACATTAAAATACTATTTAAAATTTTTCTTGCCTGAAAATTAGAAATCAGTTAATCTGTGCTTAGAAATTCAATTTCGCAACTTTGGGGGGGAAACAACCTCATACTGTTCACGGACAGTGTGAGGTTGTTCGTTTTTAGACCAAGCTGGTTTGGGGAGTGATTCGGCTTGTCTTTGAGCCAACTTGGATTCATTTCCCCGCATGACAATGATCGACGGAAAGAAAGTGGCCCAGGTGGTGCTGGCGGAATGCCGGGACAAGGTGGCAAGGCTTAAAGAACAAGGCATCCAACCCGGACTGACCGTGGTCTTGATTGGCACGGACCCGGCGTCGCAGACCTATGTTTCCAGCAAAGCCCGGGCGTGCGCGGACATTGGCATGCATTCCCGGAAGATTGAACTGCCCGCGGAAACGACAGAGGCGGAGGTTCTGAGGGTGATATTTGAGTTAAATGCCGACCCGGCCATTCACGGTATTCTCGTGCAGAGCCCCCCTCCCCCTCACATCGATGAGGCTAGGATCGTCCGCGCGCTTCTGCCCGCCAAGGATGTGGATGGATTTCATCCCGAAAATGTCGCCAAACTCACCTTGGAGGATCGCAGCGGCTTCGTTCCCTGCACGCCGCTGGGGTGCCAGCGACTCCTCATCGAATACGGCATCCCCACGGATGGTGCGGAAGTAGTGGTTCTGGGACGCAGCATGGTCGTCGGCAAGCCAATGGCGCTGCTCCTCATGGCCAAGGGCCCGGGCGGCAACGCCACGGTCACGGTGGCACACAGTCGCACGCGAAATTTGCCCGAGGTTTGCCGTCGCGCCGACATTCTCATAGCCGCGATCGGTCGGCCTCATTTTGTCACTCCCGAATTTGTGAAGGAAGGCGCCACCGTGATTGATGTGGGGATCAATCGAGTGCCAGATCCGTCCACCAAAAGCGGATTCCGACTGGTGGGCGATGTCGACTATGCCTCCGTGGCCCCCCGCTGCCACGCAATCACTCCGGTTCCCGGAGGGGTGGGCCCCATGACCATCGCCATGCTCATGCAGAATACCCTGCAGGCCGCCGCTGCCATTTCCAAAGCCCCCTAATCATATGGACCGCACCCAGGCTATTTCCCAGATCCGCGATGCCGCGCGCACCATCGTGCAGGCCCTCATGAAGATTCACCCCGCGCTGCCGAATCTGGCCGATCCCGAAACACAGGACGCCTGTTTCAAACATCTGCATCAACTGACCACTGAATTGGAGGCGATCAAAAAAAAGCTCGCCAAACTCGAGCAAAAGGACGCTTCGGCAGAATTGTAGTGGCGGCGTCGCCATCCCTGTGGAAATTCCCAAATCTTGCATTCCCATCACCCTGCTCCGTGCTAAGGTGCCCAGCCCCCAACCATGTCCGCCATTCAAACCTTCAGACATTATCGCATCGCCCAGGATTCATCCGGCGGGGCGGTGGAAGTATGGCGCAGCGGCAGCGAGGTGGTCTGCCTCGCCGTGGACACCCTGCGGCAAATTTTTGTGGAACTGCACGTGGGCATTTCTGATCCCAGCCAGGCCCGCGAGCACAAGCCCTTCCAGCAAATCGCCCAGCAGGCCAGTCTCTGCCGCCATCCCCATCTCCTTACCGCCCTGGACAGCGGCGAGGATGAGGGCGCCAATTATTACGTCACTGAATTCGTGGACGGTGAGCGTCTCGACACCTACCTCGCCCGCTGCAATCCCCTCCCCACGCGCCTCGCGCTGATCATCCTCAGCCAGATCACCCAGGGCCTGCAACCGCTTGCGCAACAGCCCGCGCTCCTTGCTGGTCTCAATCTCTTTAACTCCACCATTCAACTGCTCGGCGATGCCCCGCATGATCTGCTCTGCAAAATTGCCGACCTCGCACTCACCGTCGAGCCTCCCAAATCCGCCGTGCAACTGGCCCCCACGACCCAGCGCATCATAGGCGATGCGGCGCGGCTGCTGCATTACATGATGACTGGAAACATGGTGGAGTCGGAACTGCCCATGGAAGCCTCCCAGCGTTTTGCTCCCGAGGTTGGATTTCTTTTCACCGCGTTGATCGATCCCGCGCACGCCCATCACCCCGCGAGTCTGGAGCAGTTGCATAATCTGGCGGCGCGCTGCCTCGCCGATCTCAACGATTCCAACTCCCCGCTGCCGGAAAAACTTCCCCCCACCCTGCGTCCCCGCCTGCCCCTCCAGTCGCATTTCATGGCCGCAACCACCCTGGCCGATCTGCTCAGTGAAGACTACCAGGTGGATCCAAGTCCGTTTGATTCCGCGCAGCCCTACCGCCACGCAGCCACCACCCGCGCCACGCGCCAGCCCGCCACGGTGCAACTACTCCCACCGGAGCGCCTCATGCCGCGCGACTACCTGCGCAGCGTGCGAACAACCCTCCATCGCATCAATTCACTCGACCACCCCAACCTCCTGCGCGTCATTCTATTTCCCGAGGATGAACACGCGGGGTATTTCCTTGAGGAAGCCACGGGCCGCCACACCCTTGCCAGCATTCTGCGTTTGAAAGGATCCTGCAACGCCGGGGAAACTGTCACCCTGCTGGAACATTTGCTGGAAGCCAACCGCCAGGCTGAAGCCTGCGGACTCACGCCCTGTCTCCGCTCGCTCAGCCAGATCCATGTGCAATTCACCGCCACCAATGGCGAGGCCATGCTGCCGGATGAAACTACCCTCGCCCGCATCCCGCTAAACGACTGGCCACCTTTCCGGCTTCGTGTCCGCACCTACCCTACAACCTTGAACCTCACGCAGCTGGAGCGTTTCAGTCTTGAACGCCTGCTGCCGCAAGGGCATCCCGGTGCCGAGGTGACGTCGACGCAGAAGCAGTCGTCGCTCATGACTCCCGCCAGCGTGCGGGATTTCGCGCTGCTCGCCGCCGCACTCACCCGCCATGAGGAAGGTCTTCCGGATAAAATTCGCCAGCACATATCCGATCACCTCCGCGTCCGCAAGACTACGCAGCCTGCATCTCCGAAGGAATTCGTCGAACGCCTCTCCGCCATGGCCGGGCGGGCCTCCCCCAAGGCTCCCGCCGCGAGAAAGGCTCCCGTCAAAAAGAAAGCCTCCACAGCCGCCTCCTTGGAACTCCCGTTCGATCCCGCTCCGGAATTCACGGACTCTGGTGAACCCATGAACCTGCTGGAGCAAACACCCGGCTCGTTCCCGCTGGGACGTGATTCGCAACCCTACGCCGCCGACCGCTCCACCGCCCCCGGCTTCGCCGAAATGCTCTTCGGTGATCAGTTGCCGCCCGAGGCGGATCTCGACATCGATCCACAAACCGCTCCGATCTCCATTTTCCAACAGTCACCCCTCCTGGCTCCCGAGGAAGGCGAGAGGAATTTTCTGGATGGCATGGGGCCGCTGGATTCGCAGGAAGACGAGGACTATTCCTACCTTGAGGAACCTCCCAAAACCGGTCGCCGTCTGATGCTGTTGCTCGTGCTTGTCATTCTGGTCGCCGCCCTAGTCGCCGGCATCATGGCCCATTTCACCGGACGCGCGTTCTGGCTCAGCAAGTAGAAATGTCCGCCATGCCGACCAATCATCGCGCCATCCTTTGTTTTGATTTCGACGGAACTTTCGTCAACCGCGAACCCCATGCGGAGGCCATGGAAAGCATGCTGGCCATGCTGGAGGACCTGCGGTCGGGCGGCTCGGCCTGGGTCATCAATACCGGCCGATCGCTGCACCAGACGCTGGAAGGCCTCACCCAGCACGGCATCCGCCAGACTCCGGATTTCATCGTCGCCCGCGAAGGGGAAATTTTCCAACCCGGCCCCTACAAGCGCTGGATCGACGTGGGCCATTGGAATACCAAACGTCACGAGGATCACCGGAAACTTTACAAATCCTCCGCCAAATTTCTCAACGAAATCCGCCTCTGGCTCCAACGCAACACCGAGGCCTCGTTCATCTCCGAAGCCTCCGAACCTGCCGGAATCGTCAGCTCGACAGAGGAGGAAATGGCGCGCATCTGCGCCTGGCTCGATCCGCTGCTGGAGGAGCACCCGGAGTTGGATTACCAGCGCAATTCCATTTACCTCCGCTTCACGCACCACCACTACAGCAAGGGCACCGCGCTGCTGCATCTTGGAAAAGTTCTGAACATCACGCCCGAGCACACGTTCGTCGCCGGGGACAACCACAACGATCTCTCCATGCTCGCGCTGGAGGTCGCGCATCAACTCGCCTGCCCGTCGAATTCCCTGCCCATCGTCAAGGATGCGATCCTCTCGCAGCAGGGTTTCGTGGCCTCCCAGCCAGCCACGCAGGGATGCGTCGAGGCTCTCTCGCATTATTTTTATGACTGATCCCTCACCCACCACGGAGGTTTCCATCTGGCGGCTGACCGCCCGCGGGGACTCCGACCAGCGACGCGATGTCCTGGCGGTGGAGGAGCCCCTGGAGATCCGCGTGGAAGGGCGGAGCATCGCTGTGACCATGCGCACGCCCGGCCATGACCGCGAACTGGTCGCCGGCTTCCTCCTCAGCGAGGGCGTCATTCAATCAGCGCGCGACGTCTTTGAAATCTCCACCTGCCCCAGCGCCACCGATGGCTATGTGGTCGATGTCATCCTTTCCGAACCGGAGCGCGTTGATTTCAACAGGCTGACTCGCCATGTCTTCACCAGCAGCAGTTGCGGCATGTGTGGCAAGGCCAGTCTGGAGGCCGCGCTGCAATCGTTTCCCGCCCTGGAACCAGCCACGGAGGCTGTCATTTCGCTCACCGATCTCCTCGCCCTGCCGGATCGCCTGCGGGAAAATCAGGCCGCCTTTAGCACCACCGGAGGCATTCACGCCAGCGCTCTGTTTGATTTTACGGGCCGTCTGCTGATGGTCCGCGAGGATGTGGGACGGCACAATGCGCTGGATAAAATTCTCGGTGCCTGTCTCCTGGAAAATAAATTCCCCTTGGACGAAACAATCCTCCTGCTGAGCGGACGCGTCTCTTTCGAACTCATGCAGAAAGCCCTCGCCGCCCGCATCCCTATCGTCGCCGCCGTCGGTGCTCCCAGCAGCCTCGCGGTGTCCTTTGCCCAGGTTTCCGGCCAGACGCTATTGGGATTTATCCGCGACGCCCGGTGCAACCTCTACGCCGGTGGCGTCCGCATCCGGGGCACCGACGGGTTGCCCTTCCTCGGCGGTGGGCTCGGGTGACGGCTTGGGCGCAAATTTTCGCCGCACGATTTCCGCATCCGCCAGACACAGCAGACGCAACGGCAGCGATTTCCTCGCACCATCCTCATTCATCAGCGTGACCCCCCATTCCGTGGCCTCGGGCTGTTCATCCGTGGGCGCAGGCAGGACAATCAATTCGACGGTTTTGGCAAACAGCGTCGTTCCTGCCCGGCTCGTCCACACGCGATAATCCTGACTCTCCGCCAGCAATTTCCGTTTCCGGTCGCGCTCCGCCTTTTGCTTTTGAAACGCCGCCGTCGTCCTTGTGATCTTCTCATTGATCTTCGCATAGGCTGCGGGGCGCAGCGTCTTGTTGAAATTGTATCCCACCATCCGTTCCATCTCATGCCCCTCCGAATCAAAAAGAATCATCGTCGGAAGACTGCGCACTTTGAGAAAGGTCCGGTAGGCATTGATGGCATCCACTCGCCGCATTTTCAGATCCTTCTTTTCATCATTGGAGGATCCCAGCCCTGCCAGCGTCGAACGCGTCGGCACATTTAGAAACGACATTACCAAATTCTGCGCGGCATATTCCTTGAAAGCCGGATTCGCAAAAAGATCATTGTTCAGTGCCTGACACGCAGGCGACCAATCGAATCCGCCAAATACCAGCAGCATCGGACGCCCTTTCTGCAACGCAGCCGCACGCGCCTCCCGCGGGCTCCGATACCACGTCGGCGCCTCCGTAAGGTTGGCCAGCGGATCGGGCACCGCAGGCTGCCCCGCTTTGTTCAATGGCACGGGCGCAGACTTGGGCGCCACCAGTCCCGGAATGTCCGGCAACTCCGGGGCCTCTTCACCATCCGTCGGCGTGGTCAGCGGCGGCAGTTCCGGCAACCCCTCTGCCGGCGGCAACTGCGCAGGCTCACCCTCCGGTCCCGGATCCGGCAGCAACCCCGCCGGAGGCGCCAGCGCATCCTCCCCAATCTTCGTCGACTCCTCATCCCACGACGGCAATATCGCCTCCGCATCCTGCCCGCGCACCATCGACACACCAATCCCCAACCCAAGCAGCGACACCGCCAAGGTCCGGGAAAGATTTAAATATCGCGACAACACTCCGATCATAACGCTCGAACTAACCATGCCACGTGCGATTTGGGAAGGGGATTTTCTGAGCCTTTGATCGCCGGGGTTTATGTAAATTCTCGACTGATCAAAATTTGTCCGCTTGGATCTGGCACATTTTCATTGCGAAAACATTCCTAGCGGATATCAAACCGCTGTTCCATTCTCGATTATATTGAAACGCTGCCTCCACATCCTGTTAGTTTTCGTGAGTTGCCTCCACTTGTGTGGTGGCCCCTTGGGGATGATGCAAGGTGTGGCGTGGCTGAAGATGATCGTAACGTATTCTCAAACAGAGGGTCTGGCAGAGGGTGTTAAACAGACGTTCGACGGCGATCACCCTTGTGAGATGTGCAAGCTCATAGCTGCCGCCAAGAAGCAACAGCATCAAAGCCCGGAAGCACCTGCTCCGGATCAGAAGATTGCGAAAATCTCCAAAGAATTCTCCAAGCTTGATCAGGTGGATTTGCCGATAAATTTGGCCCGGGAAATCTTCATGATGCCCCGCCCCGAAGAGTTGGGAGCATACCATCAGGTGGCAATTGAACCGATTGTGCCGCCTCCGCGGCTTGCCTAAGCCGTCCGTGGTCGCACATAGTCATTGCTGAACATTGGATTTTGCGAAAACGCAAAATTTTCAACTCCGATCTCGGAGGTTGCCATGATCCTCAATTCGTGAAACCACGAAATCGCAGGGTTTCTATCCTGCCGAAAGCATTGGAATCTCCAATGTTCAACCGTGCCTTACTGGCATCTGGCCATGCTTCCTTCTTGGGCAGTTGATTTGGGATTCTTGAATTCCAGACAGCCCCTTTCCGTTCCTTTGGTTTGCGGTTTGCAAACCTCAATCGTGTTATTTCATGAATGGTTCTCCTTTTCTCGTAATTTGTTTTTGCTTTTGCTTTCCACTTCGCTGCGTTTTGCTCCAGGCGCAGACGCCCTATACCTCCTTTGAGCCACGCCTCACGCATCCCTTGGGACAGACGCCCGACGGAACCCGTCTGCTTGCCTTGAATTCAAGCGAAGGCAGCTTGTCGATTTTTGATATTTCCAATGCGGCGAATCCCACCCCCGTGTTGATCGCGGAAATTCCGGTGGGCCTGGCTCCCGTATCGCTGGCTGCGCGAACCAATGATGAAATCTGGGTAGTGAACGAGGTGAGTGACAGCGTCTCCATTGTTTCCATCTCCTCGCGCTGCGTTGTAAGGACGCTGGCGGTGCCCGATGAGCCTGCGGATGTCGTATTTACTCCCGGCCAGGCCTTTGTGAGTTGTGCGCGAAGCAATACGGTTCGCGTTTTCGATACCACCAATTTCACCCAGACCGCCAACATCACACTGCTATGCAACTATCCACGGGCGATGGTCGCAGATGTGGCGGGAGGCAGGATCTTTGTAGCCTCGCAGCTCTCCGGCAACAAAACCACCGTCCTGCCAGCCGCCCTGGCCCCCAACCAACCAGCGCCCACAAATGCTGCGCTGCCAGCCGCCCCCAAGACGGCACTCATCGTCCCCAGCAATGATTCGCGCATTAATTTCACGGTGCTCGATAATGATGTGGCGGAAATTGATACCTCCACCCACACCGTGACCCGTTATTTCACAGGCGTGGGCACAAACCTCTTTGATATGGCAATGGCTCCAGCCGGTGGGAGTTTGTTTATCCCCAATACCGACGCGCTCAATCTCACACGCTTCGAACCGAATCTACGCGGCCATTTCGTGGACAACCGGCTCAGCCGGGTATCGCTTACCTCGGGGCTGTCCACCGCCTTTGATCTCAATCCAGGGATAAACTACGCTCTGCTCCCGAACCCCAGCGCGCAAACCACTGCGCTGGCCCAGCCCACCGCCGTCGTCCTCACCGCAGATGGTTCAGCGGCATGGGTGGCAGCGTTTGGATCGGATCGTTTGGCAAAAATCGATACCACGACAGGTTCCGTACTCGCCCGTGTGGACGTCCGCACACCGCCGGATAGCGGGGCCAACGATTCGCGCAAAATGCGGGGCCCGCGTGGATTACTCCTTCACGCCAATGGTCGAATCTATGCGCTCAACAAGTTGTCGAATACTGTCAGCGTTATCGATGCCACCTCGAATAATGTGGTGCAGGAAATCCCGACCGGCAGCTACGATCCCATGCCGGCAGCCATCAAAGAGGGCCGGGGATTTCTGTTTGATGCTCGGCTCTCTGGCAATGGCACCATGTCCTGCGCATCTTGTCATCTGGATGCAGACCGCGATGGACTGGCATGGGATTTGGGTGATCCCGGTGGCAGCATGCTCACGGTCGTTGGCTACAACAATTCCATCCACGATCTGGCCCCCAAGAGCCGAACCATTCACCCCATGAAAGGCCCCCTCACAACGCAGACGCTGCGGGGTTTCCGAACGGGACAAGCTTTCCACTGGCGAGGCGACAAACCCACCCTCCAGAGCTTCAATTCCACATTTGATAAGCTCATGGGAGGCTCGCAGATCCCAGCGCCAGACATGGACGCGATGGCCTCCTATTTGGGGACGCTCATCCTCCACGCTAACCCGAATCGCAATCTGGACCGCAGCTTGCAGACATCATTTGCTGGGGGAAATCCGACGAATGGACGGGACATGTATAACACTCACACGAAATCTCACTGCGCTGTCTGTCATATCCTGCCAACAGGTTCGGACAATAATATCGACCTCAACAACATTGTCGGTTCCACCCAGCCGGTAAAAACCCCGCACCTGCGAACCGTCTACCAACGCGCTGTCTTCAATCCTTCGGCAGGGGCCATCAACATTAACGGCTTCGGGTTGCTCAAAGATGGGACAGGGTTCGATCTCCCCATCGCTCACTTTTACGACCTGGAAAATTTCGCCACCCTGCAGGAATTCACGGATGTAAAAGCGTTCGTTCTAAGCTTCGATACTGGCACCGCTCCAGCAGTCGGATCCACGCTAACAGCCAATGCCGGCAATGTTGGCAATGCCAATTTCCTCGCCAATCTCGCCATCCTCGAAGGACAGGCCCAGGTGGCGAATACAAGCGATTTAGTCGTCCAGGGCCGTGTGGGTGGGGAGTTGAGGCGATACGTTTTTGACAAAACCACTCAACGTTATTTCCGCGACAAAGCAGGCACAGCAAGCCTGACCCGCTCGGAATTGCTCGCCCTGATCGTGGGCGATTCGACACTGAGTTTTCAGGGCACCTTGCCCGGCGATGGTGCAAGACTGGGCCCTGATCGTGATGGCGACGGAATAAAGAACAGCGATGAACCGCTGCCAGCCTTGGACATGTCCATCCTGGTTGGGGGCCCCATAGTGCGCTGGCCGAGATCTGCCACCGATTGGTTTCTTGAGGCCAGCACGGATCTAAAAGGCCCCTGGGTGCCCGTCAATACCCCCCGCACCTTTTCCTCCAATCATATCCAGTGCCAACTGAATCCATCCGGAGAGCCACACTCATTTTATCGTCTCCGGCGCACGTGGTAACCCATCCCTTTCGAGGACTCATTCCTCCGAAAATCAAACCGAAACACAAACCCAAACACAGCATGATTAAGTACACACCTCACATCCCCATCGCGACCGCTCTTTTTGGCATGGCGATGAGCGCTCAGGCCGCCTCCATCACCGCAGGGGATTCGAACCTCGGAGGAATCGGCTATTCCTTTGGAATCGTCCTCGCAGCAAATGACACCGGCACCATTTACTCCCATGTTGGAGCTTGGAGTTGGGAAGATCAGGGTATCGCTCCGGGTGGAGGCGAAGGCTGGACCCACACTTCCAACTTTATTGCGATGACCCTGCTCGCACCCACCCACCTCACGCTGACCCTTTCTGCGAATGCCTCCGTGCCTTATGGCGGGTCGGGCAATCTTGGTGGCTTTGCTCAATCTTCGAATTTCTTCCCAGGTCTCACGCTCTGGAAAAATTGGGACAACGACGTGATGACATCGTCTGCAGCAGACGTTCTGGGCTACGATCCACTCGATCCCCCGGACGATCACCACACCTTTGCCAATACGGGAAATGTCCTCTGGGCAGAGGATCTGGAATACCTGTCGCATGCCGTTGATATCGTAAACAACACGCTCACAATCTCCTGGGATCTAGCGGCCGGACAATACACGCTTGCCCTCGGAAGCGATGCTCCTTCGGATCCTGCGCCTCCGCGCCAAGGCTACCTGGCTTCCTTTACTACGGTGCCCGAACCCGGCAGTGCACTCCTCGTTGCGGCGATGGCACTCCCCCTTTTGGCACGCCGCCGTCACCGCCGTGCCTAACCCCTTTTCGATCACGCCTTTCCCCACCAGTGGCATGACGGCGGTTCAAGCGCCGCCATGCCGGTGGGGATGGCTCAGGTCGAAACCTAAAAACACAGTAAACAACCCAATCAAAACCACTGAGAAACGTAATGAAAATACACAAGACCCACAAGTCCCTTTTGGCCTCCGCCGGAATCCTACTCGTCACCCTTAGTCAGAGCCAGGCCCATATCAGTTACAGCGGCCGAAACTTCGGCACCTTTGCCGGAGGGGAGGCACCTGTCATTATTTCCAACCAAACTGTAACCGGAAACTTCGGCTGGGCCGACGGAACGGATGCGGATTTCGGTGACAGCCATAAAATGAAAGCCTTTCGATTCACCCTGACCTCCACGGCTACCGTTAGCCTAACGGTCTCAGGAAATGCTGTGGGAGCTGGAATTCTCGGCCTCAATCCGGGCTTCACCCTTTACTCTGGCCTCGCTCACCTCGCTCCCATCACCAACGCGCCCGGCAGCGCCGATCACGACTTCTCAAACATATCCCAGGACTATCTCAATGGTCTGGGAGGCCCGCACGAAGGTGCCTTCAATGCCCTCGCCACCTGGCGGGTGGGTGGTGATAACCAGGCTGGCCCCGTGTTTGACTATAACGCCCCGGATGGCCTCAGCACCTTCACCTACATTGGTCATGCGGTGGATGGGACAGCCGCGAATTACGGCAACGCCCCGGGGATCTTTGGTGATGGCCTGCTTGACGGCACGGTCACGGGGACATTCTACAATCTGGCTGCAGGAAATTATTCGATCTTCATTGGAGGTTCCGATTACGCCAGTCAGCTAAACTCGCCCGTCCCCACCTACGGCATTTCCGCCACCTTCATGGCCGTGCCCGAACCCTCCACGGGACTTATTGGCCTGCTAGGGGCCACGGTGCTGCTGCGCCGTAAACGGAACTAGCCACAAAATCCCCTCTTCGCATGGGGCGGGACCAATGGCGTCCCGCCCCCACATCTCAACAATTTGGAAATCATGTCTCCGCTTCGGAAATCATTCATCATTGCAGCGCTACTTCCCACTCTTGCACGAGCGCATCATGGGCGGGATTTCATCCTGCTCCAAGACTACAGCCAACCAGCTCAGGGCAGCGGCAACCTCACCTCTGGATTTGAATGGTCGCGGAGCGGTGGAGCAGACGAGTATAGCGTGGAACCCGGCCTGCTCTATGCACTCATGCCCCGTGTCGCCGTCGGCCTGACCGGAACCTTCATGGATGAGGGAACTGGTTTCGGTTACGCTTCGTTCATGCCTTACATTCACTGGCAGATCACTCCCAGATCCTCCACCTTTCCGATTCGCATCGCCCTGGTGACAGGCTATCAGTTTGCGGAAAACCGGGATCCCTCACCAGTGAAGGTCAAAGTCATCACCCCAGGCAAACGCCTTCCTGTCACCAAATCCGCCACTCGAACGATCACTTTACCTGATGATGGAGGCGGCAGTGAGGACCCAGGACCATGCGGCCCGGAGTACGGACCGGATGCCCCTCCCTGCCCCACCGTCCCTGTCAGAGTTTCCCGCCACACCAGGCATGCCGGGCACGACCCGGGAGGGCCGCCTCAACCCACCACCATCATCGTCTCCTCATCAAGCACCAGCAACACCAGCGGACCACCCACCACATCATTTCTCTATGTGACACCGGAGACCCCGCATGGAGAGGGCATCCATCGCCATGCCGAAGCCTTCTTCTCTGCCAAACTCATCCTCGAAGCCGATCTCACCAAGGACGATAAATGCCTCGTCAACCTCATCAACATCACCCCCGAAAGCGGCAAACCTGCCTGGGGTTATGGCGTCGGATGCCGCCATTCCTTCACCCACTCCATCGGCGTCGGACTTGAGGCCATTGGTGATTGCGGGGATGCCAACGAACATGAAATCGTCCTCGCCACCTACCTCTCCCCAACCCACCACCTCACCTTCAACCTCGGCATCGGCCACGGTCTGACCAAACAAAGCTCGGACTTCTCACTACGCACCGGCCTCGTCTGGCGATTTTGAATCCTCCTCCCCATCCCACCCCAGCAGCAGCGCCGCAATGGTCCGGGAAAGATCTGAACACTGACACCACTGTCCGGTTACCACGCCCCGAGGAACCACGCCACGCCGGGTTTGGGAAGGAGGATTTTAGACGCTGGCGAGCCCCGCGCAGCCAACCCATTTGTCAGGATGCTTTTCCTGACGCCTTTCCCCGGTGCCTTCCCGGCTGGGCTTCGACTCCGCCTCCCGGCAGCCCGGACCGGAGGACGCGAAGACCCGCCTCTCCGCCCGTCTCATCCATGACCTTCGGGCCGCCGTGGGTGGATGAGTGAGGCTGGCCCTCAGCCCTGCGGTCCGCGCGTCACCGTCCGCAGCGCCTTGTCAAAAGCGCGCACTGCGACGGCACCGCGCACGAAGTAAAACGACGCCTCGTCCTGGCCCGAGTGCTCGTGCCCGTGAAAGCGCAGGCCCTCCGCCTCCATCCGTGCGTAAACCGCCGCGACCGCGTCCTCTTCGAAGTCGATCGGCGGCAGCCAGGCAAAACCGTCCGCCAGGTCCGTCCCGCCGAGCGCCGCTTCCGCCTGCCGCAGCGCCTCCCGCAACACCCCATCCGCCGTGCGTTCCATGGACACGATCAGGAGATTCAGCGGCGTCGTCTTCATCGGCACCCATGCGTCCGGATTCCACGGCTTCGTCAGCGGCGCGAAGAACATGAGCGGCCGGATCACTCCCAGCGTGTTCGCCTGATACTGCGCCGCGCCCGCCATCGCATCTTCCAGATCAGCCCACATTGTGTCCTCATCGAGCGCGAAAACAGGCGCGTTGTTGTTGCCGGCAGATTTCATAAATTTGCCTGTTTATATCACAACAGGTAAGGTTTTGTCCAGAGCCCGTCCGTCGCCGGGTTCATCATCTTTTCGTTGGCGTTTTTGGAGATCGGTAGCCGCAAGTTCGCCGCCCGCCGCATGGACGAGATCGAGTAGGAGCTTTTGGCGTTTGTAGAGCATCATCTTCAAGTGTTCGGTAGAGTAGTATTGAGGAGTCGAGATTCAATCTCGGATTC
>CALQSQ010000062.1 GCA_943333275.1 Akkermansia muciniphila
CGACACTGCCAGAGCCTGTGCTGCGAAGGCCTCGTTGAGTTCGACGACTTCGGCATCCGCAACGGGCCGGCCTGTGCGGGCGATGGCATGCACCGGCCCGAGGCCCATGCGGCGGGGATCGCATCCGGCATAGGCATAGCGTTCAATGCGACCCAGCGGTTCCAGTCCGAGCGCTTCGGCGCGTTCTTCGCTCATGACCAGCAGTGCCACGGCACCATCGCTGACTTGCGAGGCATTGCCGGCGGTGACGGTTCCGCAGTTCTTTTCAAAGATGGGCGAAAGCCTGGAAAGCCCTTCCATGCTTGAATCGGCCCGCACGCCGTTGTCCGCGGCGATGGATTTTCCATTCACCGGGACGGGGGTGATTTCCATGGCGAGGCGTTCAGCTGCCGAACTGGCGTGTTGATGCGACCGCAGGGCGAAGGCATCCTGATCACGGCGCGTGAGATTGTATTCGCGAGCCAGGAGTTCGGCGGTTTCGCCCATGTTCAGGCCGACGACCGGATCGGTGAGGCCGAGTTTGATCGCAGGGGTGGGGGAGAAGTCGCGGGGACGGAAGCCGGCCATGGCCCGCAGGCGTTGGCCCAGAGATTTTGCGCGAGCAAGCTGGGCAAATTTTGTGCTGCTGCGATCACTGAAAAGCAGGGGCATGTGAGTCATGCTTTCGACGCCGCCGACCAGGAAAATCTCGCCCTGTCCGGCGGCCATTTTCTCGACCGCAGTCGTCACAGCTTCCATGCCAGATGCGCAATTGCGATGCACGGTCATGGCGGGGATGTGTTCCGGAATGCCACTGCGCAGGGCAATGACGCGGGAGATGTTCGCGGTATCGGCGGGCTGGCTGACGCATCCGAAAATCACGTGGTCGATCATGGCAGGATCCAGGCCCGTGCGGGTCAGGAGCGCGGTCGTCACATGCCGCCCGAGATCGGAGGCGCTCAGGGCGGCGAAGACGCTGCCGGCTTTGCAGAACGGGGTGCGCAGACCATCCACGATTACGGCGTGTTTCATTTGGTGAGGGCGGCGGTGCCGCGGTCAGGGTTTGATTGGGGCGGGTTGGAAGGGCGATGATCCACCAGCTTCTCCTCCTTGAGGACGCGTCCGACGCCTTGCAGCTGGCTCATAGTTTCATTGTCGTGCCATTCGATACGGTTGGGGCGCAGTTCGGCGGTGGTGATGAAGCGTGTCAGGATCGCGTGCTCCAGTTCGGCTCGCTTGCTATCGTTTCCGGACGAGGCGTGGACGATCAATTGATCCTGTTCGAATGGATCATCGTTGGCTTTGCGCAGTTCGATCTGCCATGAGCCGATCCCGTCAATGTCATCCAACACATGCTCCAGCGAATTAAAATCGACGAGCGTGCCCTTCAGCTTGTCGAAACGCATCTGGCGGATTTCGCTGACGCGGGAAATATTTCCCGTGAGCCGCAAGCCTTCGCGACCACAGTGCGGGCAGACGCCATAGACCAGGCCACCATCGGTGCGATCGCCTGTGCGATAGCGCAGCACCACGGTGCCGCGAGCATCGAGCGGGGTGTAAACGATTTCACCGGGTTGATTTGGTCCCATGATTTCGCCGGTCACGGGATCGATGATTTCCATGATGCCGAGGTCCGGCGAGAGGTGATATCCGGACGGTTCCGCGCCATCCGGGGTGGGGCATTCGATCCACGCCATCTTGGCTTCGGTGAAGGCGTAAGTGGCCACGACGGAAACTTTTCCAGCCCCCAATTCCGCGCAGAGCGCGCGGAGTTTTCTTCTCATGCCGGGCGGGACTTTTTCGCCACCGAGCACGAGAATCCGCAATTGGGGCCAATGGTGATCGCCGGCGACGGCGAGCGTCAGAATATGATAGAGAAACGTGGGCATGCCGATGAGGACTTCCGGTTTCACCTTGTCGATGAGGGCGATGTTTCCTTCTGTTCCCATGCTTTTACCACCGCCGGTGCCGACCATGAAGGCACCGAATCCCACGGAGCAATAATGCGCCTGCCAGAAGGCCAGATGCGGCGCGAATGGAAAGAGATTCGCATGCCGCCAGTCGATCTGCGTGCCGCCATTTTCCATGACGCGACGACCTGCGATTGTGAGGATTTCCAGATCATGCGCGGTATAAAGAAAGGGCACGGGCTGACTGGAACGCCCGGTGGTGCTGGTCATGAGCAGTGGGCGGAATTCATGTTCGAAGGCGGCCTTGGTGGCGGCTTTGCCGTGACGCACCGCGTGCCAGATGGTGGCGGGTTGATGGCGCAGGACGGTCTCATCCGGGATGAGCACGAACTCACGGGGATTGGAAATCAGATCGAGCTTGGACGTAAAGGGGATTTTCCCCATGTCCGAGGGGGTGCGAAGGTCATCGGGTGTCAGTCCGGCCTCGGCGAACATTTTCCGGTAATGCGCGGAGAAGGGGATGACGCGCGATTTCAAATAATGTCGCAGTTGGCGCACCTGGCGGTGTTCCAGCTCAGTGAGTATTTCCGGATAGGACAAGTGTGTTTTCATGACGGACTCCTTTCATTTGGGGGGTGGAAAGCAGGGCTCGAATGGCGGGCAGACTGGCCTCGGCGGCGCGTCGGCCCAGTTCGATGTAATTCGTGTAGCGATGATAATCATGCCAGGCGTCGCGGCGGACATCCGGCTGGATCACGACGTTGGCTCTCCGTGCAGAGGTGTGCGCCATGCGGACTTCGGCGGCGGTAATGGAACGCCGGAGGGTGTCGATGACGTTGCCCCGGGCGAACACGTTCCAGGAGCGATTGAACGTTCCCATCCAGCGGCGGAGAAAGCCGGGCGTTTCCTCAAGCGCGGGATCGGCGAGTCCCGATTGAATTTCCGACATTGAGGGAATCACACTCACGGCGATGGTGATGTCGCATCCGGCACCCTCAAGAATTCCCACCGGGAGGGGATCCACGATCCCGCCATCCACATACCGCGTGCCATCAATTTCCACGGGAACACAAATACCCGGAATTGCGAAGCTGGCGTGCACGGCCATCGCGACATCGCCAGTGTGGAAGACATGGCGCTCGAGCGTATCCAGATTGGCCGCCACGACGTAAAGCTCGCGCGGGAGCGATTCAAACGTCGCCCCCAGCAGCGCCAGGGCGAGTCGCGAACGAATGCCGTGGCCAAAGAACAATCCTTTCACCGGAGGAATCACCAGATCCAGACGCCGCCAGAGATCCTTGGGACTGGCGATTTCCGCCGCGAACTTGTGCAACGCAGCACCGTCATGTCCCGCCGCCCAGAGGGAACCAACATAGGCACCCATGCTGGCACCGGCGATGACATCGACAGGGATGTTATTTTCCTCCAGCACCTGGATGACGCCGACATGGGCGAGACCCCGGGCACCGCCGGAGGAGAGAGCCAGACCGATCCTAGGACGGGGGAGGGTCCGTGGGGATAGAGTAGACAGGGTATTCATGGCTGCGGGTGCTGCCTTGACTGTCTGCGCGTGACCGATCTCGGGGGAAGATCCGTATCTTGGGCTCCGGGCCGGTCGCGGCAGGGGCCGCGGCGGCTGGTTTAGGTTGAGGAGGCGTGATAAGCGTCTCTACATATTAGAGCGTCGCTGGATGAAATTTATTCGTAAAAAAGATGAAAAATTTGCACAAATCGGCCAACTACAAGAATTGGCCCCAGAATTTGGCGAGTGCCTCGGCGGCGGTTTTGCGGTCTCTGGGTAATCCAAGTGTCGCGAACACAGTCAAAAACCGCGCGATGACCTGCCGCTGAGCAGGGTTGAGGTATGAGTAATGCTCCATCTGACGATAGTCATCACCGTCCAATGTACACCACATGCCAAAAACCATTTCCCAACTCCCCACATAAATCCAGGCAGTTCCGGCATAATGTTCCAACAAGGCCTCACGTTGCCTCAAAGTCCGTGCGGCCAGGCATAAGTAGGCCGGCAGATAAAAGGCATACCCTGCTGCATCCAGAAAAGTGAGGCTTTCTCCAAATTTTGCGAGCTTCTCATCCGAAATCTCCCACCAATGGTGCTCCTGATCCAACTTCCGATGTTCCTCCCACTCGGGTCCTGTCGCCATACAATTATCCATATCATTCATCTGATGAAGCGAGACTCCATGACCCAGAGTGACGTGATCGAAAGCGATGCGAATCAGTCTTTCCACTTCCAGACAAGCCTCTTCGCGCCGTTGGGCCAGTGTCTGCCACGATTCCGAACGCATTTCATCAGGAAGGGGAGTCCGCACTTTTCCGAGCCAGTCAGCGTGGCTTGCTCCCATCTTGAGGTAAGCACGCTGAGCCAACAGCAAATCATCTTCCCAATCGGCACCCCAGGAATCCTCAGATCCAATGGAATCCTCCCAGAAGCAGACGGGACAAACCTCCCAGGAACCAGGAGTGGGACTGCTAATTGTGAAATGGCCGCAACAGGGGCAGGAAAATTTTTCGGTGGTCGGTTTCATGATAACGCCTTCGCTAATTCTCGATGCAGTCGGGGCGTGCTACAGGCTATTCGAAGCCTGACAATGAGCAAGGGGTGGCGTGGAGTTGAGGAAATTGGATTGTACTGAGCCCAGAACCTTTCCCTCGCATCCGCAGAAATCTCGGCCACGTTCCTTCCTCCCCATGTCCGAAGAAACCACCCCACAACCCACGCCCGAAGCCCTGCCCGTCCTCCCCGCGGAGGAAGCTCGCAGTCCTGAGGGCATTGATGTGGGGTGCATGGTTGGTCTTGCTTTGATTTTGATTCTGCTGCCGGTGAGTTTATATGTGGCGGCGCCGCTGGCGGTGCTGGGGATTGTGGCAGCGGTTTTGGCGTGGGGGTTGATGCGGATCACGCCGCAGAAATGGCGGGACGCGATTGGCTATGGTCGGGTGTGGCTGGCGTGGTTCATCCTGCTGATCCTTGTGGAGGCGGCGGTGGGTTTCTGGATCAAATACGAGAACCAGCATGGTGGCGAGATGCGGCAGCGGATGTGAGGATGGCCCCCTCCCTCCCATTGCTGGAAGGGAGAGGATTTGCGGATCTTCGTAAGCCGAATTTTGTCCCCCGCTGTTGCCAGCGGATCAACGACCATTCCTCTAGCCGGGCCTTGCGACCCGGCTCCCGGCTTGCGCCAGGTGCGACTAATACCCGGAGTCATCCCTGCCCGCGACTTGCGCCGCTTGCAGAGGCCGGACCGGCGGCCCGTTTCCCCTGTTATGTCTTGCACCGCGTGGGGTTTTTCCTGCCCCGTTCCTTGCGGTCCGGGCGGTGAGCTTTTACCTCGCCTTTTCACCCTGGCCGGGTCGCCGCCTTGCGGTGGTTCCCCGGTGGTATATTTTCTGCGACACTTTCCGTCAACGCTGGCTTACGCCCGCGCTGCCCGCATTTAACATACGGCACGCTGCCGTGTGGTGTTCGGACTTTCCTCTCAGTGCAGTTGCCCACACCAAGCGGTCGTTTCGGATCCACGCAGCTTCAATACCTGCGACTCCCTGGATTGCCAAGGGAAACTTGCCCCGGCAAAATCCCCCGTGGGATTTGAGTTGCGCGGTGGGGGAGTTGTCAGCAGTGTCGGGCCATGGATTATCTGGCTCAGGCTCGGAAAGTGATCGCTTTGGAAATGTCGGAATTGCAGCGGCTGCAGGACCGGCTTGACGATTCGTTTATAAAAGCCGTGGAAATGCTCCGGCAGACCGTGGACCGGCACCGGAAAATCATCATCTGCGGGGTGGGGAAGTCGGGCAATATTGCCCAAAAAATCGCCGCCACCCTCAACAGCACCGGGGCGCCCGCCGTCGTGCTCAACTCGCAGGACGCCCTCCACGGGGATCTCGGACTGGTGAACGAGGGCGACGCCGTGCTGGTGCTTTCCTACAGCGGAGAAACCGATGAAATCATTAACTTACTCCCTCATTTGCAACGACTTGGAGCCGTTATTATAGCGGTCACCGGGGATCCAAAATCCACGCTCGCCCGCCACGCAACGCTTGTCCTGGACGTGAACGTCGAACGCGAAGCCTGCCCCCACAACCTGGCCCCGACCTCCAGCAGCACCGCTATGCTCGTGCTCGGCGATGCCCTGGCCATGGTCCTGCTGGAGGCGAGGGGATTCGCCCCGGACGATTTCGCCAAACTCCACCCAGGCGGCTCCCTGGGCCGGGCTCTGCTGACGAAGGTGAGCGATGTGATGCGGGCGGGCGACCGCGTGGCCCGGGTCACGGAAAATGCCCTGATTCTGGATGCACTCCGAGCCATGACCGCCGCGAAATCCGGCGCCGTCATCGTAGAATCCTCCCAAGGCACGCTGGCAGGCATTTTCACTCAAGGAGATTTCGTGCGCGCTTTCCAGCAGCATTCGGATATTTCCACTCTTCCCGTCAGCCAGTTCATGTCGCGAAATCCCATCACCATCGGCGGCGAACAACTGGCCGGACACCTCCTGCAGATCCTGGAAAAGCATACGGTCGATGAAGTGATCGTCGTCGATGCGGAGCATCGCCCGCTCGGTGTCGTGGACACCCAGGATTTGAGCAAAATGAAACTGCTCTAGGGACGCGCCCCGGTTGCGGACATTCTGATTCGGTAGGGGAGAGGTCAGGGAAAAATCTCCCGCCTTGGTCATGCCTGCATTTTCCGTCCAAACTTTCTTTGTTCGAATTGCAGCGTCTTTTTGTATTCGAGCGGACCTATCGTGAGTGCCGATGACGAACCAGTCCATCCTTCGACACAAGCACCCTGAAAGCAGGCTTGAACACCCGCACTGATTTTTCTCCTACACAAAGGGCCACCCAAGCCAAAGGGGATGAGCCAAACCATCCCCTTTATAACTTCCTACAATATATGTCATGTTAAATCAAAGAAACCACTCTCCGGGGAGGGAAGGTTCCGGGGCTCGTCCGGAGGGTCTACATGGGTGATGCACGATTGCCCTTCGCTGGTTTCGATTTGGAACGTTTGATCTTCGGAGCGACGAGCTGGAAGGAATGCTGAACGAGTTCAGTAATCAGTTTGGGCGGCAAGGATCCGTCGAGCGTGAGGGTATTCCAATGACGTTTGTTCATGTGGTAGCCCGGGACGATTTTGTCGGGATGCTCCTCGCGCAGGATTTCGGCCCGGGCGGGGTCACATTTTAAATTTACAGTGACGGGAAAACGATCGGGCTGCGTCAGGGCGAAAATTTTCCCATGGACTTTGTAAACGATCACGTCCGGACCGAACGGCGTGGTTTCCTCGACATCCGGAAGGCTGAGACAGAGCGCAATGAGGTCAGGGAGGTCCATGGAATTTGCAGTAGAAAAAGATGCTTCAGTCGAACTCCTGGGCCCTGTCCGGATAAAAAATTGCGCCGTTTGGTTCTATTTGGGCGCCGGAGCGGGCGGCGGAGTTGGAGCGACTGCAGGAACCGGCGTGACACCGGGCGGTGGCGTTGGAGTGGTTCCTGGCACAGGTTCGACAACCGGTGGCGGCTCGAAACGATCCTTCCAGGCCAGCAGTGAAAAGCCGGTGCCCACCCCCCCCATGCGGTCGATGAGTTCCTGGCAGCGCTGCGCCCATTTCGCAAGATTTGGCTGCGAGGGAGATTTCTCGGCGCTGTTGGGGAAGATCAGGTAGGTGATTTTGAGATCGTTCTCCGGGCGGGTGTATGAATTCGACTTATCATTGATTTGTTTGCAGATGCGCAGGCTGGCTTCGCCCATTTTTTCACGTGGCCCGAAGTCTCCAATGATCGCCGGCAGCAGTTGATCCCCCGCGATCACGACAACATAATCCCCCAGCCCCGGCGCGTAATCGTTGAAACCCTTGTAGGATTTCATGGACAGCGGGATGACGACGAACGGGTCTTCCTGGGAGATCAGGAAGCTCTTTTTCTTCATCTCGGCAATGATGCCCGGGAGGCTATCCATGCGGCCTTTGGCGGTTTTTTGTTCCTCTTTCGTCCCAGACTTTGCTTTCTCCTTGGCGTCGGCGAGCTGGGCTTCGAATTTTGGGAGCAGCGGATTGGGTGTCTTGGTGAGCTTGGGCCAGGAGTAGCTGGTGGATGGCTGGAAGAAGGAGCTTTTGAAAACGTACTCGTCGAACGTGGACATGCGGTCGCCGTCGGAGCCATCGCTGACCACATCCATCTCCCCCTGGATGAGCAGCGCCTTTTGCTTGCTCATGGGGTCCTCCAGCTCCAGGACCGTTTCCAGATCGTAGTAGTTGTGGCGCGAGAGGATTTTATCCAGCCTCGTGATGTCGATCTGGATGTCCTTTTCCTTGACCTCGTAGAGATAATGGAAAAACCCGCTGACCTTTGCCGACTGCATGATTTGGGGCAGCCGGGGCAGGATTTTGGGGAGGGCGGGATTGAGCACGGACAACTCCGCCAGCGTTGTGGATGGCTTGGGGGCGCGAATGTTGACCTGGAAGGAAATGGTGTAGCTCCCGGGATCCAAGCGTTCCTTGGAGGCGAACTCCCCCGGCTTGACTTCGATCTCATTTTTCATTTGGAAGCCATTGAACAACTCTGCGAGATTGATCAGTTTGTTCGGCACAAATTTGTCCGGCAGCGGTGGAGGTGGCGCGGGCTCTACAACCTTCTGCACGACGATTCGTTCCTGCACAATCGGAGGCGGCCGGAACGTTTCCTGAATCTGCTTTTTGCCGATGGGAGTAAAAGGCAGCGCAATCAGCGCCAACACCACCCCGGCCAGGATGAATTTCCCGCAACCACCTTTTCCGGATGGCGGCGACCGGCGCTCCCATCCCTGCTGGTGGGCCTTGGGGCGATCAATCCGTTCATCGAAGTCCATACTCGGCGGAGGCTACTTTTGAAAGAGATGCAACACACCCATGACCGTTCCAATCAGGGCCAGAATCGCCATGATCCCCGCCGGGTAAATCTTCTTGTTCTTCAAAAAGGCCGGCAGGAAGCGACCCATCAGCAGGACGCAGACACCCAGGCCTAGATAAAGCCCGTAGGGCGGATTCAGAAAATAACTCAGGATCAACAGCCCCCCGGAGATGCCGCCGGCAATAAGTGATGCCTTGCTCCTAGCCCGCCAGTAACCCAGCAGACCAAAGACAATGCTGAGAATTCCGAAATCGAGGCAGAAATGAGGGAAGGAAAAAAACATGCTTTTGGGGAGGGTTGAGGACGGAGGTAAGATGGACGAGGGCCGCCGGAAGGCAATCATTTCCTCCGCCGGGAAACGGATTCCTGCGCGACCTCCACTCCCCCACTCTGCTCACTCCAATTCCTTGAGCGCGTCCACAATCATTTCCCGCGAATGATTCTGTGAGGTGGCGAAGTCCTTGCGGATTTCCTCCACCAGCTTCTTCACCTGCTCCGCTTTTCCGGCCTTTTTGTAGTGCGAGGCCAGATAGAGCCGCCCCAGTCCCCCCACCTGCGTTCCATCCAGATACCAAGCATCGCTGAATTCCCCCACGCACTGCAGGAGCAGTTTCTCGCGCAATTCACCACCGCTTTTCTGAGCCAGATATAGCGTGGCACATCCGACCCGATTGCCTTTTTTCCATTTCTCAATGAACTTGGTGAGCAAATCCTTGATCTGCGCCGATTTGTAATTCGCGTTGATCTTCTGATACTCGTTCTCCAACTCGGTGAAATCTTTCGAAAAGGTTTTCGTGTCCTGATCCCAGGCGGTCTTCGCCTTTGAACGATTCGCCGCGAAAAGTTTTTCCTTCGCGGCATCCGGTGGAACTGGTGCCGCCTCGGGAGCCGCCCAGCCCCGGGACGTGGAAAAGGGTGCCGTGAGGAGGAGACTGGCGTAGAGCATGAGCAGAGAGAGCGGGCGTTTCATGAGACATTTGCGGGTTGATGTTAAGCGAGACCACATCCCGGTGACCGTGATTCCCGGGGGAAGGCTTCACAAACTAGAGGGGAAATCCCCTTAGTGCAACCGCCACGCCCCTCCCCACACCCTTGTTCGATAAGCGTCAAGGTTATGCCCGGCAGGATAAACAACAGAATGCATATTTGAAATTCCCCCTTTCATTTCTGATCGGATGCATTTGCCGTCCGAGAATTCAAGTTTCAGGTGGAACGAGGGCGGAGTAGGCTTCCCTCTTTGAGCCTCATCACCCCAGGGCCAAAAAATCATCGAAAATTCATTGCTTCCCTTCCAAATCCTCATTCATTCATTAGTTCGACCTCTCGTGAAAAAGCCAGAAATCATGAAGCCCAAAATACCGGCATCGATTCCACAACTCCACTGCAAAATCCAGTGGAAGTGGGAAATCCTTGTCCCTCGTAACGGATTGGCCGCCTTGACAATTCACGGAGAGACAGCGAGGGCACACGCTGGCTTGGGTGTCCAAAATTGCGAAATCCACGCTTCCGGCGCGAGTGGCCGGGTAACGGCCATTGCATCAAAGGCTTCACCATTATAAATCTATGAAAATCCGAACCATTCTCGCTCTCTTCGCTGCTCTGCTCACCATGGCGCATGCGGTGGAGAAGCCATCCTCCCACACCAAAGGCACACCAACCGGCACGCCGACCGGTCCGCTGAAGCCGGGTGAGTATTGGTGGAAGCCACAACTCTCCCCGAGCGGTCCGGTCGTCGCGCTGGTAAGTATCCCAGAGCAGACGATGCACGTTTACCGCAATGGCATCCTCATTGGACGTTCCACTGTGAGCACCGGCTCAACGGGGCACGCCACTCCCGGTGGCGTCTTCAGCATTCTTGAAAAGGAGCGGACCCACTACTCTAAAAAATACAACAACGCGCCGATGCCAAACATGCAACGATTGACTTGGACAGGCATCTGCATGCATTCGGGCAATTTGCCCGGTCATGCCGCCAGCCACGGCTGCATTCGTATGCCGTTTGATTTCTCGCAATTGCTTTTCGATGCAACGACAAAGGGCGGCACCGTCGTGGTGGGTGACGGAAAAACGCCCGTTCCTCACCTCGCTTCACATCCCGGACTGATACTCGCACCAAAGGATTTTACGCCCGAGATGCTGCGCCCTCTCGCAAAGATGGAATACGACTGGGATCCTGAACGCAGCAAAGATGGACCAATCACCATGGTTGTCAGCGCGGCCGACAAAGCGATTTATATCTTTCGCAATGGCAATCCCATTGGGCGCGCCCCGTTCGCTATCGTTGGCACCGAACCGCTCGGCAACCATGTGTTTACAATGCTTGAAGGCAGCACCAATCGTCTAAGTTGGCTGGTTCCAGGTCGCACCGCACGCCGATGGATGAGTGTGACAAGCCGTGGCGAATCGGTCGAGGCCGACCAGATCTCATCGCGCCTGCGCATGAACCCGGAGTTTGCAGGGAAGGTCTATGACATCCTTGCACCGGGAACGACCGTTATAGTTACGGATCAACCTGTGGTTAGAAGCTTCAAAAAGGCACAAATCCTGGAGAATTAAAGACGGCGTCACGGCCGATGAGTGGACCGGCTTCTCACGGGCCTGACCTGCAATTCGTCAGGAACGCATTTCCGCCGATGTTGTCGCGGATTGCGAATCTATTTTGCGTGTCAAACAGGGCACTTTAACCATTGATGTCTTCTGCGCGGCTACCGCTGGAGCAGCATCCGTGCAGGGCAGTGCAGACCATCCGGAACCCCGAGTTCGATAAGATGTTCCTCCTTCCAATGTGCCGCGGTGGTTACTGCTCGACAGTGAAACCAATGGCCACGATAATTCTATTCCGAAAATCGAAAGGGATACTGCTTGGCACTCAGGCCCTCGGCGAAGACAACAATGGTAAGCCGAACAGTCGCTGGCTCCTGCCATTTAAGTAGGCGCAATCATTTAATCGTTCTTGCGCCACATCCAGCCAGCGTAGAGTGTGGGTGTCATCGACTAATGTGGATCACGCTCTTCGTCCTCATCTGCCAGATCGCCGGGCTGCTCACAGCGGTTCACGCGATCATGGGCGTGCGCACATCACAAGGGGCCATCGCTTGGGCGATCTCACTCATTACCTTCCCCTATTTGGCGGTTCCAGCCTATTGGGTACTAGGGAGAAGCAAGTTCAATGGCTACGTTACTGCGCGGCGAATGGACGTTGCCGCGGTAAAAATGGAAGTGGAGCGATTTGCCGCGAATCTGTCAGCAAGAAACTTGATCGCACGACCTGATCTGGATCGGCCCCTGCTTGCTGAAAAACTGGCAAAATTGCCGTTCACAGCAGGTAATGATGCGGAATTATTGGTTAATGGTGATGCCACTTTCGCCTCCATATTCGACGGTATCTCGCGGGCCAAGAATTACATTCTCGTGCAGTTTTACATCATCCATGACGATGGTGTGGGACGCGAGCTAAAATCTCGGATTTTGGAGCGAATGAGAGCAGGAGTGAGGTGCCTGCTGCTTTACGATGAAATCGGAAGTGATCTCCCGCCTGCCTATTGCAGGGAACTCAAAGATGCAGGCGTCGCGATGCTTCCATTCCATAGCACCAAGGGCAAGGCGAACCGGTTTCAAATCAACTTCCGTAATCACCGCAAGATTGTCGTGGTGGACGGGCATGAAGCCTGGGTGGGAGGTTTGAATGTCGGGGATGAATACAAGGGACTTGATCCAAAGATCGGCTTCTGGCGCGACACCCATCTCCGCATGGCCGGTCCGGTGGTGCAGTGCGTGCAGGTGGCCTTCTCAGAAGACTGGCACTGGGCTTCGGGAGAGATTGTTCAAGGCTTAAACTGGGATCCGCAACCCGCCGCCTCAAACCACTCCCGGTCCATGCTGTGCCTGCCGACCGGACCGACGGATGCTTTGGAGAATTGCACACTTTTTTTCTCCACGCCATTAATTTTGCAAAACAACGACTGTGGATCGCCAGTCCCTATTTTGTCCCAGATGAGCAATTTATCAGCGCACTCCAGCTTGCCGCGTTGCGCGGTGTGGATGTGCGCATCGTAATTCCTGACAAGGCTGACAACCTTTTGGTGCAGTATTCCGCTTGGTCCTACCTTGAGGATCTTGAGGAGGTTGGGATCAAGGTGTTTCGTTACACCAAGGGGTTTATGCATCACAAGATTATTCTGGTTGATCAGCTGTATTGCATGGTGGGCACAGCCAATTTCGATAACCGTTCATTCCGACTAAACTTCGAAATCACCATGGTCCTTGCCGATCAGGATTTTACAGCACAGGTTGCCGCGATGCTGGAGCAGGACATGGCCGATGCGCGACTGGTCCGCGCCGGAGAACTTAGGGAGCACGGTTTTTTGTTTCGACTTGCCGTGCGGGCGGCCCGCCTCACTTCCCCCGTTCAATGATCTCTCCGACAAACCGCTTGACCGCATTATTGAGTTAGTAATCGCGCCGATGAGGCCTCCAACGCATCCGCCTTTGCCATGAATACTCTATTGCATCGGGCTTGTTGAATTGCGAATCGGGAATCTGGACGGCAGAGGCAAGTCTTTTTAATTTCTCACTGGCAGGAAGGAGTTCGCCGATCCACCTGTTGCCATGCCCGTTAAATCATTAATTCAGACGCTCGCCAGTCTCATCCGAATCAACAGCATAAACCCTTCCTATGTGAGGGGAGCAGGGGAACGTGAAATTGCCACCTGGATTAGACACTTTTTTGAGAACTCCGGAATGGAGGTTTGGGAGCAGGAAGTATTTGCGGGACGTCCAAATGTGATTGCACGCCTGCCAGGTCTAAATCCCGAAAGGCGGATCATTCTGGAGGCCCATATGGACACAGTAAGCACTGAGGGCATGACAGTTTCTCCCTTCGAGCCACGGATTGAGGAAGGAAAAATGTATGGTCGGGGCAGTTGCGACACCAAGGCCGGGTTAGCGGCGATGATGCATGCGGTGGCATCGTTGCACGAGGAGGGCATTCAACCTCCGTGCGATGTCTGGCTCGCCGCAGTGGTGGACGAGGAGTATTCCTATCGAGGAGTGGTGAAACTTTGCGAAGGCCTTACTGGCCAAGCCGCCCTGGTGGCGGAACCCACTGGCATGCGGGCGGTGATCGCAAGCAAGGGCGTGGTGCGCTGGCGGATCGTGGTGCGTGGACAGGCCGCCCATAGCAGCAAGCCCCATCTGGGCGTGAACGCCATCAATGGTATGGCGCGGGTGATTCTCGCGCTGGAGGAGGATCATCGGAAACTTGCACTGCACGCACATCCCCTGCTGGGCCCGGCCACATTGAATGTAGGAATAGTGCAGGGAGGAGTGCAGGTCAATTTCGTGCCAGATCATTGCGCCATCGAGATTGATCGCCGCTTGCTGCCGGGTGAGACCGTGGAGGGAGTCCTGGCCCACTACCAAAGGATCCTCGATCATTTGATCGCCATGGATCCATCGATACAGGCATCCATGGAGCCCCCCATGCTCACCGATCGCCCGCTGGAAACTCCAGCCTCTTCACCACCCGCTCAACTGGCCAGCCTGGTGCTTTCGGAGATGGGCATGGATGGAACGCTCTGCGGTGTTCCCTTTGGCAGCGATGCCAGCAAGCTCTCAGATCAGGGGATTCCCAGCCTGGTCATTGGGCCCGGTCATATCGATCAGGCCCATGCTGCGGTTGAGTTTGTGGAGGTGGCGGAAGTGGAGAGGGCGTTTACCTTCTATCGCAACTTCATTTTGCGTTTTGAGTAGGCAAAAAAGTCGGCTCAAGAAAAGAATACTTTCTCCGCCGTCTTGCGCAGCATCCATTGGCGGTCCTCTGCCGTCAGGAAATCGAGTCGACCCCGAATCAGGCTGATCGAATCGGCATACGTGTGCCCCTCTTCCACCTGAAAGGGACAGTCGCTGGCCCACATGAGCCGCGCGGCCCCGAAGGCGTCGCGCACCTTGCGGATCATCGGTCCGAGGTCCAAATAGGGCGCCTTCTTTGCGCCCAGGGCATAGAAGGCGGAGGTTTTCACAAACACATTGGCATGGTCGGCCAGCCTGCAGAGTTCATCAATGTCCCATGGGGGGAGAGATCCGCTGGTTCCGATGCGTGCGAAGTGGTCGATGACGACGCGGGTTCTTGGATAATCCCGGCACATTCTGCTCACTGCTGGCAGGGCATCCGCGCCCGTCAGCAGACACATGGAGAGTCCGGCATCGGCGGCATGGGACCACATCCGTTTCATTCCATCCGAACTTCTCCAGGCTTCCGCCTTTTTTGGATCGGTATAGAGGCGGAATCCCCGCACTCCCCTGTCCGATAATGCCTTCATTTCAGCCTCGAGGCTGGCCTGCGTCTCATCCACAATCGCCACGCCACCGAAGATTCCCCGGTGCTGGTCCATCATGTCGAGCATGTAGCGGTTGTCGAAATTGTAATAACTCATCTGGATGAGCACCACGCGGCTGACACCTTCGGGTCGGCAATGGGCCCAAAGTTCATACGGCGTGAAACTGGAGGGTTTCATGTCGGATTTTTTAAAACCGGGCGCCAGCGGATAGCAGCGTAAATCAGGTGTCCAAACGTGAACGTGCGCATCGATGTAACCCTGGTTATTCGCTCGTTGCACTGAGGCACAGCCTGCGGGGGCAAGGGCGGCCAGGGCACTGGAACGAAGGAATCCGCGGCGCGTGATTCGACAAGGAGACTTCATGATTCGTGGACGGTAGGTTTGATTAAAATGTATCCAGGAGGGAGGTCAGCACGAGGAGGAACTTCCGGATGTCGTGCTCGGTGTTGTAACCATGCACGGCGATGCGAATGCGGCCCGCACTGTGCATGACATGAATATTTTCACGAGCCAGTCCGTCATGCAATTCCGCGGCACGCGGGTGCAGAAAGGCGATGATTCCGGAGCCATTCCAGGGACAGAGCGGCTTGATGCCAAGATCATGCAGGCCCTCCTGCACGGCGGCGACCAGCGGATCGGCGTGGGCCGCAATGTTCTCAATTCCCACGCCTTCCAGATAACGCAGCGCGGCATTCAGCGCATAGAGGGCGACAAAATTCGGCATCCCCACCGAAAAACTAGCCGCCCCGGTTTTCGTCACCGCGCGCTCGAATCGATCAGCATCAAACGCGTTTTGCAAATGATACCACCCGCCCGCATGGGTTGTCAGGCGACCGGCATTGGCGGAGGGAATCCCAATGATGCAGCCTCCGTGAATGCCCAGCGTCCATTTGTGGGTGCTGGAAATAAGTATGTCCGCCCCCTCACAGTCCAGCACCACGCGACCAAACGCCTGGGTGATATCGACGGAAATGACCGCCTTCGGCGCAAGCCGCCGCACCATTTCGTGAAACGGCTTCCAATTGAGGCGATGCCCGTTGTAAAAACTCACCAGGGACACCTGCACTAGTCTGGTGTTCGCGTTGAGAAGTGGGGTCAACTGATCCACCGCCAGCATGCCGTCGGCAGCTTTCCAGATCTGGACGGCGGGCCCATCGACGGCGCGCAGCCAGGGAGTCACGCCGGCTGGAAAATCAAGATCCGTCACCACCACCTCGTCCCCCACCCCAAGCTGCAGAGCGGTGGCCAGCAGGTTGTAGGCCTCGGAACTGCACGAGCAGAACGAAACCTCCCCTGGCTCCAATCCAAGCAGCCGCGCACTGACTTCGCGGCAGGCCTCGACCGCAGCAAAGTGTCCATCCCGTCCCTTCATTCCACAAATTTTGTCCTGCCAGTAGGCTTCCATGGCCGCGTGCACGCAGGGCGGAGGAATACTCTCGGCAGCCGTGTTCAGATAGGTCATGCCCGAAAGCAATGGAAAGTCCTGGAGGCGTGATGATTCGGTGATCATGGGAGATGGGATTTAATGTGGAGACAGGGATTCTAGACTGGCGGGATTTCGTCGCCACAAAACTTTCATGGCGATGACACCCAGCCACGGAAACAATCCCGCAATGACCAGGCCTAGATCGTAACTTTTGGAGTAATCGATCAGCATCCCAAAGAAGCTGTGCATAGGCGACGTCACCGCCCACCCCCACAAACTTAGCAGCCCCGTGAGCTTGCCGACGTGGGAGGAGGAAAGATCCTGCACAAAACTATAATAGCAGGGAAACAGCGCAAGAGCCCCGGCACCAATGAGCAGCATGATGACCAGCAGCAACCACCCCCGCTCAAGCCACGGAAGGAAAATGCTCAGCGACGTCAGCAGGCAGGCCCCGGCATAGACCAGTCGCCTTGCCTCATGGGGGTTCATGCCACGTCGTCCGATCAACCAGAGCGAGATTCCGCCCGCCAGCAGACATCCGACATCCGTGGCGATATAATAAAACGAATTGAAATTCAACGCTGCGGATTCCCCGTAACCCCTTCCGGTCTGCAAAAATTTCATGAGCCACACGCGATAAATCTGCCAGACCACCTGGGCTCCGGTCAGCAGCAGAGCCACCGCCCAGAATCGTCCGCTTCGTAGAATGGTGCGCAGCAGCATGGGAGGGCCCGTCGCAGGCAATGTGCTTGCAGGCTGTAGGAGATCGCGCGGTCTCAAGCAGAAGAACCAAATCAACACCCAGAGAAATCCGATGGCACCGATGGCCACAAAGGTCGTGCGCCAGGATCCCGCCTCCTCGGTCATCAACAACTTCATAATCTGCGGAGTAATGATCGCACCGATGGAAGCGCCGCTCTGCAGCATGCTGTTTCCCATCGTCCGATCCTTTTCCGTGAGCAGCACAAACGTCGTTTTCAGGGCGCAGGGCCAGTGTGCGGCCTCAAAAAATCCCAGCAGCGCCCGGCAGACCAGCAGTTGCGCATAGCCGTGCGACCATCCGGTGATCATGCCCATCAAAGACCAGGCTCCCAGAACGGCGGGGTAAAGAAAATACACCCGCCACCGGTCTGCCAGAAAGCCAAAGACCAGAGACCCCGCAGCGAACGCCCAGCCGAACGCCAGTTCGAGATTTCCATACTGGGTATCGTTCAATCCCAGTTCGCGCGTGACCCGCACCGAAGCGCTCGAGAGGGTCATACGATCCATGTAATTGATCGTGGTGGCCATCAACAGCAAACCCGTGATCCACCATTTCCAGGAAGGCCGGCGGGAAATGGTGGCGACTTGGTTCACAAGGCTCAGGCTAGACGGCTTTGCCCATCAGTTCCGCAATCGGCTTGCCATTGTTCACGATCGCCGTCGGCCGGCCGTTGAAGTCATTGATGGTGACCTTCGATGCGTCGATTCCTAGATGGTGGTAAATGGTCGCCAGGAAATCATCCGGACCGCAGGGGCGTTCGGTCACGTCTTCGCCGCGTTTGTCGGTCGAACCGATCACGCCACCGGTTTGGATGCCGCCACCGGCCCAGATATTGGAAAAGGCGCGCGGCCAGTGATCCCGTCCGGGTTGCAGCGTTCCGGTGGGACCGCTGGCGTCGCCTCCACCCGTGCTGCGACCAAATTCGATCTTTGGCGAGCGGCCGAATTCGCCGGTCACCACGACGAGCACCCGCTTGTCCAGGCCCCTTGCATAGATGTCTTCAATGAGCGCGGACACAGCCTGATCGTAGTATCCCATGCGGAAGCGTAGCGCGTCGAAGATGTGGCAATTGACCGAGTGATCATCCCAATTGTTCGTGCGGCTGCAGAGCGGTCCATTCAGGGCACTGGTGACGATTTCCACGCCCGACTCCACGAGACGACGTGCGAGCAGCAACTGCTGCCCCCAGCGATTCCTGCCATAACGATCCCTCGTCACCGCATCCTCCTTACTGAGGTCGAAGGCATCGCGGGTCTGGGGATTCGTCAGGAGCGTGACGGCTTGCGCTTCGAAATCATCCAGCGCGCCCAGTTCCCCCTCCTTGTCAAAGGCGCGCTCCATTTTGTCCAGACTCTTGCGCAATGCGACACGGTCGCTCAGGCGCCGTGATTCGGAGACATCCGCCAGCCCGACATTGGGCACTTCAAAATTTGGCCTGCTGGGGTCGTCGTTGACGGAGAAGGGAGCGTAGGACTCGCCGAGATAGGCGGGCCCGTTGTATTCGAGCGGCGGATTTACTCCAATGTAATTGGGCAGCGGATTGGTGCGCTTTCCATCCTTGGACCGCAGATAATGGGCCACCGACATCCAATCGGGCAGTTTGGGTTTGGGTTTGTCGCGTTCATCGGGGTCGCCGGACAGCAACTGCATGGAACCCGCCGGATGTCCGCCGGCCTTTTGATACATGGAGCGGAGAATGGTAAATTTGTCGGCAATCCTCGCCTGCATCGGCATCAGTTCCGTCAGGCGCGTTCCCGGCACGTTCGTCTCGATCGTTTTGAACGGGCCGCGGTATTCACTGCCAATGTCAGGCTTGGGATCATAGGAATCCACATGGGAAAGCCCCCCATTGAGCCAGACCATGATGATGGCGGTTTTCTCGCTGTTCGGCTTCAGGGCATTTTCGGCCCGCAGCCGCAGCAGGCCCGGCCAGCTCAACGATGCCATGCCGGTCAGACCGATCTGCATGAATCCGCGACGCGACATGGGTCCGGCGCAGCGAACAAGGGAGCTGGATTGAAGGTGTGGTGACATGGTATTGCTGAAAGGTAGGTGATTTTTCAAAAATTGCTATAACCCAAACACGGCGAGTTCCTTTCCGCTGGTGCCGTCCCAAACGCGCAGCACGCTGTCCTCCCCACCCCCGATTACCGTGCTGCCGTTGTGGGTGGCGGCAGTCGACTGCATGAAATCGGGCAGTTTCGTGATCGCCCGGATTTCCGCCCCGGCATCATTGACGATTCGCACCTGATTATCTCCCGCCGAGGTCACGATCTGATTGCTGGCACCGATGAATTGCAAGGAGGTTACCTCTTTGGTCCATCCCTCGATTTTTTTCTTCCGCTCCCCGAGTATCATGTCCCAGACATTCACCACCCCGTCCGCCCCCGCGCTCGCAAGCACCCGGCCATCCGCGCGGAAGGCCACCCCCAGAACGTAGTGGGTGTGAGCTTCAAAGAGATTCACCGGCTTGCCGCAGGCCAGGTTGGTAACCCTCGCGATGCGATCTGCAGAGCCTGAAGCAAGCAATTCGCCATTGGGAGAAAAACCCAGACTCAACACCACATCCTTGTGGCATCCGTTCCAAGCCGCGCGCAGCGTTCCTGTTTCCACATCAATCAAGCTGATGTCTCCGGACCGCGATGGTTCGCCACCGCCTGCAGCCAGGATTTTGCCGTCGGGACTGAAGCAGAGGGCATTCACGCGATCGGCAAAAAGCGATCGATCCGACTCCCCCCCGATGGTTCGCTCAAGAACCCATCGAGGAGCTGAAGCCAGCTTCGCGATGGTGCCCTCAGCATGACTGCTGAGGAAAAATCCTTCTCCTGACTGCATCAAGGTTGCCGCCGCCGTCGGACTAGCATTGGTCTCGGCAAGAGCAGCCCCGGTCGCCACGGCCCAACTTCTGAGCGCGCCATCACTGAATATTGCCACCACCTGCAGACCATCGTTGGAAATGCGGACGGCCAGGGGCTTTGCGGCGGCGTTGTTGACGGCCTGCCTGGCGGCGGTGAGCTCGGCCGTGGCAGCTTCCTGGACCTTCTTTGAATTCTCCAGCGCGGCATTCTTTGCCGCGACGTCCGCCATATTGGCATTCTTGGTGTCGGTGATCCGTTTCAATTCTGATTCCGCATCCTTGACGTTGTTCTCTGCAGCAGAAACTGCGGCGGCTGCAGAGGTCTCCGCCGTGGCGCTCACAACGAGTTTCGCTTCGGCGTCCTTTTGCTGCTGGCTAAGCGCGGCATCCGGCTTGCCCTCGGGGGCTTTCGTGATGAGCGCGACGACATCGTCCACGGCTTTTTGAGCAGCCACTTTGGCTTCACGGGCCGTTTGCAGAGTCTTCTGCTTTTCGGGCAGCGCAGCATTCATCGCAACGGTGGCTTCATTGGCCTTCTTGGCGAGTTCATCGAGCGCGGTGTTTTGCGCGGTGATGCGGGCGACCTCTCCATTTTGAAATTCCTGTTCCAGAGCCTGCGCAGCGATCGTCCATTCCATTTCTGCGATCTTCCGGCTCCCTGCGAGACTGCCGCGCAATTCGATCATCTGCTTGCCGTTCGCCAAATTCCACAGACGCAGCGCACCATCCGCAGCCCCGGTGACCAATTGTTTTCCGTCCTTGGAAAGGCCCATGCACAACAGTCCCGGACTGTTGATCTCCTGGATGACCTTCGATTCTGCCAGGCTCCACACCAGCACCCTGCCATCCTGTCCGGCACTCAGAATCTGATCCGGAACTGCCCCGGCCATGAGGGAAATGACGTTGGCCGCAGCAGCCGGAAGTTCCCGGGGCGCTGGAATTTCCATGTTGCCATCCGCTGGCAGCGACCACACCCGCAGCTTTTGATCCTCGCTGGCGGTGACGATGGAGAGGCCATCGCTGGTCCAAGTGGCTGAGGATACCCCCATGACTCCAGCATGGCTGGCCAGGCTTTTTCCTTCCTGGAGATTCCAAACGCTCAGCGTGGCATCGGTGCCATGAACGAGCGATTTCGATCCATCGGCTGTCAGGCTTAGAAGTTTGATGCCGGCCTTGTTGACATCGGGAATTTTTTTAAGCACGCCGCCTGTCATCGCATCCCAGATCACTAGCGCTCCAGACTGATCCGCACTGACCACCTGCCGTCCGTCCGCTGTCAGGACAGACAGCACCGCACCGAGCGCTGGATCCACTGGAAGTGTGGTCGATTGACCATCCTCCTGCCGCCAGATTTTCACTTCACGGAAGCTGCCCGATGCAAGCCGGATGCCATCCGGGCTGAAGGCCAGTGACTGCACCGACGCGCGATGCGCCGTGCCGGGTGGCAGCGCAGCATCGGCAAGCTGCGCGGAAATTTGCCGAGTGGCGAGATCGTAAAGAGCCATCTGATTGGACCGCCCGCACGCCGCCCATCGACCGTCCCTGGTCATGGCCACGCTGTAAATGGGATGCACCCCCGGTGCCAGAGGCTGCCAGGCTACGGCACGCTCCTGTGGCACCGAGTGCAATGCACCCTGATCAATCCAGGTTTTGAGCACGTCGATTTCCGCAGAGGTGAGATTTCTTGCCCCCGATTTATTGCCCTTCGGAGGCATGACCAAATCCTCCGTGTGCCTTGCCGCCTGCACGAGCAAACTCTCCTCTCCCTTGCCCGCGATGACCGCAGGCCCCGACTCCCCTCCCTTGTGCATGGACTCGGGGGTTTCCATATCGAGATCCGCCTTGGTCGTCGTTTTGTTATGGCAGGCGATGCAGTTGGATTTTAGAAACGGATAGACATCGCGGTAGAAATCCAAATCGGCGGCGAGCGTGCACGATCCAAGGCTCAGCATAAGCGCCGAGCGGTTGAAAAAGGACAGTGATCTGCGTGGTAGGATGTTGCACATTATTTTGCCGGGGCTGGCGGGGTCGTATTGGCAACCTCGGCCGCCTTGATTGCGAGCCTGATTGGTTCAGATACAAAGATTTCCGTCATGTCCACAGGAGCTGCGGCATCCGTGGCGGACTTGAGGCGTTTGCCAGCCTCGGCGAGTGCGGCTTCCGCCTGCTTTTGTTTTTCAAGGGCGAGCTTGGCGGCGTTGTCGGCATCCGCCTTTTTCTCAGGTGGCGCGGCGGCGGCTTCATTGGCGAGTCTTTGGGCTTCGGCGGTCTGCGCGGTCGCGTCGTCCATGGCTTTTTTCTGCGATTCCTCGGCCACTTTGATGGATGCGGGATTGTAGCGATAATTGACCACTGCCGTGCCGTAAAAGGCGATGGAGAATTCACCCGGCGGGGTTTTGAGTGCGGCGAGATCGATGACGGCCTCGGCAGCGGGGGCATTGAGTGGAATATCAAATTCCTTCACTGCTTCGAATCCCGCACCGTAGGTTTTCATCTTGAGCGACGATCCCGTGAACTCACTGTTCCATGTGACCTTGAGGGGGATTTTCAACGTCTCGCCGACCTTCGATTCCCAGACCTTGTTTTCTGCGGCGACAATGGAAACAGACGCCTGTTCGGCATCCGTGATGGAAATCGGAACATCCGCCACCAGCCTTGGGCTGGGGATTTTTTCCGTCGATGCATCCTTCACCGGCCATTCCATGGAGGCGAGACGACAGGGCCGGGTGACGCTGGCTCCGTTGATCTGCGCCCTGCCAAACATTTTTGCGATGCCAAAGGAGCGGGGCGCATTTTGTGCCGCGCTGATGATCATCATGCCCTGCACCTTGCCGGCGGGAATCTTCAGCCCACGAGCACTGACGCCAGCCGGGAGGTCCTCCATGCCCAGTTCAATGTCATCATCAAAGCCATCGCGCCGTACCACCACCACTTCAAACGCCATGCCGGCTCCACCTCGCAACGCGATGGGCTTGGAAAGCGCACTGCGATCCCCGTTGCGCAATTCCATGTGCACCGCCCAGGCCACCAGTGAAAAGTCCGGAGCCGCCTGCCGCACGATCAGCCGGTAGTGGTTCCCAGGATCATTGCGCGTTCCACCAAACAGATCCCGGACCTCCAACCGGTAAACTCCATCCTCCTTGATCTCCACTTTCCCCAGCACGTCGGGCGATCCCGCATTGTAAGGTGGTCCATCGTAGGAGTAGCCGTTGATGGTCACTTTCATCGGGCTGGGGATGTCATACAACTCGGCGACATCCGTGAGTGTCTCCTTTTCGCCCTCCTTCGTCACCCGCTGCACGAGCACAAATGGATCCGTGGGCAGACCAAGGCGTTCGGATCCCACCTCCACCCACCAGACCTCATCCTTCCTGGCGGAAAACTCGAAAGTATCGACATCCGCTGCAGGGAAGAAATTTCCCCCGATGTCACAGGGTAGGGTGATTTTCTGAGCCTGCGCAGGAAGATTGTTCGGCTCGGTTTCTGCAAGGACCGGACCTGCGGGAGCACCGACCGGGGGCCAGGAAAAGGAACTCACTTTGGCGGTGGACGCTTGCCGGGGAATCGGGCCCGATCCGGAAATTTCCTGCAGGGCCAGCCGGTAAAACTGCTGCGGCCCACCCTGGAACGTGAGGCTTTGCAGCTTGATCAAATAGGTGCCGTCGGCGGTCGGCGTGAAGTCGAGTGCCCCGCCGGTGCGATTCACCAGCAGGTCGCGCCCTTTAGCATCGGCGATGATGACCACGGGATTCAGCTTGGAGTCAATGCCCAGTGCCGCGCAATCCACGGCGATGCGTTTGCCATTGATTCCTTGAAATGAATAGTAATCGACAGCGCGATTCGTCATCACGCCGTTGCAGACCGAATTTACCGGGAGGGCCAGCGCCGTTTCCAAAGAGGTGTTTGGCTTGATGCGAGTAATCTCCGGCAGGCTTCCAATGGAAAATACCCGCGCCGAGGAAATGCCCATCCTCGACATCACCCGTGCATCATGCACGCCGATGGGCGCGTCCGGAGCGATCGTGATCAGAAATTTGTTTTCCACCATTTTCCCATCCGGTCCCAGCACGGGTTTTGCCGTGATCTTGGGTGAGGAAAAGGACAACTCGCTCACGTCCTCGAGATACTCGCCGGAGATCGTTACCTCCACATTCGTGCCCGCCTGCCCGCCCATCGGCATCATCGTCAGCAGGCGGGGCGAAGGAAGGCAGACTTGCTGCGCGATGCCCGGCGCGGTCAGTCGCAGGCTCAGCACAGCGAGCGACAGCAGAAGGGAAATTTTAGGAATCATCGGATGCGGTGGTTAGTGATTGAAAAGAAATTCCTTCGTATTGATGAGCGCCCAGAGCAGATCCTCATAGCCCATGCGCTTGGATTGTTGGGGATCCAGCGGCTGCCCCTGGGCGTTCGTGCGGACCTTGAGAACGCTGTCGCCCGCGACCTGAAGTTCCTCCGCCGTGGGCGCGCGGGAGAAGGCGGTGAGGTAAAGTTGCTGCAATTTTTCCGGCTCGGGCAGTTCCGATTTGGTCAGGGATTCGGCAACCCCGTTGCCCATGGTCAGCTTGGCCTTCACGTCGGCCGCATTCATCAGGTGCAGGCTCTGCGCCAGGCTCGAGGCCTGCACGCGTTCGCATTCACAGACGCTGGAGCTTTCCGGACGCCCGAAGACTTTGAGAAACGGCGAACTGCGATTGTAGCTGTTGTCAGGCAGGGAAATGGCGCGGGTGCCGGGAGGCAGATCGCCGAAGTCCGAACTGGCCCCGGTCAGCTGATTGACCGCATCCAGCAGCACTTCCGCCTGCATGCGGCGCGGGTAGTAGTGCGAGAAATTCTGCCGGTCCACCGCATTGTGTTCGTTGGGCATGGCGCTCAACTGGTAGGTGTGACTCTGCGTGATGACGCGGATGACTGATTTCAGGTCGAAATTATGCTCGGTGAAGTCCCGGGCCAGGGCATCGAGCAACTCTGGATTGGTCGGCGGATTGGTATCGCGGATGTCGTCCTCAGGTTCGATCAGTCCGCGCTTGAAGAAATGTTTCCAATAACGATTCACCAGCGATTTCGCCAGAAAGGGATTGGTCTTGTCACTCATCCAATCCGCGAGGCGCAGTCTGGGATCATCATCTGGCGGAATTTCCAGGGTGGGAGTGCCCAGCGCAGCGGGTTTCACAGGCAGCCGGGTTTTCTTGTTCTCCGTCTGGGCGATGCCCCGCTTGTGAAATATCAGATCCTCACCGGCGGTAGAGGTCGGCTTGCGGCCCACCTGCGTGAAAAAAGCCGTCAGGCTGTAATAGTCCCACTGGCTCCAGCGTTCGAACGGGTGATGGTGGCACTGCGCACACTGCATCCGCACTCCCAGAAACAACTGCGCCACATCCTCCATCTGCTGGTTCGGTTCCTTGACGCGCTTATACCATGCCACGGCCGGGTTGTCCACGATGGTGCCGGTCGCGGCAAGAAGCTGCCGCACCATTTCGTCATAAGGTTTATTGGCGAGCAGGCTGTCGCGAACCCAGGAATGAAAGGCAAAGTTGGCCGTGATATCCGAGGCCTCATCGCGTTTGTTTTTCAAAATCGCGGTCCATTTGTTCGCAAAGAAATCGGCATAGTCAGAACTGCTCAGCAGCGACTCGATCGCCTGATCACGCTTATCGGGCGAGGGACTGGCGAGGAAGGCTTTCGTCTCCTCCAGGGTCGGCAGGCGCCCGGCGATGTCGAGCGACACGCGGCGCAGAAACGTGGAGTCATCGCAGACTGGTGACGGTGGCACGCCAATCCGTTTCAGGTTCGCGAAGATGAGGTCATCGATGAAATTTTTGGATGGTGGCAGATTTTCCACCGTCGCTCCCAGCGGAATCGAGGCACTGGAGACTGAAACTTTTCCCTGATACCGCACCATCACGGCCACGTTGCCGGGGATGTCGAGTGTCCGGACCAGTCCCGCCTCATCCGTTTCCGCCATGCTTTTATCATTGGGCTCATAGAGCGCCAGCGGCGTGACGTCGCGCGTGCTATTATCGGAATAGTGGGCGGTGACCTTCAATTGCTGCGAGGAATGAACAGGCAGGGTCATCCGTTTGGGCTCCACGTCGATGGACGTAAGTTTTGGGTCCGAATCCTTGCCGAAAGCCATTCCCTCGGCGATCCAGCGAACCAGCTGCCGGTAGCCCTCAGATTGTGGATCGAGCCGCATCCCGCCTCCGTGCGGCACCGTATTGGCGGCCTTGAGGACGAGCAGACTTTCCTCGGGGGCGGCTGGAAAAACCCGGCGTCCCCTCCCCTCTTTCACGATGTGTTCGTAATCCTCCTGCGGCTCAAAGCCCAGCAGCGACAGCTTGAATCCCCGCTGGCCACTCCCGGCCTTTGCGTGGCAGCTTCCCGAGTTGCAACCCGCCTTGGTGAGGATCGGTGAAATGTCATTTACAAAACTCACCGGTGAACCTGGTTCCGCCGCCTGCCCTGCCGAGGCCCACAGAAATGCCACCCCGCAAACCGCAGTCGACAATGCCCGCCTCATTTGAATGGACATGTGAATGTAGGATCGATGCCCCCCGGGAGGACGGGGCAAACGCAGGATGTCTGTAAGGTCAACCATTGCTAAAATAATGCATCCATCCCGGTGCATACGCCCCCGATTCCGGTGGCGCTTTTGCGTGAAAGGCACCGCGCGTGCGGGTCAGCCTCCGTTCTCAGGCACCAATGGAATGGCCTCGGATGCCCATGGCTTCAACATGGGGTGAACACCCCATCGCGCTTGTTTAGGGAAATGATTATGGGGAGGAAGATGAAAACGAAACTCACCCACACCCGCAACAGCCTGCCGGAAAAAACCCGCCTCCAGATGACTGCACTTCTGCAGGAAAGACTCGCCGACTCCATCGATCTCATGATGCAGGCCAAGCAGGCGCATTGGAATGTCAAGGGACCCAATTTCATCGCCCTGCATGAATTGTTCGACAAAGTTTACACCGATACGGGTTTATACGTGGACCTGATTGCCGAGCGCATCGTTCAGTTGGGGGGCATTGCCCGGGGCACCGTTCGCGTCAGCGCCCAAAAATCCAGCCTTGCCGAATACCCGCTGGACATCACCAGTGGCAAGAAACACGTGGCGGAACTGGCCCACGCCATTTCCTCCTTTGGCGAACTGATTCGCAAGGCCATCGCTCTTTCCTCAAAGCTGGAGGACGCCGATACTGCGGACATTTTCACCCAGGTCTCGCGCGGTTCGGACATGAACCTTTGGTTCGTTGAGGCTCACGAACAGGATCAGCATTGACTGATTTCCAAGCATTCCGTTTCCCAGAGACAACGGGCAAGCGAACCGCGCAAATTTTAAAGAAGCTCGCCTGCCGTTCCACGCCTGCTGCAGTTTTTGAAATCATTTCTCCACCCGAACCCAACGCCACCCCCATGACCTCGAATGCCACCCCCCAGCCCCTGACTCTTCTTGAACTTGGTTTTCGCACTGCAGCCCTGCGGCAGAGCGGAAGCGAACTGGAATTAAACATCACTCTGCAGGAAGCCCGCGACTTTGGTCTGCAGCGCGGGATGAATGAGAACTGGAAAATGAACTGGCACCGCGAGTGGGATCACATCGAAGGACTGCTGCACCGCATCAGGGTGCTGGTGAATGAGATGCACGAGTTCGTGGAAAACCTTGATACAAGCCATCTCGATCAGGCCCTGGCGGTCTGGCCGAGGATCAGATCCGAGGATGAAACATTGATAAAATCAATCAGCATCGTCCGCCTTCTGGCAGCCGAACTGAATGCTTCCAACCGCCGGGATTGGAATCTGCTGGCCCGCAAGCTCGATCCGCATTTGGAGTCGATCCACGCCCAGTTTCATGCCATGCGCATCAAGCTGGAGTTGCTGAAGACACATTCCCGGGCGGCGGTGAATCGTCTGGTTGCAAGAATTCTTGAGAAGCGCCCCGGAAGTGCCGAACAGGGTGGCCTGAGTGCGGATGATTACCAGCAGGAATTGGAGGTGGCGGCGCTCGCCATTCAATCGGAGCAACACGAAGTCCTAGGCGTCGCGGATATTGTCAAAAGCATGTTCATGTGGGTAGAATCCCCCACGGAGCGCGTCCTGCTCAATCGCACGCTCACCATTGAGGAATCCGTCGCGGAGACGCCAGCGAAATAGGCCAGGATGAATCTGTTCAAAGATAGCCAGTGTAGGAAATCACCGCTCCGCAAATGAACCGATTGCCAATCCAAAGATCGTGGGTTCCATGTGGAATTTTTCGGTCCCGATGATGAATCGCCGGAACATTTTCGATCTTACCAAGCCACTAATACCTCCTCTACCATCATGTCCACCTCCTCCCTTTTCACCCCTGTCAACCTCGGCACCATCGAACTCCCAAATCGCATCCTCATGGCGCCGCTCACCCGATGCCGGGCGGACGCTGACCATGTTCCCACGGACCTCATGGCCACCTATTACGCCCAGCGGGCCACCGCAGGCCTCATCATCGCGGAAGCCACCATGGTCATGGAGGGAAATTCCGCCTTCGGTGCCCGCGAGCCCGGCATTCATTCCGACGCCCAGGTGGCCGGGTGGAAAAAGGTGACCGATGCCGTGCATGCTGCGGGAAGCAGGATTGTTTTGCAGCTCTGGCATGGCGGACGGGCCTGCCATTCGCTTTTAAACAACGGTAATCAACCCGTCGCACCCAGTCCCCTTCAGATCCGCAACGACGAGACCCACACTCCGCTGGGCAAGAAACCCTATGAAACACCCCGGGAACTTCGCGATGACGAGATCCCCACCATCATTGACGGTTTCCGCAAGGCCGCGGAAAACGCCCGGGCCGCGGGCTTCGATGGCGTCGAAATCCACGGCGCCAACGGCTACCTCCTTGACGAATTCCTGCGCGATGGCAGCAACCAGCGCACCGGGCCTTACGGCGGTCCTCTTGAAAATCGCGCCCGCCTCCTGCTGGAGGTGACTGATGCCGCTATCGGTGTCTGGGGCGCCGACCGCGTCGGGGTGCGAATTTCCCCGCTCAACAGCTACAATGACATGCTGGACAGTGATCCCATGGGCCTCACCACCTACGTTTCCTCCCAACTCAGCCAGCTGGGAATTGCCTATCTCCATCTGATGCGCGCGGATTTCTTTGGAGTTCAACAGGGCGACGTGGTCAGCGCCGCCCGGGCCGCCTTCCACGGCAATCTCATTGGAAATATGGGTTACACACCCGAGGAGGCCGCCCAGGCTGTCTCCGCCGGAACACTGGCGGGCGTGGCCTTCGGACATCACTATGTGAGCAATCCGGATCTCGTCGAGCGTGTCCGGATGGGCGTGGCTCTGGTCGAACCGGATGCCCGCACCTTCTACACCAACGACGCGCGCGGCTACACGGATTACCCAACACTGGCGGGTTAGTCAGATCGTCGACGGTTGCGGCACCGGTTCCGTCTCATGGACGCGCCCGTAGTCGACCTCGTAGCGCCCACCGCCGAGTTCCGTGTAAATTTCCACGAACCGGCGGTCGAATTGCACGTCGCTCCAGGTGTAGTCATACTGACTCTGCACCGGCGCCTGAATGACCGTATCGATGCACACGATGGAGGTGATGATGCGCGCGTCCCATTGCTCCATCTGCTCCGGCGTCACTCCATATAGGGGACTGCTCTCGTCGATCACGTGCCGGATCGTCAGTGCGGTGGGGAAGATGATGACGCGATCGTATTCCAGCTTGAGCGCATAAAACCGCCGCACATCCTCCTCCTCCTGAATGCTTTCCTTGCGGATGAGCATCAGGCGAAACTCCGCCTCCACCATGGATTCCTTCTGCTGGTTCGCCACGCGCAGTTGGAGCGACGGCCTGCCATCGTAGGGGCAGATGACCATGGAGTGACTGAAGGTCAGGCGCGCCACGGGACGTGCAAACCGCACAAAGATCAGACCTGTCACCACTGCGGTGAAAAACATGCCAATCACGATCTCAATCGTGGTGACCACATTTCCGAAAAGCGTTGCCGGATACAGGTGTCCAAATCCCACCGTGGAGAGCGTCTGCACACTGAAGAAGAAGGCGCTCACGAACGAAGCCTCCTCCATTTCGGCTATGCAGGCTCCACCCATCAAATAGATGGTCGCAAAAATCACATTCAGCCCAAAGTACACCCCCAGCACGACCATCGCAAAACGCGGCCAGGTCAAGGCCAGCACCGTCCGGTAAAGATCCCGCCACTCACGCCTTCCGGAGTTCGTGTGCAGGAACTCCAGCTTGCCGGAGCGAACGGAAACAGGTGAGGGAGTTTTTTTCATGCGGAGCAAAAAGGCAGGGGTGGCGACTTTGCCGCAGTCCCGCCCAATTTTCACCATCCTCTTCCTGAGAAATCCTCGCAAAGCAAGTCTCCAGATGATCGGCTCTTAGTTGCCTAAGGCAGCCTCATCGGCCTCCCTGCTCCGAAGGCCTGAAGGCGGATTTGATCAGGAAATGTAAATTTCTACGCAGCCCCCTCCGGATCCTTATCACCATCCTTGATGACAAATACCGCGCGCAACCGGGCCACGGACCTGGCGAGATCGGCCTCCGTAATCGATGCCGTCACGTCGTCGAAATTCTTATAGGCGGCGGGCGCTTCATCGATCGGATAGACACGGCAATTCGACATGACATCGGCGGCCGCCAGGCCAGCATCCACCTCATCACGCAGCAGCGTTCGCTCGGCCTGCTTGCGTCCCATCGCCCGGCCAGCCCCGTGATTGATCGAATAGAGCGATGCCGCGGATCCCGCGCTGGCCACCATGACATGGGAACCAGCCGTGGGATTTCCCGGCAGGAGGATCGGATGACCCGTTTCCGCGAACCGGGTCCCGCGGAGTTCATGATGTCCCGCCGGCAACGCGCGGGTGGCGCCCTTACGAATGACCCACATCATCGTGCCATCCACTACCTCACGCCGCGCCAGATTGTGCGAAATGTAGTAAACAAACTCGGCCTTGGTGCCGGGGAATATTTCCTGAAAGGCCTCGAGCACAAGGGTGTTGATCAGCAGATGATTCACCGTCGCGAAGTTTCCACCGAGCGCCATGTCCGCGAGATAGTCCGTGGCTTCTGGCGTCCCCAGCGGGGCATAAACCATGTGCGCATCTCCTCCCGGCAGCGGCGTGCCCCAGAGTTTGAATTTGGCCGCCAGCGATTTGAAATGCGCATCGGCGAGCTTGTAGCCGAACCCACGCGACCCGCAGTGCGAAAGGAATCCAATGCATCCATCCTTCAGCCCGAAATGCGCCGCGATGTCCGACATTTCCGGCGCCACCGTCACCACCTCGGCTTCGCCAAAATGATTTCCAGAACCATACGACCCAACCGAGGCCAGGCTCGATTCCATCCGGGGATTGGCCGCACAGACAACCCGCAGGCGGGCCGCCAACTCCTCCGGATCCCCGTGGCTCGCGTCCTCGCAGGAATCCCTCCAATGCGCCGGAATTCCCAGCTTGGCGAGCACCCTGGGAATCGCCCCGAAAATGGCAATCTCGCACAGCGTTTCCGCATCGATCCTCCGCCCCGTCGCCGCCTGGCGATTGTTTGCTCCCGTGGGAATGCGCTCACAGATCGCATTGATCAATGCCCGCCGCGTTGGTTTGTCAGCCAGCGCCGAGGCTTCCAGATCGCTTTGCAGAAAGGACATCGAGCATTTGATATCCGGCCCCACCGGAGCCGGAAAGATCGCATTCCGCGAAGCCAGCACACACCCCACCGGCACCCCATACCCCGTGTGCGCATCGGGATTCACCACCATCCGGTCCACATACGGAGCCGACGCGCCATTCATCGCCTGCTCCAGACACTTCTCATCCAACCCGGCAAGAATCGCCTTATTGGCAATGATCGTGATGGGACGCCGACCGGGAACCGGAAGCAAATGCCTGGCGGGTCCACTGGGGACGATTTTTTCTTTGAGACTCATGCGGGGATGCGTTCGAAACTACCGAGACGGTGATAGCTTGCCAGTGGGAAAGTTGGGGACCAATCTTAAGACTATACGAATGTGAAAGGTTGGCCGAATAATGCCGCTCCATCCACCTATCGTCCGGCACCTCCACTTTCGCCGTGGCTGCGGAGGGGATGGCTGCTTTCGTGACGAATCTTGCTTGAACTCCCTGCGCTCCCCTCTAGGCTCTGCATCTTCCCGTTCCCAACCCCCTTACAATTTCTCCTAATCATGTCCGTTTTGGTTGATAAAAACACCCGACTTCTCGTTCAAGGCATCACCGGTGCTTCCGGAGGATTTCACGCCAAATCCTGCATGGAATACGGCACCAATGTGGTGGCCGGGGTGACCCCGGGCAAGGGCGGGCAGAAATTTGAATCCTGGGTGCCGATTTTCGATACCGTGGCCGAGGCACGGGCGGCGACCGGTTGCAATGCGACCATGATCTTCGTGCCTCCTCCGTTTGCGGCGGATGGCATCATGGAGGCTGCGGATGCGGGGGTGGAATTGATTGTTTGCATCACCGAGGGCATCCCGGTCATGGACATGATGCGGGTCAAAGTCGCTCTGGCTGGCAGTGGCAGCACGTTGATCGGGCCGAACTGCCCGGGCATCATCACACCGGAGCAGTGCAAGATCGGGATCATGCCCGGGTATATTCACAAGGCCGGCAAGATTGGCGTGGTCAGCCGCTCGGGCACGTTGACGTATGAGGCCGTCTGGCAGATTACGAATCGCGGCATGGGCCAGAGCACCTGCATTGGGATCGGTGGCGACCCCATTCATGGAATGACGCAGCTGGATGCGGTGAAACTTCTGACCAACGATCCGGGCACCGAAGCCTTTATCATGATCGGTGAAATTGGCGGCAGCGAGGAAGAGGAGGCCGCCGCCTGGTTGAAGGAAAATTGTAAAAAACCGGTGGCCGGTTTCATTGCCGGGGCCACCGCCCCTCCCGGACGCCGCATGGGCCACGCCGGCGCCATCATTTCCGGAGGCAAGGGCACCGCCCAAGCCAAACAGCAAGCCTTGCGCGAGGCTGGCATTGAAATTGCTCAGTCTCCGTCCGATATGGGCGACGCCATTCTCCGCGCCATGAAGCGCCGCGGCTAAAATTCTCACTTTCCCAATTCCCCCACCCCATCCCCTCTCTTAAAATGCTCGTAGCCAAAGGTCTAGAAGGTGTTGTCGCCAACGAATCCCGCCTGTCCGAAGTGGATGGCGAAAACGGAACGCTTTGTTATCTGGGATA
>CALQSQ010000063.1 GCA_943333275.1 Akkermansia muciniphila
ATCATGGAATGAAGATAAATTCTGACAGATTGAACATGGCATGCGCTGCATCCTTCCAGACGGTCCTCTCCGTCATCAATGAGGCATCAGCGACTTCGCGATTTACCGCGAGTGAACGCACCGCGGCGACAAATCGTTCCCGCTCCGAATCAAGCGGGGTTCGACCCAGCGCCCTGCGAAACATTCCCGTGATGCGTTCGTGCAGGCTCACGCAGCCATCTTTGACTATTTCCCCGGCCCAATGATCCGCGATGGCCTGCACCAGGGGATCGTTGAGCATCGCCAGACTCTGCGCCGGGACATTGGAGTCCTCGCGCCGTCCCTGCGTGACCTTGCCGCCGGGGAGGTTGAAGGCATTGAGAAACCGGGTTGACTCCATGAGTTGAAATTTGATATAGATGCTTCTGCGTCCCTCGCCATCCAGCGGCCCCGTAAACAGCCGCTTTTCCGGATCCGCCTTCTCACGGTAAGGCTGCACGCTGGGTCCAAACATCCGGGCATCCATCCGGCCCGAAACCTGCAGCATCGCATCCCGGATGGATTCAGCCTCCATCCGCCTCGCAGTGAAATGGGAGAGGAGGGTATTGTTGGGATCGCGCAGGCGGGCTTCGGCATTGGGTGCGCTGGCGGATTGGAATGCTCTGCTGAGCACAAGGGAACGCACCAGTTTCTTCACCGACCATCCATCGGCCATAAACTGCGCCGCAAGATGATCCAACAGTTCCGGATGCGACGGCTGCGCGCCGAGATGGCCGAAATCGTCTGGCGTCCCCACCAAGCCCGCGCCAAAGATCCACTGCCAGATACGGTTCACCATCACCCGCGCAGTCAGAGGATTCCGAGGACTGGAAATGATGCCGGACAACTCACGACGCCCGCTGCCTTTCAAGTTGAGAAAAGTATCCTCCGGCGTGATGGCTCTTACGTATCCGGGTGGCACCGAATCCCCCGGTTTTGTGTAATCCCCGCGTAGCAGTACGGGCTGGGAGATGGCCTCACTTTCATCCGCCAATCCCGGCATCATCGTCGGCAGGGAAATTTGTTTGTTCTCCACTTCCCGGTATTGCGCCGTCAATTGAGCCAGCCGTGGCGTGGCATCCAGCCTGTTTGAAAGCATCCCGTTTTTCAAAAGCCAGTTCAACCAGAGGACATCGTCATCCGTGGCACGTCCTGCTGCAAAAGCCTGCAATGCCGCTGCCGCAATCCCCGAATAACGCGATACTGCTTCCTCCCGGGTCGTGGGAGGGGGAGGTATATACAGACGCTGCAAGTGAGTCAGTTCCTCCCTCGGCGTCTCAGCGCAGTCATGCACGACGATGCGGCGGATCCCCCACCAGGTGCGGGGATTTTGCGAATGCTCCGAAAACGGGCCGCGTTGGTTTTCCGTGTCCTTGCCAAGAGTGCCCAGGGGATCCGGAAATTTGGGATTATCCCAGTAGGTGAGCAGTTCGGCATACGGCTGCATGGCGTCGGTGTTCTCTGGAAAATCCACCGTCACCCAGGTCCAGTCGTCATGGTGCAGCGAATGCTGGTGATTGTAGTTCAACTGGCAGTTGTTGAAGACCAGTCGCGCCAGGCTGAAACGCCCGCCCACAATCTCAAAGCTCACCTTTTTTCGTCCCCGCTTCAGCGTGGGAGAACGCAGTGCACCGTTCAATTTATCCGACAGGCCATGGGTAAAAACGCCTCGGCTCAGAAAGGATTTTACGGCCGCATCCCCTTCCGTCGAGACGGTGAAATCTCCCCCGGTTGCAATCGGAACACGCAATCCCATGCCATCTGATTTCCAATCCTGCGGGATCCCTTCACGAAAATCCGCCAGGGATTCAAACTGGGTGCGGTTGAATTCCGATCGATCGAGACTCTCCTTGGCATGGTCGGCGGCGAGCCGTGCCCACGTTTCAGCAACGTTCGCTGCATCCGGTTTGCAGGCTGCATACCAGGCGTGCAGAGGGCTGCCGATCGGCGGGGTTTTATCTCCGGCTGCATCGGCAAGTTTTTGAAATGCTTCGGACTTCAACTCGCCGGCCTCCTTTTTCCAAATGGCGGCCAACTCATCACGCAGCGATTGCTTCAATCCTTGCAGGTTCAGCATGGCTTCACGATTAACGTCCGGTCCATCCAGAGTCCGCTGCACCGAGCGGCTGCTGCGCAGCACTCCCAGCAAGGCATGATAGTCCGATGTGGAAACCGCATCCATCTTGTGATCGTGACAGCGCGCACACGCCACCGTCGTGGCCTGGAAAGCCTTGGTCAGTGTGTCCAGTTGATTGTCCACGATGTCGTATCCGATGATGCCAAATTGCACACAACTGTCGTGGTTCACCTCTCCGAATCTGTAAAAGGCCGTGCCGATCGCCGATTCGTTAAAGTTTCCCGCCGCGTTCCAGCGCGGATCAGGCAATAAGTCGCCGGCGACATGTTCCCGCACCAGTTGATCAAAGGAGGTATCGTCATTGAAGGCCCGGATCAGGTAATCCCGGTAGCGCCACGCGTAGGCGACATCATAATTCCATTCGTTGCCATGCGTTTCGGTGAACCGCACCACATCCATCCAATGCCTGGCAAAGTGTTCTCCGTATTGCGGAGACGCCAGCAATCGCTCGACAACGACCGCATAGGCGGCGGCTGGGCTTTGCTTCGATAACTCCAGAAAACTGTCCAGGTCCGCTGACTTCGGGAGCAGGCCAGTCAGAACCAAGGTGGCCCGACGCAGTAGAGTCTCCTGGTCGGCTGTTGGGGCAGGAGTCACACCTTCCACCGTCATCCTGTGCCGCAGAAACCGGTCCACCGGCCGCCCCGCCCATGTGGCATCTTCAACCAAAGGAGGGGCCACCACTTTCAATGGCTGCAGGCTCCACCATTGCTTCCGCTCGGCATACACTTCCTCCCAGTTCTTTTTCTTTGCCGGAGCGACCACCAGCGTTTCCTGCTCCGCACCGGCCACATCGCCCGGTTGGCAAAGGATGGAAAAACACACCAATCCGACGACCAGGAGCCTCGCGAGGAAGGAACCTGCACGAGGTGGTTGATTAGGATGGAGGAGCGATGAAAGGATGATCACAGGAGCGGCGGGGTTTCCCTCACGAGGGGAACCATGCACAGCGGTGCGCCTTCAGTCCATGCCGCTCTTGCGGGGGAGTCGGCTCAGCGCGGACTACTTCTGAAAGACTTTAGCGTTGGGATCGCCGCCGCTTAGCAGATAAGCCAGGAGGTCTTTGACTTCCTCCGGATTCATGGAGTTGAGCAGCGCGGGAGGCATGGCGGAAATGGGATATTTGCCGCGCGCCTTGATTTCATCGACCTTCACCTCGGTGACCTTGTCGTAGTCGAGGGGATTCTCCACGACCTTGATGATTTCATCGCCTTCGAGGATGATACGGCCGACCAGGCTACTGCCGTCCTTTTTCTCAATGAGGGTGGACTCGTATTGATCGGAAATGACCTTGCTCGGATCAATGATGTTTTCGAGCAGGTCCTTCAACGCATAGCGGTTGGCGATGCCGGTGAGATCCGGGCCGACGCCGCCACCCTGGCTGGCGAACTGGTGACAGGTTGAGCAAAGGCCGGCCTGATAGAGGATGGATCCCTTGGTGAAATCGCGTCCCTTCAGTTCGCCATCGACCAGCTTCAGCGTGTCTTCGATCGTATAATTCTGGCCGGGACCGTCGGCGCGAGGGAGTTCTTTTTTTGTGGCCAGAAGGTCGCCGGCAATGCTCGTCAGTTCAGGTTTGAGAGCCTCGGGCACATGCGCCATCGCCTCCTCCTTCATATTTTTGAGGAAACCAGCGAAGCTGTTGCCGCCGTGCCATTTGTTGGCCGTATTATACCAACGGAAATACTGGCGGTGGAGGTCATCAGTCCAGCCGACGGTGGCGTTGCGCAGGGCAAAGGCATAGGAGATCTGCATGCGATTAGGGCGGCTTTCGCGGACCGCCTTGAAAGCGGCGGCGTATTGGGCGTTTTGATTGAGAAGGTCCGCGCCGGGGGAATCCTGATGGTCGTCATCGCGTGCGCTGACCATGAGTTGCAGCGTCTTGGGCACCACCTGGGGGGAATCCAGGAAAACGAGGAGTTCGCAGAGTTCCTTGTTGGGAACATTGGCCGGGGAGGGATACATGGGCTCGAAGCGCGAGCGGAGGTGGTCCATCACTACCGGATCCGTCGGCTTGCCCATGCGGGTGAAGCAAAGGCTGTAAACCCGCAGGAGGTCGAGCGCTTCCGTTTCGCGCAGTCCCAGATCATGGACGCGGGCGAGGGCTTTGAGAATTTTCGGCTGCAGGGATTTGTCGCCAAGTCGGCAGAGGGCGGTGAGGGCGGTGAGGCTGGCATTTGGGGTGTCGTGTTCATCGAGTGCGCGTTGTTCCCACAAGGCCACAGGCTGGTGTTCGATGGCAACGCGCGCGGCGAAGCGGACGAAGCGGTCGTTGTCGCCTAGATGCGGCCAGACTTGATCCACGATCTTGGGATCGGCAGGCGCCAACACGAGCGCTTCCAAATCATGACGCAAGGCGGCTTGCTTGGTCATCTTGGGGGCTTCCGCGGGAGCCGTCGATTCCGTTCCGACATAGGTCACACGATACAGGCCCGATTGGGTTTTGCGACCGCCGGTTGTGAAATACATGGCTCCATCCTGCGGATGAATGATGGCATCCGTGAGGGGCAGCGGCTTGCCGGTGACGAAAGATTCCTTTTCGCCCGAGAAACTGCCTCCCTTTGGGGTCAGGTGAATGGCATACATCGTTCCATATGTCCAATCGAGTGCGAAAAGCGCCTGCTGGTATTTCGCTGGAAATTTGGCGCCCGTTCCGAAGACCACGCCCGTGGGGCTGCCGGGACCGATGTCCACGACGGGCGGCAGGCTGTCGAGATAGTGATTGGGCCATTTCCCGGAACCTGAACGCCAGCCGAAATCGCTGCCCAACGTGGCATGGCAGATGCGTGTGGGACGATACCACGGCATACCGGTGTCCCACTCCATGTCGGAGTCGTAGGTGAAGGCTTCGCCCTCCGGGCTGATCGCCACATCGAATTCATTGCGATAACCGGAGGACACCATGTTCCACGTTTTGCCATCGAAGTCCGTCTGATAAATGGTGCCACCGGGAGCGAGAATGCCCTTGGCGTGGCCATTGGCGTCCCACATGCGCGGCAGGAGGTGGTCTTCCTGATACACCGGAGGCACGGCGGAAATTTCGGGATTGGCGGGTTTCGTATGATTTCCGCAGGTCACGTAAATGGATTTGCCATCGGGCGCCAGCACCGCCTGGTGCGGCCCGTGCTCGCCATTTCCGTCGAGGGGACGCAGGAGGGTTTCCTCATCGAACTGGTCGTCGCCATTCGTGTCGCGCAGGCGATACAATCCTGTCACCGCACCATCCGTCGGCACATTGCGCACGAAATAGAGCGCCTTGTTGGCATACAGGACTCCATGCGCATGGGAGGCCTTCGTCTTCAGCGCTTCGATTTCCACGTCCTTGCCCGGCACAAGCGTGATCCGGTAAAGGCCTCCGTCCTGATCACAGGTGATGAGACGGCCCTTGTCATCGACGGTCAGACAGACCCAGGAGCCTTGTTCGGACTTGGGAACGGAGTAAAGTTGTTCCACCTTGAATCCCGGTGATGCCGTGAGGGTATCGACGGAGGCTGCACCTCCTTCAAAGACCTTGCCCCAGGGTTCGATGCCATAATTGCCGAGGGAAACAGCGTTTTTCCACGATGAGGTATCGGTATCCGATTTGTCCCAGTTGGGATCCTGATCCGCCCATTTCCAGGAGGCATCCGTGGATGCAAGTTTCGTCCCATCTGGCAGAATGATTTCCAAAATCAGAGCAGCCACGCCCGCAGAAGCATCGTTTTGACCGCGCGCACAAAGGTAGTTTTTACCAACGACCAGTTTCTTCTGCACCTGAGCATTCAAAGCCGTGCTCCAATCATTGGTCTTGCCAACGGATTTGCCATTGAGAATGATCTCGGAGAAATTGTCACACGTGGCCCGCAGCGTGGCCTTGGCGGGCAGGGTTGTCAGTTCAAACGAGGTGCGAAAGTAAGCCGTTTGGTCAGCGGTGGCCTGCGGGGCCGTCCAGATCCATTCGGCGGGTTTGGAGGGAGCGGCTTGCAGGGTGGCAATGGTGAGCAGAAAAAACGTAAGGAATCTCATGGGTGGCGATGGTAGGGGAAGGGTGAAAAGGAGGGAGGGATAAATGTTACGGGAAAACGGGGTGGGTGGTTGCACCTCATTGAGCAAGCGGCGTGGTGGGTTCGTAGGTGATAATGTTGTACTGGCGGATGGCCAGTTCCCACCATGGGTGCAGTTCCTGACGGGTGCTCGACCACAGATCATAGTGGAGACGCAGCATGATATCGGGATCATACATGAGGGCTTTGACCTCCCGGGAATTCAAGGCTGCCGGGCCATCGCGCAGGAGCCGTTTGCGGAGATTTTCCAGATATTCGCGTGACTCAGGCGTGGCCCGCTGGCGCTGGCGCAGCAGTCCCACATGCAGGGCATTGATGTAGGGATCCAGAATCGACTGCATCAGCCCGTAATGGTCCGCCAGACGCATCAGGGGTTTGGAACGCTGCTGTGCTTTGGCAAAATTTTCCTGGAGTTGGGCGATCACAAACGGCTTGTCGATCTCCTCGCGGGTGAAGAAAAGTTTATCCCTCCAAAGGTCGCTGGAGGAAATAATGGAAAAGGGAATGGAGCAGGCGATGCCCAGCAGCACGGGCAGAATCCAGAAGAAAAAGGTCGGGCTTTGCGTGATGGCAATCGCCATCCAGAGCAGTGCCATCATTGTGACCCCTGCGAAATTCTGGATGCTTTCCTGCCAGTCGCTCGAGCCATCGGCTTTCCGCCGTTGGGCGGCCCATTTCACGCCTCTGCCGGTCAGGGTGTAGATGACAAATTTGCTGTGAAAAATCATGAGGATCGGAGCCAGCAGGGAGAAGAAGATTGTATCCACGAAGCATCTCAGCATCACCCTGCCCGCCCCGCCATATTCTCGCCGCACATCCTTCCGGCACATTTCCACAAGCATGATCACGAGCTTGGGAACAAAGAGAAGCACTAACGTCAACACCAGAAGGATCGCACCCGACGGACGATCCATGGAGAACGTGAACTGCTTCATGCCCGCAAGAATCGTGGCGATGATCAGAAACAGAAACCACAGCGGACTGGCCACATAACTAAGAATGCCATGCAGGAAATTCAGGCGGCTGATGGGTTTCCAGCCCTTGGCAAAAAGCAGCCAGATGTGCTGCATGTTTCCCTGACACCAGCGGCGGTCGCGTTTCAAGGTATCCAGCAGCGTCGTCGGCCCTTCCTCATAGCTGCCCTCGGTCACCGGCAGCAGAAACACATACCACCCCGCCTTGCGCATCAAGGCCGCCTCCACGAAATCATGACTCAAGATGCGCCCGCCAAACGGTTCCTTTCCCGGCAGTTCGGGCAGCGCGCAGTATTCGATGAACGGTGCCAGGCGGATGATTGCATTGTGACCCCAGAAGGTCGCATCCCCCATCTGCATGTAGTTCAGTCCCGCCATGAAAGGTCCGCCATAAAGCGCTCCCGCAAACTGCATTACCCGCCCAAACAAGGTCTCCGCCCCAAACACCCGGGGAGCTGTTTGCAAAATGCCGATGGCGGGATGCTTGTCCATGATCCGCGTCATCTGCACCATCGTTTCGCCAGACATCACACTGTCCGCGTCCAGCACGATCATATATCGATACTTCTTCCCCCAGCGACGGCAGAAATCACTCACGTTGCCACTCTTCCGATTGATCGGCTTGCGACGCTTGCGGTAGAAAATTTTTCCAAAGGCATTGAGCTGTTTGCAGAGTTCGAGCCACGCCGTCTCCTCCTCGATCCATTTGTTCGGGCTGTCCGAATCACTCAGCACAAAGAAGTCGAAATTTTTCAAATGCCCGGTTTTTTCCAAACTCTGAAAAATGACCCGCAGGCCTTCAAACACCCGTGTGACATCCTCATTGTAAACTGGCATGATGATTCCCACTGAGCCATCCAACCTCGCAGCGTGCTCCTCCGGCTTGAGCGAATTCGTAAGATCCAGCGGGTCCGGTGTGCGGGCCGCCTTGATGTAAACACCCATGATCGCCAGCCAGAATCCGGTCGCGAGCTGGTAGAACAAGGGCGTGAACACGACCACCATGGCGATCTCCAATCCATTGAGGCCATTTCCCGTATGCAGGAGGAAATCCGTCATCAACCACGCCCCCGCCAGCGTCGTCAGCAGCACGAGCGCGAAATACGTCGCCCGGCGCTTTTGCAAACGCGCGGGGGTAAGGTGGGGGATATTTTGAACGGGAGTCATGCCAGCGCCGGGAGGGTAGGAACGCGTTTCCCTTCGCGCAAGCCCAAGGAATCGGACTTGCCCAATCTCACTCCCCGCCCGTCACAGGCCCGTCACATTTCGCCAAATCCCTCAACTCAGCCGCCCCGCTCAAGACCCGGATTTTCAATTGGTATTTCCGGCTCTCCCCGGGTTTCAGGAATTGCTCCGCCAGCTTGTGCTTGTCCCGGCCCTTTCCAAGCAGTGAACCTGCAAATGGTTCCAGCCCGCTTACATAGCTCCCCCGCGGACCATAGTGCTGCCAGTTAGCCAGCCTCGGCAGGGCTTTCTTCGGATAGGAAATTTCCACTCCCAGCTTGAGCTTGTCATTGATGAGCCCGGTCCGGCACCAACCATCCTGCTCCGCCTCCGTATCCACAATCAACCCCCGCTCACCGCTCCCGGCATGTTCCGCCAGCCCACCCGGTACGCGCTTCAGCTTTTGCATCGCACCAGCCGCCAGTGGCTGCACAATGTCCTGCCCCGGAGGTGGCGGCACCACCCAATACTCTGCCTTGCCGCGATAAATGAACCGCGCGCCTTCATCCAGCAACGGATAGCCCAGATTGCAATGATACAGCCAGTGATGCGCCGTCAACGAATCGCCACGATTCATCACCTCATCCTCAATGGAAATCTCCGGAACTCCCAGCGTGCTTCGGATCGTGCGGCGGATTTCCATGACCGGTCCAAACATTCGCGCATCCCTCACGACGAGCCCCAGCTCCATATCATAACGCCCCCGCAGGGGATCCGGATTCCGCAGCGTCTCCACCTGCGCCGCCTGGCTGGAAAATCTTCCATGCAACGAAGTCACCACGCCGTCCACCTCACGCGGCCCACCCATGTATTCCGGTCCGCACGTCGTCACCAACCCGCCCGCCCATCCGCGCAGCCATTCCACCCCGGTGTGATACGCCGGACTCGGAGGCAGCAATCCATTCTGCGTCAGATACGCCAGCGCATACTGCTGGAAACTCGCATCCACAATGTCCCCACCCCGATCCAACGCCACCGTAAATCGCAACCCACCCCCCGTATCAAACAACGCCACCCTCACCCCGCATCCCCCACCAGCCCCCGGCGCATCCAGCATCCCCGTGCGGATGCCGCCGAGTTGGAGTGGGTTTTCAAATTTTGTGGGATCGGGGTTCATCTTCACATCCCTTTCTAGGCCAAAATCTCATGAACCACACGCCCATGCACATCCGTGAGCCTGCGGTCGATGCCACTGTTGCGGAAGTTTAGTTTCTCGTGGTTGATGCCGAGGAGGTGGAGGATGGTGGCGTGGAAATCGTAGCTGGTGGTGATGTCGCGCTGGGCCTGCCAGGACCATTCGTCGCTTTCGCCGAAGGAGACTCCCGGCTTGATGCCGGCTCCGGCGAACCAGGAGACGAAGGTGCCGCCGTTGTGGTCGCGGCCTACGCTGCCCTGGCTGAATGGCATGCGGCCGAATTCGGTGGTCCAGACGAGAAGGGTGTCCTCGAGCAGGCCTCGGGCTTTCAAATCCATGAGCAGGGCGGCGGCGGGTTGGTCCATGCTGCGGGCGGCGGATCCTAGTTCTTTCGGAATGTCACCGTGGTTATCCCAGTTGTCCGATCCACCCCCATGGCCGCTCCAGACTTGCACGAAGCGCACGCCGCGTTCGATCATGCGGCGTGACAGCAGACAGCGTTTGCCAAAATCGACCGTGTGCGGTTGATCCATGCCGTAGAGTTTTTTCGTGGCTTCGGATTCGCCGTTGAGGTCCAGCAATTCAGGCGCGGCGAGTTGGAGGCGGGCGGCGAGTTCGTAGGTTTCGATGCGGGCGGTCAGGCGTGAGTCGTCGGGGCGATCGGCAGCGTAAGCGTGATTCATTTCCCTCAACAACTCGAATCCCTCCTGGCGGCTTGTAGCGGTGATGTGGGTGGCGCCAGCGGGAGGTTGCAGATGAGTCATCGGCTGCGGTGCGGAGGCATTGATGATCGTGCCCTGGTGATTCGCGGGGAGAAATCCGGAGGTGAAGGCGCTGCGGCCATTGTAGGGGAGGCCGCGACCATCTGGCAGGGCGACGAACGCTGGCACGTTGTCGGCGAGGCTGCCCAAGGCAAAGGAAATCCATGATCCGGCGCAGGGAAATCCCGGTAGCACAAATCCGCTCGTTTGCAGATAGGAGGCTGGGCCATGCACATTCGACGCCGAGTGCATGGCCATGAGAAATGCCATGTCGTCCACGTGCTTCGCCAGATGAGGCAGGGCGCTGCTGACCCACCGTCCACACTGCCCATGCTGCGCCCATTCAAACGGACTCTTCATTACAGCACCTGGAATACTCACGGAGGCTTCCACACGGGCGCCGGAGCCGGGATCGAACTTTTGTCCGTGTCGGGCGATCAATTGCGGCTTGTAGTCAAAGAGATCGCACTGACTGGCGCCACCGTTCATGAACAACTGGATGACGCGCTTAGCCTTGGGCGCAAAGGGTGGTGGCGTGGCGGCGGTGGCTGTTTCGTGATTGAAAAGTGAGGCCAGCGCGACGCTGCCCAGGCCAGTGGTCAGCTGCCCGAGGAAGTCGCGTCGATGGAGGGAGGGTTGCATGCGATCGTGTTAGGATAAGATATCTTTCACCACATTTCCATGCACATCGGTGAGCCGACGATCCACCCCTGCGGTGCGGAAGGTGAGCTTCTGGTGGTCGATGCCCATGAGGTGCAGGATGGTGGCGTGGAGGTCGTAGCAATAGGTGATGCCTTCGGCGGCTTTGAAGCCGAGATCATCGCTCCGGCCGTAGGCGGTTCCTGCCTTGATGCCTGCGCCGACCATCCAGGTCACGAACGAATTTCCATTGTGGTCGCGACCCACCGATCCCTGTGCAAACGGCGTGCGGCCGAATTCGGTGGTAAAGATGACGAGCGTATCGTCGAGCAGGCCGCGTGATTTTAAATCGCCCAATAGGCCAGCGATGGGCAAATCCACACTGGTGGCGATGGGTGGCAGTTCATTGGGAATGTTGCCATGGTTGTCCCAGTTGTTGACCGCTCCCTGTGGACCGCTCCAGACCTGCACAACGCGGCTGCCACGCTCAATGAGCCGACGCGCCAGCAGACAACGCCGGCCAAAGTCCTCCGTGATCGGTGCATCCATGCCATAAGCGGTGCGGGTGGCGGCGGTTTCACGCGTGAGGTCGAAGGCTTCGGGCGCGCTGAGTTGCATTTTCGCCGCCAGTTCATAACTGGCGATGCGGGCCTCGAGCCTCGTGTCTTCAGGATGCATGGCTGCATGCTGGCGATTCATTTTCTGAAGCAGAGACATCGCGGCCTGATCGCCTTCCTTGCTCGCGAACGTGTGCCGGGGATCGGCAAACAAATCCGGAACGGGCTGGGGCGATCCTGCATTGATGATCGTGCCCTGATGGCGCGACGGGAGGAATCCGGAACTGAAATTTCCCTTCTGGTTGTAGGGCAGACCGCGCACATCCGGCAGCACCACGAAGGTCGGAAGGTTGTCGGTCAGGCTTCCCAGGCCATAGGAAATCCACGATCCCATGCAGGGAAATCCGGGCAGCAGGAATCCAGTATTCATCATGTAGCTGCCGGGACCGTGCACGCTGGTCTTGGTGGTCATGGCCATGAGAAACGCCATCTCATCCACCCACTTCGCCTGATGCGGAAAGACACTGCTGACCCAGCGACCGCTCTGCCCGTATTGCTTGAACTCAAATGGACTCTTCATCACCGCACCCGCCGGACCCGTCTGGCCCTCGGGTTTTTCCTTGGGGCCGATCATCTGGCCGTTCAATCGCTCCAACTCCGGCTTGTAATCAAACGTGTCCATCTGACTCACCCCGCCGTTCATGAAAAGCTGAATGACGCGCTTCACTTTCGCCGGATGATGCAGTCCGCCATTGAATTCCGGACGCGGCGTGGGCGTGGAGGCCATGGCATCGCGGGCCAGCATCTGGGACAAGGCCACGCCGGTGATGCCTCCACCAGTGTGCCAGAGGAAATCGCGTCGAGAGATGGGGTTTATGGAGGGCATGATCAGTTAATCGAGAAAGAGAAATTCATTGCTGTTAAAAAGCACCCGGCAGACCGACGGCATTCCCTGCTGGGCGGCGAGGGTGGTGAAATCCGCGACTTCCTCTGCGCTGGCGGGCCGCTGGTAGGTGAGTTGAAAAGCCGTTTGGATTTTTGCCTCGGGCGTCTTCGCCTGTTGATCCAGTCGGGCGGCGAAATTCTCGCAGTATTTCAACAGATACTCATTGTTGAACAACGCGAGGGATTGCAACGCCGAGGCGGAAAATCCTCGCACGGGCGACAGCAATCCCATGTCCGGAAAATCCAGCGCGTCCATGAAGGGATCGGCGATGGCCCGCCAGACCAGGCGGTAAATGCTGCGGCGGGAGGCTCCGGGGGAATTCCAATCGAAGTTTTCGTAATTCAAGATGGGCGTGGTCTGCGGACCAGGCTTGGAAGTGAAATTGGCGATGCTGGGTCCACCCATCGTGAGGTCGAGTTTCCCACTGATGGCAAAAATGCTGTCGCGAATGGAGTCGGCATCCAGACGGGAACGATTCATGCGCCAAAGCAGGCGGTTGTCCGGATCCGCCGCCAGCGCCTTCTCATGACCTTCCGACGACTGACGGTAGGCGGCGCTGGTGACGATGAGTTTATGCAATGCCTTTAACGAGCCATGCGCCTCATCGCGAAACCACACTGCCAGCCAGTCGATCAGTTCCGGATGCGACGGCACTCCACCCATGCGCCCGAAATCGCTTGGTGTGTCGCAGAGGCCTTTGCCAAAATGATAATGCCAGACGCGATTCACGATGCTGCGCCAGGTGAGCGGATTCGCCGGATCAGCCAGCCAGCTTGCGAGGGCGGCGCGGCGCGATGTTTCGTTTTTGGGATTTGGAAGTTCAAAGCGTGATTTCAAAGCGGTGATAACCGACAAGGCACCGGGCCCAATTTCATCGGCAGGCTTGGCGAGGTCTCCGCGTTTCAAGAGGCGGATCGTGCGCGGTTCCTTGATGGCCACGAGACCCCGTTCATTGGTGGCGGCATTGCCGGCGGCCCAGACCTGTGCGGGCGCGGGAAGCCTGGCAATTTCATTCGCGGCCTTCTGGCGCAATACTGCGGATGCGAGCAACATCCTTTGTTCGAGCGTGCGCTCAGCCCGCGGAATGAGGGAGATTTTTCCAGCCTCGACCGGAAGGGCGATCAGTTTGTCAGGTGGTGCCGAGGTGGCGGAAATCCCAAATTTCCCAATCAAATGGCTGCCACCCTGCAATTGGCGCAGTGTGATCACCAGCTTGGTATCAGGCTCGAGGTGCAGCGGAGCAGTGAATTCAAACAAGCCATGATGGGGCACACCGACGGCCGGATGGATCGCCCAGGAGGATTTCAGATCACCGTCAATGGCTTTGGTGACGTCGTAGCCTGTTTGATCAAAATCCGCCACCGCCCTGCGGATGGGTGCAGGCTCACCCTTGGTGGCAACCGGACGAAAAACCTGCACTTGGAATTCGCTAAGGTGGAGATTGCCATTTCCGGCGCGGCCCGGGCCGTGTTCCGGCAGGGAGGCGTCTGTCAGTAGATCGAGGCGCAGCGCGGTGACATCCGCGAGTTTCGTCGTGGCAGTGATGAGGTAAGTTTCCTTGTCCGGTAAGGTTCCGCTGGCCAACACCGTGAGGTCCGGCTTGCGTTCCAACGTGGACCCGTCATTCGCTACCAGGATCTCTGGAAACATCCTTTCCCAGGCGACAGCGGGCGCCTGCTCGGCAGCCAGGACGAGTGCATCGTTTTCGGGGGAGAGCAGCACGGAGGCATCCTGACGTTCGATGGCATTTTGCAATTCCTTCATTTTTTTGAATTGCAGTGCCGCCGCCGGATCCGCCTGATAGGAAATGTCTCCCTTGCCGATGCCCGCAAAGACCGCCTGTAGCGCAAAGTAATCCTCCTGCGTGATGGGGTCGAACTTGTGCGCGTGGCAGCGGGCACAGTTGGCCGTGGTGCTAACGAAGGAAGCCATGGTCTGCGTCACAAGGTCATCGCGATCCAGATATTCAAAGTTGGTCGGGGCCGTGGCGGCGGCACTGCTGTCGTAGGTCCCGGCACCCAGATAGCCGAGCGCGGCGGTGAGATGCGTTTCATCCGGAAAGAAAACATCCGCGGCGATTTGTTCCCGAATGAAGCGGTCCCATGGGGTGTCGCGATTGAGGCTGTTGATGACGTAATCCCTGTAGCGCCAGGCATTGGGGCGCAGGTCATCATGCTCGAAGCCATGCGTATCGGCAAAATGAATGGTATCGAGCCAGTGACGGGCCCAACGTTCGCCGTAGCGAGGTGAGGCGAGCAGTTGATCCACGAGATTTTCGTAAGCCCGGGGATCGTCGTTTTTCACAAAGGCATCCACCGCTTCCGGTGTGGGAGGCAATCCCTGCAGATCGTAATAAACGCGCCGAATCAGGGTGCGCTGATCCGCAGGTGAATTTGGCGCGAGTCCGGCCGTCTGGAGTCCGGCCAGGATAAAGGCATCCACCGGGTGGGCCGATCCTGCGGGCACAACCGGCTTGTTCAATTGTCGAAGCGACCACCAATCTCCGGATGCCTTGACTGGAGCGATGCGCGGATCCTCGGCGCCGAGTTTGATCCACTGCTCCAACAGGGCGATTTCTTCCGTCGGAAGTTGTTCCTTGGGAGGCATCTGGTGATCGTCGTCAGTCCACCGCACCATCTTCATCAGCAGACTCTCCTCCGGCTTGCCCGGCATCACGGCTGGTCCGGTATCGCCACCGGTTTCCCAGCCTGATTTGGAATCCAGCGCGAGGCCGCCCTTCATTTTTGATGAGGCATGCGAGTGGCATTCGTAGCAGCGCGTTTTGAGCAACGGCTCGATTTTGGTCGCAAAAAAATCATCCGCCTGCAGAGGCAGGGACGCCATGATTAGATAAGTAAAAATTCGTTCAATCAAGGTAGAGGAATTCGTTGGTGTTGAGGAGCAACTGGCACGCGTTGGCCAGGCCGTGGTTCTGGATGTAAGTGGTGAACCTGTCAATTTCCTCAGCAGAAGGATTGCGCATCAGAATCTGTTGGAAGGCGGCGGCGGTTTGTGCATTTGCCACGGTGGACGTGGAGAAAATTTTTGCAGCCAGGTGTTCGCACTGACGAATGAGGAAGGGATTGTTCAGCATCGCAAATGCCTGCACGGCGGTGGTGGAGACGCTGCGACTGGGCGTAAAGGTTCCCCCATCCGGACAATCCAGTGCATCCATGAAAGGATCTGGAACCGTGCGGAAAAGGAAGCGGTAAATGGCCCGGCGGTTGGCGGCGGGCGTGTCCTGATCAAAATGATCGTAGTCCAGAAACGCCGGATTCCCTCCCGGATTGAAGGTGGCATCCCCCTTGGAAATAAACTGCACGGCGGGCGGGCCACCCATCGTGAGGTCCAGTTTGCCGCTCAGTGCCAGGAGGCTGTCGCGAACCTGCTCGCCGGACAGGCGCAGTCGATTCTGCCTCCAGAGGAATCGGTTATCTGAATCCTTGGTTGCGCCCTGGTCAGCCTTGGAGCTTTGTTTCCACGTCTCGCTTGTCAGGATCAGCCGGTGCAGCGCCTTGATGGATCCCTTGGCTTCATCGCGAAACCAAACTGCCAGCCAATCCAGCAATTCCGGATGACTGGGCGCACCTCCCATCTTTCCAAAATCGTTTGGAGTGTCACAAATTCCGCGGCCAAAATGGTAGGACCAGACGCGGTTCACGATGCTGCGCCACGTCAGCACGTTGCGATCATCCGTCAGCCACGTTGCCAGTGCGGCACGGCGTGCGGCTTCATCCTCGACATTGGCAATGGGCAGATCGGATGACATGCCGGGGACGCAGCCAAGCGTGCCCGGGCCGACCAATTCAGCGGGATTGGAAAGGTCTCCCCGCGTCAACACATGAATGGGTCTGGGCTCTGGGGATGGTTTGAAATTCGCGCCATCGGGCGTGAAATCGCGCGTCACAGCATAGACTAATTGCGGGGTCGGCAGGGATGCGAGCGCTGCGGAGTTTTCCTGCTTGAGAACGGTCAGAGCAAGTTCCTGGCGTTGTTCGGCTGTGCGTTCGGAGGGTGGCGTGGAAAGAATTTCCGCCAACGCCTTGGGTGCGGGTTTGAGCGTGGTGGTGGCGGGTTTCTCATCGCATGCAGAGAGTCGAAATCTTCCGATCCCATGTCCCGGCGCCCCAGCCTGGTGCTCGAGCAGGAACGTGAAGGTGGCTCCCTCCGGATGTTCGGCGGGATCCTTGATTTCAAAAACTGCCTGGTGGGCTTCGCCATAGCGGGGATGCACTCCCCACTGGGTTTCATTTTTGCCATCAATGGCCTGCGCCGCGGAAATGGCGGGGCCTTCGTCATGATCGGCGGAGGCGGCTGCGAAGACAATCGGCGTGGCACCTTCCGTCGCGCTCCTGGCTGCGGCGAAAGCCAGGAATTCCGAAAGATGGAAATTGCCATTGTCCCAGCGGCCGGGGCCGTGCTGGGGCAGGCGATCATCCGGCAGCACCTCCAGTCGCACCGTGCTCATTTTGCCCGCGTGCCGGCGGGCGGTCACGATGTATGTATCCCGATCCGGCCGCGTGCCATTCACAAACCATGAACCATCCTCCTGACGCGTCATGGTGGCTCCGCCTGTGGACACCACACCGATGACTTCGAAGGGCTCCCAGGCTTTTTCCTGCGCCACTTTGGCCTGCTCCCAAGCCGCAACCTTTTTCAAAATTTCCGGACTGTTCAGCGAGGCAAGCAAGGCGGGCTGGGGATTCTCCAGGGCCAGCTTGGTGGTCATGAGCCGGGCGCGTTCGGCCTGGACATGCGAGTCGGTATCGTAGGGGCGGTTCGCCCGATCCACTCCGGCAAAGACTGCCTGGAGGGAATAATATTCGCGCTGCGAGATGGGATCGAATTTGTGATCGTGGCAGCGTGCGCAGTGGACGGTGAGGCTCTGAAAGGTTCCCACGACGGTGCTGACCATGTTGTCGCGATCCAGATTTTGCGCCCCGCGATGATCCACGGTGTCCTCGCGCACGGTGACCATGAGCGTGTGATCCCACGGCCCTGCGGCCATGAATCCGAGCGCGACGATGGCCTGCGGGTCATTGGGGAAAAGGGCATCGCCAGCGATCTGTTCCTGCACGAAACGCGCGTAAGGTTTGTCATCGTTGAAGGCATGGATGACATAGTCACGGTAGGGCCAGGCGTTGGGACGGGCGAAGTCGTGATCGTTGCCGTGGGTATCGGCGTAGTTGGCCACATCCAGCCAATGACGCGCCCAGTGCTCGCCGTAGCGCGGACTGTTTAGATATTTTTCCAGGAGTGCTTCGTAGGTCTCAGTGGGGGATTCCGTTGGATCCGGAGGCAGGCCGGTGAGGTCGTAGCTGAGTCGGCGGCGCAAGGTGTGCAGATCCGCGGAGGGCGATGGGCTGAGACCTTTCTCCAGGAGTCTGGCCCGCACGAACGCATCAATGGGATGCGGTGCATTTCCCGGAACGGATGGCTGCACCAGGGGTTCCAGTGACCACAGCGAACCGGCCAAGGAAGCCGCAAGGCTGCCCAGCAGGATCATGGCACCGATAAATTTACTCATGGGAAATGTTCATGGAATCACGGAGGACGTTTACAAGCGTGCGGTCGTTCCACCGACCGTAAGATGCTTGTTCCGGAGGCTCCAGTCCATGCCGCAGTGACGTAGCGTTCCGGGGTGAAATTTTAACTGGCATCAGGGGCTGCGATCTGGTTTAATACGTGGACATTTCCCATTTGGAAAGCATTCTGAGTTTGAACCTGCGCTTGAGGCGTGACGATCTGCCCCGCGGTGACGTGCTGCTGTTCCCAGCCGAATCCCAAGTTATGAAGAAACGAATCCTGCAACTTGCCGCCGCCCTCGTTCTGACGGGAGGATCCTTGGAACGGTCACCCGCCGAGACCGTCGGGGTAATCGTTCTGCCCCCTCCCGGCCCTGATCCGCTCCCGATTGTGGCCTTTCTGTAAGCAGGAAGAGACAGCACTGGTTTGTTCGGTGATCTTGCATTGGTGTTTCCATGTCCCGGACAGGAGGTGAAAAATTGGGGCACGCCGACCCGTGAGGGTGGTGCCTTTAAGACTACGCTGACGATGGGCAAATGCGATCCGGCCCATCCTCCCGTGGATCTGCCAGTTCCCCCGGTTGTCGTGCCGGATGTTGGTGTGGTCAACGTGCGCGTCGGCGAGCCACTGCCGGGTGCCAATGGCCCTGCCGCGCCTGCGGAAATTGGCGACTGGCCCGTCAAACCCGTGGTGCATCGTTATCCGATTGGGCTGCTGGAGGCGGGCGAATATTCCTTTGCGGTGTGTGTCGGAGACAAGGTGCTCGCCAAACGAGCCTTTTGGGTCCGGCCACCGACGGAGGTTCCTCCTCCGGTGGCGACCGTCCGCGTGGAGCCCATCCGCGCCGCCAAGGACACTGCACACCCATTCCGGATTCTCTTCGATTCCGCCGCAGGCTGGACGGGGGATCCCACCATGACCACTGTCACGGTGACCGGCCCGGATGGCACCGGCCAGGTTGCCACTAGGATCAGTGGCGGGATCATTTCCCTGGATCCTTTGGGACGCGTGGCCGAAGGCGTTTATACCGTTGCGGCTCCGGGATCCGTTTGGGATCCGGCGGACAATGGTCGCTATAAAATTTGCGTTGACCGTTCCACCGTGAAGGGTCGGCTGGGTCGAACTCTGACGGAACCCTGCGCGGGAGGATTTGTCGTGAACATCGCGCCGCTTCCACCCCCGCCTCCTCCGGCGCTCAAGGCGGAAAATCGCCATCGCCATGGTGGATGGAAAAGGGAATGCCACCGTCTCCTTCGCGAACACAGGAAACTGGTTCCAGGCCGACTGGGGTGCTGTGAAAATCGAAGGCACCAGCTTTCTCACCTTCGCCAAACTTACCCCGCTTCCCGGGGGATCGCTGGCTCCGATCCCCTCTTCGTTCAGCCATGTTTATGAACTCGGGGAACTCAAGCCAGGGGCCTACCTGTTTGTCTTCCGCAGCAGTGCCGGCCATGCTGCACGCGCCAGTGTTGATGTGGCCGGAGTCGAGCCGCCGACTCCTTTTGAGCAGTGGAAATTCAACGCCCTGGGTGCCGCCTATCTTGAGGCCGGTGCATCCGGTGATCTCGATGATCCGAATGGAAACGGGATTCCCACCCTCGTCGAATTCGCCCAGGGAGGCGATCCATCCAAAGGCGCCCAGCCCGAAATCATCAGGGAAAATGGCGTTTCCAAACTGGCGCTGAAATTCCGTCGCCCTGCGGGAAGCCGCGCCGGGGCCGATAGTTTGATCGAGGTCTCGAAGGACATGAAATCGTGCTCCCCCGCCGGCGATGCCGTGGAGATAAGGCCATCGGTGTTCGACATCGATGGGTCAGAGTCCATTTCCGCCTGTCAAAAATTGCCCTTGGGAATTTCCCAATGGCCCTTCATGCGCATCCGCGTCGTCGAGGCCGCAGCAAATTGATACAACGCCTGATCGGGTCCGCCACTGCATGGGAAGGTCGGATTCGTCAGGGGGTCGAACAACTCCGCCTATTCGCGGATTTGAGTTTGAACGCTGTGGGCTTAGGCTCGCCTATGCTCAGGCCATTCTCAAATTCCGCCATACCATTCGCCAGGCGAATACCCGCATCGGCAAATGCTTTCCTGAAAAGCCTGCTGGTGTGCGGTGTGTTCTGGCATGGTCAGATCAAGGCGGCGGAATTACCACCGGCTGTCCAGCGAACGATTGACTTCGACAGGGACATCCAGCCTATCTTTGAAAATAGCTGCCACGATTGTCACGACAAGGAAACCCGGAAAGGCCGGCTGGGTTTGGATTCAGTCGCTGCGATACTTTCCGGGGGTGATTCTGGGGAACCTTTGTTTGTGCGTGGCAGCAGTGCTGAGAGTCTGATCATCAAGCGGGTGACCTCCGAAAATCCGAAGGAGGTGATGCCCTCGAAGGGGGAGCATCTGAGTGCGGAACAAGTGGGAGTTCTCAGGGCTTGGATTGATGGCGGGGCCAAAATGCCGGGCGAAGCGGAGGCAAGGGAGAGTTTAAAATTGAAAACGGACCACTGGTCCTTTCAGCCTGTGAAACGGCCGGAGGTGCCGCGCACCGGGGATGCGTTTGTGAGAAACGAGGTGGATGAGTTCGTGGTTGCGAAGCTCAGGGAAAAAGCCCTCACACCCTCCGCTCCCGCCGACCGCGCCACTCTGATCCGCCGACTCTATCTCATCATGCACGGCCTGCCGCCCTCGCCGCAGGAAACGAGTGCCTTTGTAAATGATCCAAGTCCGGATGCCTACATGCGGCTTGTGGACGCCGTTCTGGCCAGTCCCCGTTATGGCGAACGCTGGGCCCGCCATTGGATGGACGTGGTGCGGTATGCGGACACCAACGGCTTCGAGACGAATCGTGAGCGCAAGACAGCCTATCACTATCGCGATTGGATTGTGGATGCGTTCAATGCGGACAAGCCCTACGACCGATTTATCAGGGAACAACTCGCCGGTGATGCCCTCGGCGCGGACGCGGCGACCGGATTTCTTGTCGCGGGAACTTACGACATCGTCAAAGGCGACCCGATGCTCAACGCGATGCAGCGTCAGGATGAACTGGCCGACATGGTCAACACCACCGGCACTGCTTTCATCGGATTGACGATGGGGTGTGCCCGCTGCCACAATCACAAGTTCGATCCCATTCTGCAAAAGGATTACTATGCCATGCAGGCGGTTTTCGCCGGTGTGAATCATGGCGAGCGTGCGCTGCGCAAACCAGTCGATCCCTCGTCCGAGAGCGCTCTGGCTGAATTGCGCAAAAGCGAAACATCCCTCGACACCGCGCTCAATGCCCTCAGGAAAAAGTCCGAAGCGACCCCGGTGGTCAATGCCAAATCGCTGAAGCCAGCGGTCAATTTCCAGCGCAATGAGGAATCGTTCCTGGCCACCGATGCCCGGTCGATCAGATTTACCATTGAGGCATCCAGCGGTGGGGAACCCTGCATCGATGAGTTGGAGATCTACGACACCGAGGACAAGAACGTGGCGCTGGCCTCGCTCGGAGCCGTGGCCAAGGCATCCGGCACCCTGCCTGGTCATGCCATTCACAAACTGGAGCATCTCAACGATGGGCTGACCGGAAATGACCACAGCTGGATCTCCAACAGCGGCACCGGCTGGGTGCAGATTGATTTGCCGAAGCTTGGAAAAATCCAACGCATCGTCTGGAGTCGTGATCGTTTGGAGAAATTCAGGGATCGGGTCGCCACCAAGTACGTCATTCAGGTCGCTGCAAAACCTGAGGAGTGGACAACCGTCGCGGGTTCGGAGGACCATCAACCCTTCAACTCCGCCGAGGATCCCACTGCTTTTCTCAGCAGACTGTCCCCGGCGGACGCAGAAGCGGCGCGCAGCCTCCAGAGCCAGCTGGCCGATGTGCGCCGCCGCAGCGCCGCGCTCTCTGGAAACGAAACCGGCTGGGTGGGGACTTTCAGTCAGCCGGATAAAACCCACCGTCTCTATCGCGGCGAGCCGATGCAGAGGCGCGAGGTCGTGGCGCCGGATGTCCTGACCGTGCTCGGCACACTGGGCATGGCGGTGGATGAACCCGAGCAGCAACGCCGGGTGAAACTCGCCGAATGGATCGCCAGCCCACAGCATCCTCTGACCGCCCGCGTTATGGTGAACCGTTTGTGGCACTATATTTTTGGTCATGGCATCGTGGACACACCGAGTGATTTCGGAAAAAACGGAGGGCCTCCCACTCATCCTGAATTACTGGACTGGCTCGCGGATGAGTTTGTGAAAAGCGGTTGGTCAGTCAAACACATGCAGCGGATCATTCTGCTTTCGGCGGCATTTCAACAAGCCTCCGCGCCACGATCGGAAGCCCAGACGACGGATGCCGACGGCCGGTTCCTCTGGCGTTATCCGCCACGACGTCTGGAGGCTGAAGCGATCCGTGACAGTATGCTGGCCGTCTCCGGAGCGCTCGATTTGAAGGTGGGCGGACCGGGATTTTACCTGCAGGACGTCGTGGAGGAAAATGTCATGCACTATTTCCCGAAGGAAAAATTCAGCGCCACGGAGTTTCGCCGCATGGTTTACCTCTTCCGCATCCGCCAGGCAACCGACAGTGTCTTCGGATCATTCGATTGTCCGGATGGGGGGCAGGTCATGGCCAGGCGCAGTCGTTCCAACACCCCGCTTCAGGCGCTCAATCTTTACAACAGCACCTTCGTGCTCCAGCAGGCTGGAATTCTGGCGCAACGTCTGCAGAAGGAGGCGGGGGAATCGGCCGAAGCCCAGGTGGACCGTGCCTTTCCGCTCTTTTACTGCCGGCCACCCGATGCCTGGGAACGGGAGCATTCCGCCACCATGATTCGGGAGCAGGGTCTGTCGTCCTTCTGTCGTGCGCTTTACAACTCGAGTGAATTTCTGTTCGTATTCTAATTTTATGCACCCCTTGCTTAATCGTCGAAATTTCCTCTCCCAGACCGCCACCGGATTGGGCAGCATTGCCCTCGCCCAATTGCTGGCGCAGCAACGTGGATTCGCGGAATCCTCCAAAACACCCATCCGCCCCAACATCAATCCGGCCAATCCCAATGCCTCCCGGAAGCCCCATTTTGAGCCGCGCGCCAAGAATGTGCTGATGATTTTCTGTTCGGGTGCAGTCAGTCAGATCGATACCTTTGATTACAAGCCCGAACTCATCAAACGCCACGGCCAGAAGATGCCGGGGGCCGAGGGATTGATCACCTTCCAGGGTGAGCAGGGGAATCTGACCCAAAGCCCCTGGGCTTTCAAACCCTATGGCAAAAGCGGCAAGATGATTTCGGATCTGGTGCCGAACCTCGGCGCCATGGCGGACGACATGTGTTTCATTCACTCGCTCACCGGCAAGACCAACACCCATGGGCCCGGGGAAAATTTCATGTCCACCGGCTTCACTCTGGATGCCTTCCCAAGCATCGGGGCTTGGACGACGTATGCACTGGGGTCGGAAAACGAATCGCTGCCCGCCTATGTCGCCATTCCCGATCCGCGTGGGGCACCGCAATCGGCGGGAAATTTCTGGGGATCAGGATTCCTGCCCGCGGCCTTTCAGGGAACCGATTTCAACGCCGCCCAACCGATCCGCAATCTGGCACGCCCCGCCGCAGCGACTCCCGAGAATGATCGTTCAACGCGGGAATTTCTGACGAAACTCAACCGCCACCACCTCGAACGTTTTCCGGGCGACACAGAACTGGCCGCCCGCATTTCCAGCTACGAACTGGCCGCCCGCATGCAACTCTCCGTGCCGGAGGTCGCGGATATTTCTAATGAACCGGCGCACATCCTCAAGATGTATGGCGCTGATCAGGCCGGAAATCCTGTGAAGGATCTCAAAGCCGCCTACGCCAAAAATTGCATCCTCGCCCGCCGCCTGGTTGAGAAAGGCGTGCGCTTCGTGCAACTCTTCAATGGAGCTTACCAGACCGGTGGAGAGGGCGTCAGCAATTGGGACGGGCACAAGGTTCTGGCCGAGCAGTACGTCAAGCATGGCGAAGTCATGGACCAGCCAACGGCCGCCCTGCTGACGGATCTCAAACAACGCGGCCTGCTCAAGGACACGCTCGTTGTCTGGTGCACCGAATTCGGTCGCATGCCCACCTTCCAAAAAGGAGCGAGTGGACGCGATCACAATCCCGGCGGCTTCACCGCATGGATGGCCGGTGCGGGGGTCAAGCCAGGCTTCAGCTACGGCGCGACGGATGAATTCGGCTACAAGGCGGTGGAAAACATCGCCACCGTTTACGATTTTCACGCCACCATCCTCAACATCCTTGGCCTCAACCACGAACAATTATCCTTCTACCACAACGGCATCGAACGCCGCCTGACGGATGTCCATGGGCATGTGATCAAGGATGTTCTGGCATAGAAGGGATTCTGCTGGGTTTTCACAATAGGGAGCGCTGCCAGGGATCGTCGAAATATTCCGCCATTTTCCGCCTTAGAGTTATTGCCTGAGGAGCCATGAGATTTGAGAGTAACCGCGGCCAAGTGGCCCCATCCCCAATGCTGCGATCCTCGTGAGGAGACTCTTTTTCATAACCTGCGTCTTATTGACGTGTGCCATCCAGATGGTGTCCGCGACCGATTTCTTCGAAACGCGGATTCGCCCGGTGCTGTTCGATCAATGCGTGCAATGCCACGGCCCGGAGAAGCAGAAGGGTGGATTGCGGTTGGATTCGCGCGAGGCTTTGTTAAAGGGCGGGGAATCGGGACCGGCGGTGGTGGTGGGGAACCCCTGGGAAAGCCTGCTGCTGAAGGCCGTGGGGCAGGAGGACAAGGACCTGCAAATGCCGCCGAGCAAGGCGGGACCGAAACTAGCGGCGGCGGTGATTGCAGATCTGACGACTTGGGTGCGGGAGGGTCTGGACTGGCCTCAGGGTGGGGGAGCGGTGGCGACGGTGAAGGAGGCCTTTCATCTGGAATCGAGAAAACAACGGCTGCCATGGATCTGGCAAACGCCGCAAAGGAAAACGGTGCCGGATGGAGACGCTGAGAATGACGTGGATCGTTTCGTCACGGCCAAGCTGGCGGAGAAAGGATTGAAGCAAGCTCCGGCGGCGGAAGACCTCATCTGGCTGCGCAGGGTGTATTTTGCCATTACCGGGCTGCCGCCGCGTCGCGAGGAAATGCAGGCTTTTCTTGACGATCATTCAGCAGGCAGGCGTGAGCGTCTTGTCGATAAGCTGCTGGCCTCCCCGCATTTTGGAGAACGCTGGGCGCGGCACTGGTTGGATTTGGTGAGGTATGCCGAGACCCGCGGGCATGAGAGCGATTTTCTGATCGCGAATGCCTGGCAGTATCGTGATTATGTCATTCGGGCATTCAACGCGGATGTGCCTTATGACCGCTTCGTCGCGGAGCACATTGCGGGGGATTTGCTGCCTGCACGCATTGATGCGGAGAGCGGTGCCAATGAATCTGTGCTTGCGACGGGCTGGGCCTTTCTCGGCGAGGAGGTTCACAGTCCGGTGGACATCCGTCAGGATGAATGTGAGCGGGTGGACAACAAGGTGGATGTGCTGTCGAAGACGTTTCTGGGACTGACCGTGGCCTGCGCACGCTGTCATGATCATAAGTTCGATGCCATTGCGCAAAAGGATTACTACGCGCTGAGCGGGTTTGTGCTCAGTTCGCCCTTTCGGCAGGTCCGGTTTCAAACGATGGAGGCCCATGCGCGCGCGGCGGTGACACTCGCCGGATTAAGGAGGCAGCATGCCCCCCGAATTGCCGCTGCCTATGCGGAAGCTGCGGGCGCCGGCCTGGAAAAGCTGACTTCCAAATGGATGGCGGTGCGGAGTGTATTGTTGAAGGAGGAGGTGCCGGCTTCCAACGGGGGCGCGGGAGAAATCGCCGGCCTGGCCAGGGAGATGACACGTGCTCAGGCCGATGAGGGGCATCCGCTGCATTTTTTCAGCCGGATTCTTCATGATCCGAAGTCCGCAGATCCAGCAAGATTGCAGGGCCTTCTCAACGAATTTCCCAAACAAACGGGACTGCCGCCGGACGCCAGGGTGATTGCTGATTATACGAAAGCTGGCGCCACACCCTGGAAATCGGACGGCCCGGGGTTTGGAGATCATGCCCTTGGGCTGGGAGAAGTCGTCCCTGGCACCAGGGAGCAACCGATCGCCCGCGTCATGTCCCACGCAGCGGCGGCGCGAGATGCCTTTTGGAAACCGCTTTCTCTCTCACCCGGCACGGAAATGGATTCCGGCGCCATTGCAGCAGAAGCGCGGGCCGGCAAGACTTTACTGACTCCTACGGTGGTGCTGGGGGAGGGTCGGTTGCAGCTGCTGCTGCGCGGTAAGGCCCAGGTCTATGCCGCCGTCGATTCGCACATTATGGTGACGGGGCCGCTGCATGGAAGGCTGATGTCCAGGCATGATACCGGCGATTCCCTGCGCTGGATCACCCTGGACCTCAGTGCCTATGCGGGGCACCGGGTGCATTTGGAAATTTCTCCAGTTGAAGATTCCGGTCTGGAGGTCGTGATGGTCGCGGAGGCACCGAATCCCCCCACATGGAAACCGGTTGTTGCATGGAGACCCGGGCGGGCCGTGGAAAACCTTTCCGAATTGACCAAGGTCCTGCAAACCGACCTTCAGGCAGCGATGGAGGCCCTGGCTACGGGAAAATTGGCCGATCAGCCAATGGCGGCCTCCCTGGCTGACTGGGTGATTCAGAACTGCTCGCTCTTGAACGCTGATCCATCGCTTCCCAGGAATGCCGCAGCGGATTATTTCCAAGCACAGGAGGACCTCGCCAGGACCATCCGCTGGGATTCGCCCACCGCTGTCTCCTGGACGGACGGCACGGGGGTGGATGAAAAGGTGTTGATTCGCGGCAAGTATGCGAAGCCGGGAGAGGTCGCTCCGCGGGGGCTTCCCGAAGCCCTGGGCCAACCGCGCATCACCACCACCGAATCCAGTGGCCGTGCCGAACTTGCGCGACAAATGACCGACCCAGCCAACCCTCTGGTGGCGCGGGTGATGGTCAATCGCATCTGGCATCATTTGTTCGGCAGAGGCATTGTGGCGACGGTCGACAACTTTGGTTATCTGGGCGAGCGCCCGTCGCATCCGGAACTGCTGGATCATCTGGCATGGCAATTTGTCCATGAGGACGGGTGGTCGATCAAACGCATGATCAGGCGATTGGTCCTGAGCCGGACCTATGCCCAAAGCAGTCGCGAGGGGGATCCGCGGGCCACCGAATTGGATCCGTCGAATATTTTGCTCCATCGCATGCCTGTGCAGCGTCTGGAAGGTGAAGCCATTCGTGACGCAGTGCTGATGGTGTCCGGTCGTTTTAATCCCAAATCCTTCGGGGCTCCCGTTCCGGTGCATCTTACCGATTTCATCATCGGACGCGGCCGGCCCGACAGCGGGCCGCTGGACGGCGATGGCCGCAGGAGCCTTTACACTTCGGTCCGGAGAAATTTTCTGCCCACGATGATGCTGGCTTTTGATTTCCCCACACCCTTCAGCACGAACGGCCGCCGCAACATCACCAACGTGCCGGCGCAGTCTTTGGTCATGATGAATGATCCGTTCATTCGGGAGCAGGCCACTGTCTGGGCAGAACGCCTGCTGGGCGAGATGCCCGGGTCCAGCGCGGAGCAGCGCATGGAATGGCTTTTTGAAACTTTCCTGACACGATTGCCGGCGGCAGAGGAGAAACAACTGATGCTGGATTCTCTGGGCGAGATTCAAGCGGCGCATCCCGGCGAACCGGAAAAAATTGCCTGGCAGGAAATCTGTCATGCTCTCCTCAACACCAATGATTTCATTTACCTGAAATGACCAACTTGTCCCGACTCCCCCTGGCCCATCTATCCCGTCGCAAGCTCCTGCAAACGGCGGCCAATGGTTTCGGAGCGATGGCCGCCTCTGCCTTGCTGGGGGAGCATGCGCGGGCGGCTGACTTCGGAAAATCGGGATCGCCCCGCCAACCCCACTATGTTCCCAAGGCCCGCAGTGTGATCTTCCTTTTCATGGAGGGAGCCGTTTCCCATGTCGACAGTTTTGATTACAAGCCCCTGCTTGAAAAGCACCATGGCGAGAGTCCGCACCAGACCATCGGCAAACTCGAGAAGACGCAGTTTGAAAATATCGGCAAGGTGATGAAATCGCCCTGGGCTTTCAAACAGCGCGGCCAGAGCGGATTGTGGATCAGCGACCTGTTTCCGCACATTGCCGAACGGGCTGACGATCTGTGTGTCATCAACTCGATGACCTCGGCCTTTCCCGAACACACCAGTGCCAACTATTTTCTCCACAGCGGACTGGGCTTGCAGGGGCGTCCCAGCATGGGCGCATGGGTGGCTTACGGTCTGGGCAGCATGAATGAAAATCTGCCCGGATTCGTTGTGCTCAACGGCGGGCAGATCCCTTCGGGTGGACTGGATTGTTTTGGCAGTGGATTTCTTCCGGCCAATTATCAAGGCTCGCTCTTGAATGCCAACGGAACGCCGCTAGCCAATATTGTTCCCGGTGAAAAATCCCCCGCGCAACAACTGGTCAAGCGGCGGCTGGCCGAACGGCTGAATCGAATGAGTCTCGCGGATTCCGGAGGCAATGATGCGCTGGAGAGTGCCATTACGAATGCGGAACTTGCCGGTCGCATGCAGTCTACGATCCCTGATCTTCTGGATTTGGATGGGGAGTCGGAGGCGACGAAGAAACTTTACGGTTTGGACTCGGACTACGTTCATACGAAGACCTATGCCAGGCAATGCCTGATCGCCCGGAGGATGGTTGAACGGGGCGTACGCTTCATTGAACTGACCATTCCCATGGTGGCTGGCTATTCGCGTTGGGATGCCCATGGAGGTTTGGTGGAGAATCATGGCAACAACGCCAGAGCCGTGGATCAACCGATCGCCGGACTGCTGGCGGATTTAAAACAACGCGGACTGCTGGACTCGACACTTGTGGTCTGGGCAGGAGAATTCGGGAGAACCCCCTTCGCGCAGGGCTCCGATGGCCGTGATCACCATGAATTTGGTTTCAGTGTCTGGATGGCAGGAGGCGGCGTGCGTCCGGGAATGGCCTATGGAGCCACAGACGAATGGGGATACCACACCGTGGAGAACCGTCTCGAAATCGCCGACCTGCACGCCACCATGCTGCACCTCATGGGCATGGATCACACGAAGCTCACCTACCGCTTTGGCGGGCGCGATATCCGGCTTACGGATGTTCAGGGCAACGTGGTGCACGACATCCTCGCGTGACCAATGCCCCCAGCAAATTCTTGATTCCATTTCAGTCATCCAAATACCATCAACCCTCATCATTCATGAAATCACCCATCGCTCCACTCCTGCTCTCCGTGGGATTCCTCACCTCCATGGTTCCCATTGCTTCAGCCGGGGAGGCCGCGGCAGCCCCAATCCGCCATTCCTACCTGGTCATGGGTGGCAAGACCGCCATCATCAGCGAGGATGGCAAGGTGGAGTGGGAGTATGACGGAGGGTCGCGGGATGGTTTTGTGCTGCCGAATGGTAATGTGCTGATTGCCTATAGCGATCGGGTCGTTGAAGTGACGAGGGAAAAACAGGTGGTTTTTTCCTATCAGAGAAGTCCCGAAAACAGTGAAATCGGAACCACCCAGCGCCTCTACAACGGGAACACCCTGATCACCGAACTGGGAGCCAAGCCCAGGTTGTTGGAAGTCAATGGCAAGGGCGAGATCGTCAATACCGTGGTGCTGCAGCCGGAAACGGACAATGCCCACATGCAGACACGGATGGCGCGCCAGCTACGTAATGGAAATTTTCTCGTCCCGCATTTACTGGCCTTTGCCTTGAAGGAATACGACCCATCGGGGAAAATTGTCGGAACGATCAAAACCGATTTGGACAGCCTTGGTGGACGTAAGGCCGAGTGCTGGCCCTTTACGGCAATCCGATTGGATAATGGAAATACCGTCGTCACCCTGACCCACAGCAATCAGGTGGCTGAGTTTGGGGTAGGTGGTGAGTTGATTTGGAAAGTGACCAACGATGATGTGAAGGGTCTGTTCAAGGACCCGTGCGGTGCGCAGCGTCTTGCCAATGGCAATACCGTGATCGGCAGCCACGCCGCCAGCACTGGAGTTTCCATGGTGGAACTCAATAATGCCAAGCAAATCGTCTGGACCAGCGATCATCCGCTGGCTGCTGGCGTGCATCATTTTCAAATTCTCACCACCAATGGCAAAGCCGAGCCCGGCATGCCGATGAAATAAATTTTCCATTCCATGCCGACGATCATTACATCCCTGACCGTTCACGATATCCGGTTCCCGACCTCGAAGTCGCTCGACGGCTCGGATGCGATGAATCCCGATCCGGATTACTCCGCAGCCTATGTCGTGCTGGGCACCTCAGAAGCAGGCCTTGAAGGTCACGGTCTGACTTTCACCATTGGGAGGGGCACGGAAATCGTGTGCGCGGCGATTGAAGCCATGCGGCATCTGGTGGTGGGGCAGAAATTGGCATCGTTTTCCTCCGAGCCCGGAACCTTTTGGAGGCACCTCACGGGGGATTCGCAGTTGCGTTGGATCGGCCCTGAAAAGGGGGCGATTCATCTGGCCACGGCAGCCATTGTCAACGCCCTCTGGGACCTGTGGGCGAAGTCTGCGGGCAAACCGCTCTGGAGATTACTGTGTGATCTTTCTCCGCAGCAACAGGTGGCGTGCATTGATTTTCGCTACCTGACCGACGCTTTGACGCCTGAGGAAGCTTTGGAAATGTTGCAGGCAAAAGCGGACGGTCGGGTCAGCCGGACTGCCGAACTCGAATCCGACGGCTACCCGGCCTATACCACCTCTGCCGGCTGGCTGGGTTACCCGGATGATAAAATCCGCCGCCTCTGCCGTGAGGGAATCGCGGGTGGTTGGAATCATTTTAAAATCAAGGTCGGGCAGAATCTGGAGGATGACATCCGGCGCTGCAGAATCATGCGCGAGGAACTCGGCTGGGACCGAAAACTCATGGTGGATGCCAACCAGACATGGGATGTGCCGCAGGCGATTGCCTGGATGCAGGAGCTCGCGCCCTACAAACCCTGGTGGATCGAGGAACCAACCTCACCTGACGACGTGCTGGGCCACGCGGCCATCGCCCGCGCCATGGAACCCCTCGGCATCGGCGTGGCCACCGGGGAGCACGCCATGAACCGCGTGATCTTCAAGCAGCTGCTTCAGGCCAACGCCATTTCCTTCTGTCAGATTGACAGCTGCCGACTCGGCGGGGTGAACGAAATTCTGGCGGTCTATCTGCTGGCGGCAAAATTTGGAGTGCCCGTCTGCCCTCATGCCGGTGGGGTGGGGCTCTGCGAATACGTGCAGCATTTGCAAATGTGGGACTACGTTTGCGTGAGTGGATCGATGGAGAATCGACTCGTCGAATACGTGGATCACCTCCACGAACATTTCCTGGATCCCTGCGTGATGAAAGACGGCCGCTACATGCCGCCGCAATTACCCGGCTACAGCATTCAGATGAAAGCGCAGACTCTGCAAGACTACGCCTTCCCCGGCGGAAAAGTCTGGAAGTCCACCTAGGGCTTGGTGCGGCTGTTTTTCAATTCGGCGAAAATCAGCCGGCCGGCGGAGGTTTGCAGCGCGCTGCTGACAATGACGCTGGCCGTGCTGCCGATGCGATCCCGCGCATGGTTCACCACAATCATGGCTCCATCCGGTGTGTAACCTACGGCCTGGTGGTCATCTTTCCCTTCCTTGACGAGCGTCAATTCCACCTCATCACCAATCGCCAGGATCGGCCGCATGGATTGCGCCAGTTGATTGAGATTGAGCACGGGAACGCCCTGAAGGTGGGCGACGCGTCCGAGATTGCCATCGTTGGTGAGGAGTCGTGCATCCAGCAGCTTGGCGAGTTGGATGAGTTTCGTATCGACCAGTTTTTCCTGCGTCTGGTAGTCATCGTGCACGGTGATTTCCAGATTGGGCAGTTGTTTAAGCGCTTCCAGGCAGTCCAACCCCCGGCGGCCCCGGTCGCGCTTCAGGTTATCGCCGGAGTCGGCCAGGAGATGCATTTCATCAAGCACAAAGCGGGGGATGATGAGCGTGCCATCCAGAAATCCGGTCTGACAGATGGCGGGCAGGCGGCCATCGATGATGATGTTGGTGTCGATCAGCAGCGGTTGCCGCATGACACCCTCGTTGCGGAAGCGGACGTAGGGAATGATCAGTGAGAATTCCTGGCGGTTGCTGCGCAGCGCCAGCACGATCCCGATGTATCCGAAAGCCGCGTAAAGCATGGAGAACAGCACGCGTTCGATCTGCTCCTGCCCATCGATAACAGGCATGCCGACCATTTTAAAAATCAAGGTGATCAGCCAAGCGCAGAGCACGCCGATGAGCAGACCGATGGTGCCTGAGGAGAAACTGCGAATGGTGAAGTTCTTGAGCAGCATGTCCACCAGAACGAAAAATCCCCCGAACAGCAGGCCGCAGAGTGCGCCGATCCAAACCCCTTCCGAAGCTCCCCGGACCCCGAGCGTGAGCGAAACGCCCAGCAGGACGCAGACAATGACAAAGACAATTCGGACGATTTTAATTACGGTTGTGGTCGGCATGTGGCAGGAACAAGGGGGCGGAATTAGCGTTTGAAAATGGATTTGCGGGGGTTGCTGTTGGGCGGCGCGTCCTGCTCTTTCTCGGCATCGTCCTTATACCAGAAGATGCCGTGGCGCCGCAGGTTGCTGATGAGGCCGGAAAAATCCTCGCGCATCTTGGGGTCGCGCAGCAGCCCGCTGATCACGCCCTGACCCGAGTGCATGTCTGACGCGACAACACCAAGGCCCTCGGCGGCCTTGC
>CALQSQ010000064.1 GCA_943333275.1 Akkermansia muciniphila
GCGGATTTCGAGGCTCATGATTTAGGAATGTTTGGGGGAGGCGCAGTGGGGGCAGAGTCCGCGCAGGGTGATTTCCTGCTGGTGCAGCACGGCCCCGTCGGGAAGCGTCGGGCAGGGGGTGGCTTCAAGAGGAATATCGGAAACCTGCCCGCAGGCGGCGCAATGAAAATGGGCGTGATCACTGAGGTTCGGACAGAAACGACTGGGAGACCGGTGCAGATTCACCTGTCTCACCAATCCCACCTGCATCAGCGCCTCCAGACAGTTGTAAACCGTCGCCAAGGAAATCTTCGGCATCCGTTCCTTGGCCCGGGCAAAGACCTCCTGCACCGTAGGATGATCGCGCCTTTCAAGGAGCACATCATAGACCTCGCGCCGCTGCCGCGTCAGGCGCAAAGCAGACCCTTGCTCTGCACAGGGGGCAGGGCCGAGGTCGGAAAGATGGGAGGGAGCGGACATGAGGCAGAAAATGACTGACCTGCACCCTTGCGGCTGGGGGCAGGAAATCAAGGGCATTTCTTGCCGCCCCATTCCTGGTAATCACATCCGCTTTTGATTCTCAGCGAACGCGGCCTTGCACAGGGGCCTGCTACCGATTTGCAATGTCCATTTCTATCTCCCCGGTGTCTGGAGCGCGCACGTTGATCAGGGACATTTTCAGATGGAGAGAACCCGGGCCAGCTTCCACCCCGCAGACTGGCCATTCCGGAGTTTTGATATTTCCATCAGTGTCGTGTTCCAAGCCAAACTGGATCGGCGGCCCGGGGAACTCCAGCTGCTCGCCGGGCTTTAGTGTGTATGAGAACACGGGATCGGTGCCGAAGAGCACCACCTTACGCACGGTCAGTTGCTTTCCCTCGGGTGTACGGGCCATGGCATCCATTCTGTTGAGAACCGGCGAGAGCTTGAGGTTTTTGGTTTCCGGGGAAACATTACGGATCACCACCCGGGTCTTCAATTGTTCACCAACTTTCGCCCGGTTCATCATGAGCATTCCGGAACGAATACCGTCATTTTCCTCACCCCAGGCAATCAATGCATCCATCTCCCGTGATTCAAGTCCGCGGGCATCGGCAACCTCCTGTGCCAGACTCATCCACTCATCTGTAAATTCGTCGTGCGGATGGACAGTTGGACGCTCAGACATTCCCACCCCTTTTTCATCCACAGTCTCCGCCGTCAACACTTCACGCGATGAAGGATTCCCATCGGCATCCCCGCCGATTTGCCCAATTTGTCCAACCACCAGCCCCAAACGACGGAATTCAATCTGCACAGCCTCCGGAAATCCGAAACCGGTGGAAAATCTGTCCATGCGCCCCTCCCGCTCCACAACCAGGCGATCTGGATCCGTCAAAGTCATCTTGCCCACGTGCGCCTCATCCACCCACCACAACACGTCTGTGCCCGGCTCCCAGGCCACGGCCCATTTCCCGCGTGTCTGCTCGCTCATTTCCGGATAAAATCGCAGCCGTCTCGCCGATCGGCCGTCCTTCGTCGGCCAACCAATCGTAAAAAATTGTGGCCAAGAACTGGGACGGCAGATGGAAAACCTATGGTTGTCGTCGAACGCATAGTTTGCCTGAAAATTCGCGATGTGCACTTTTCCATCCCCCATTCTCCCATCCTTGTAGCCAAATTCCACGTTGATCGACCGCAGAGCATCCGCCAATTCAAGCACCTTTGCATAGGCAACTTCCACGTCCGCCTCCACGCCGATTCTCCACTCAGGATGCTGCGTCGCCGCCGACTTTAATTCATCAATGGTTACGGCATTTCGTTCCAGGAAAACGGTACCTTCCTTCCTGAGTTCGACGGTCACCCACTTGGCTTCCGGTTTTTGTACAATCGCGGTGACTCCTTTCGACATTTCCTTTAGTCGCTCGCGAATGGCATTAAATGCCTCAGCATCCGATCCGCCACTCTCGGCGACGATGCCATGACGCTTTCCATCGAGCTTGAAAAACAGGAGGTCCGTATCGCGATCCCACATATTCTTCACGGGATCACGTTCGAATTCCAAACCGTCAGGCGTCTTTACTTTCTCAGGATTCCACTCGCCGATCCTTGCATCCTCGCTCAGCCATCGCAGCAACGCGGCCAGTTCCTCAGGCGGAATCTTGAAATCCTTCCATTCCTGTCCCTGGCTTAACGAAAGCACTCGTCCATCGGGAAAAATCCTCATTTGTACGACACGCTCACCATCACCGTACTGAATGGAATTTTGTGAATCCCACCCCAGCACCCATCCCTCCATTTTCTGAACGCGGCGGCTCTCCGCATAATGCTCGGCGCAAAAACGGTCGCTTACCGCGAAGTGGCTGATGGTCTCGAAATCCTTTTCGTCGCGCAACGCAAGGGTGCGGTTTGTCTGTATAGTATCTCCTTCATCACGCAGGATGAACATGCGTCCCGGAGGAGAAATTCGACCCATACCGGTCGTTAGCCATGGGGCGTTCAGGTCATAAGCCTTGCCATCAAGGAACAACAGGGTTGGTGCATCAGACGAGTATTCGAGCGCTATGATGCGCTTGTCCACGTTCTTTCCCGCCGTCTTCGTCTTCTCGCGGTCCACAAGATGCACGCTGCCCTCGAGGCCCCACTTCCCGCTCGCCTCGGACGAGCTTTCCGTTATCCCGCTGGAGATCGCCCCTTCGTAAATGAGCACGAAGTTCACGTCCTTCTCCGATTGCACGGCAATGGCTGCGTAGTTGTCATTGAAAAGATGCGTCAACTTCGGCATCACACCCGACGCGAGGAAAGCGGGAGCAGTGTCCGGCCTCAGCGCCTCCTCCTTCGTGCCGGCGGTCTTCGGCGCATCCGCCGCCACGAGCTTCACATCCACCTCACCTTTTGCGGCTGGTGTCGTGTCCGCGCCCGCATTCGCTGGCGCGATTTTCAACTCCGCTTCGCCCGATTCAATCTCACCTTTCCATTCTATTTCGGGAACATCCTTCGCTTTGGCGCCGCCCCAAATCGTATGCAATTTATAGGTGCCCTCAGGGAGATGAAGATTTGCCGACAATCCTCGTGGATGAGCATTTGCTTCGGAGTCGAGGAATAGCGTGAATTCCTTTGCTTTCAAAATGTATCCCGGCGGGAGTCGGTAGGGACGTGACGGAACATAACTCCGGATACTGGAGAGCGTGGCCGGATGAATCTTTCCATCGCTGTCTTCAGCAATGACAGCGAGACCCCGGTCCACGTCTCCCGATTCCCGAAATCTCACGCTCTTGGTGCTCGTGTTCTGTATCCACAATTCCACCTGCACTCGACCGCCGATGCGAGCCTCGCCCATGATCCGGATCCCCGTTCGCAGCCCGTCTTTCACTTCGCCCCACGGCGGCATCGCGAACTTGAAAGCATCGACTGGAAAGCCGACTCCACTGTAAGTGTGGTCGTCGCGTTCATTCGCCGCCGCGAGTTTAAAGTCCGCTTCGCCCGTGGTGAGATCGCCGGTCCACTCGCCCTCGGGCACGACATGCGAAGTGGTGTCGGTCAATTTCGCGCGCAGCTTGTAGTCGCCGAGCGGGAGGTCGAGATTCACGCGTTCGCCTTCGTTTTTTACGCCAAGCTTGATGGTGAATTCCTTGAGTTTCACCACGTTCCCCGCTGGCAGGAGCATGTGAGTATAGGCTGGTTTTCCACGGAACTGCGTGATGTCTGCGAAGTGCTCTTTTCCATCCGCGCCTTTCGCGATGATGGATAGCCCGACATCCGCTCGCGGGCTGTGGGAAAACTTCTCGTCGGTCTCGCCCGCGTTGCGCACCCACACTTCCGCCTTCACCTCACCACCGACGCGCCACACGGCATTGTCCTGAATGTGAATGCCGAGGCGCAAGCCCTGTGTGTCCACGCCGCTCCACTCGACCCGCTTGTCCAGTTCGCCAAGCGGGATGCCGACTTTCGGATATGCGGAGTCGGGGAGCTTCGCGGCTGCGCCCTTCGGCGCTTCAGGTTTCGGTTTCTCGGCTCTCAGAGTTTCGGCCTCCGCTGCCCCCTTCGCCGCCAGCGTGAACTCCATGTCCGGCGCGGTGAGTTCGCCCGCCCAGTCGCCGGGCTGGGAAATCGTCGGATGCGCGTCCATCCACTTGCAGCGCAGTTGATATTTGCCGGGCTTCAAATTTTGGATTCCCGGCGGGTTCCACTGCTTCTCCGCATCGACGAATGTCACCTCGAACTTCTTCGCCATCGCGACGTGTTCGGCGAGCAACGTGCAGTTCATCGGCAGCGCGGAGACGCCTTTCATCATGGTTAAAGCCGGGTGCTCGTGGCCTTCGGCGTCGATCGCGAAGACTGCCACGCCTGCAACTTGCGCGTCCGGCCCGGTGCATTTGAAAGTCACATCCTTCCCGCCCGCATTGTGCAGCCAAAGCTCCACGCGCGCCTTGCCGCCGACGCGCCAGTCGGCCCCCACCACGCGCATCCCGATTCGCAAGCCGTCCTTCGCCTCGCTCCACTTCTCGATTTGCACCGGGATATCCTGAAACTCCACCTCCGACCGCCACAGCGGGCCGCTTGGCAGCTTGCACTTCGCCACCCGCGCGGCGATGGGCGCCGTGGAGTAATAGGCCAAGTCGTCGAGCAGCTTGATGGCCTCCGCCTGCGTCCAGTCGCGCGACGTGACGAAGCGCGGCAGCAGCTTCGGGAGCTGCATCCCGCTGTCGAGATTCGGGTGCGCCTTCACGTAGGCGCGCACCTCCGTCGCCAGCGCCCCGATGAATGTGCCGGGAATCGTGCCATCGGCGTTTGCGGTGGTTTTCCACATCTCAAAAAGGTCGCGCGGCTCCTTCTGCCGCGGCTCGGTCGCGGGTGCGTCAGCATCTCGAGTGAGCACCAATTCCATCTGTCCTTTCTGGCGGCCAAAAAGTTCCAGCTTAAGCTTGCCTTCCCCGACTGGAATGAGCGTCCCGAACTGCATGCCGCCACCCGCGCTTTGCTGCACTACCGCAGCCGAGCCGCCATCCGCCGCGATGGTAAACGTCGCCAGCGCGCCAATCGTCGCCTCACCGAAATAGATGTCCAACTGCACGTCCTTTTCCACGGGCGGTCGATGGAATGAGAGCGTCAACTTTTCCCCGTTCACCGTGCCGCGCCAGAATCCGAGCAGCGCATCCGGTGTGATTTTAGCCTGCGCGCCCTTTGGCTTTTCTGCGCCAAGTACGACATTGTCCCCCTTCTTCGGAGGAGCACCTGCATCAGCGGCCGGGCCTTGATTTTCCGCGGGAGAAAACCCCGGGATGGCCGTGCCGCCTTTGATTTCGCCGCTCAGCAATTTGCCCGTCCATGCCCCTGCTGGAGCCTTTTCGATTTCCATCTTCCCGGTCAGGTCGAAGGTGGGGTCGTGATGAATGCTCGCGGCGATGACTGAGCCCTCGTTCCGGCCACCAGGCTTTGCGGGCGGGTGAGTCATGCGAAAGAACGCCACTTCACCGGGCTGGAGCCGGAAATCCGCAGGGATTGGTTTTGCCACTTCGTTGATGGTTTCCAAAATCCCTTTCTCCCGCCAAATTAATTGCCGGGGATTCGGTGCTGCGTCGGATGCGTGGAGCCAGACCTCCGCCTTCGTGACATTCTGGACCACGAGAAAAATGTCGTTTTTATCCCCCGCATCCGGCTCGTCCGGGACCGGGTGCATGATGAGTGCCGCACGCAGCCCGTTCACCGGATCGCCCCATTTCAGGTTTTGCTCGGTGGCTGGCTTGAGCTTCGCACCCTGCTTCGGCGCCTGGTCACCTGCGGCGGGAGTCTTTGGCGTCTCTGAAGCGGGCGCCGCGGCAGCCAGCGTGAACTTGTGCTCGCCGCCCACCAGTTCGCCCGTCCACTCGCCTTCATGGGCACCCGTCGGGTTCGCGTCGCTCCATTTGCAGCGCAGTTTGTATTTACCAGCCGGCAGGTAAAAGGCGGCGATGTGGGAATCACCAGCGTCGAGCTTTTCAGCATCGAAGCGCAGAATGAACTCTCTGACGGTCGCCACATGGCCCGGTGGCAGCAGCATCTGCTGGCGTTTCACGAATCCCAACGGGGTCCGCGCCACATCTGCCTTGTGTTCTTTCCCCGCTTCGTCGATGGCCACGATCGAGAGGCCGCTGTCGAGCATGTCGGAGAAGGCGAACTTCACATCGCTCTTGCTCTGATTGCGCACCACCAGTCCGACCTTCGCGGTGCCTCCGATGCGCCACTGCGCATCACCGGCCGTCCGCAAACCCAGGATTAGCTCTTTGTCACGGTCCTCTGGCAGCGAGGATTCCTTCGCGCCTTCCATCAGCTCGCCGCCCGGACGTTTCGCGTCTTCCTCGCGGAAACTCTGACAATGCACGCCGGGCCTCGCATAGGCGTCGTCGGGGAGCTTGGGCAGTTTCGGCGCGGCGGCTGCGGTGGGCTTCTCCTTCTGCTGCGGCACCGACTCTCCGCTCAGGTCGAACGCCTGCTTTAGCGCCTCTTGCATGTGCGCGGGGATGTTGATGATGGTGCCGGGCTCGATTTTCATTTCCTGCACCTGCGCGGGGTTTGCGAAATCGTATTTCCGCACGAGGTCTTTTTGCACCACCCACAGCACGCCCGCGCCGCGATCCCACACGATGCCATACGTGCCGATGCCGTCGGGCAATGCGATTTCGTAGGGCTTGTGCGGCGAGGCGACTTTCGGGTCGGGCGAAAGGAACGCGATGCGCGCTTTGTTCGTGCGCGGCTTGTCGCCTTCGGTGAGCTGGCTCACGAGCAGATGCACATTGTCGCCGAGCACGTAGCGGCCCGGCGCGTTCGCGGTGCGCGGTGCTTTCGCAGCGTTTGGGTCGACAGCGATGACGCGGAATTTGATTTCGCCGGTGGGTAGCTTTCCGACAAACGGCTCGATGCGCTGCCTCGCCTGCAAACGCAAGGTCAGCTTCGCGAGCGCGTCCGGCGCGGCGTCGGTGGTGAAAGCGGCGATTTCCTCCGCAGTCGGCGGTTCGCCAAATAGGTCGCGCGTCACGCGGTGGATGAGTTGCTCGCGGTCGGCGGCGATCGATGGCAGCGGCGCTTCACGTTCGACGCGCTGACGCACGACGAGTTTCCACAACTCCATCGGGTCCTTCGGATCGTCAAGTCCCGTCCAGCCTTCTCGACTGGCATCCACCTGGGAGGAAAACGAGACCTCGTCTCTTTCCTTGGCTTCGATCCATGCGCCGATGCTGCCGGTGCTGCGTTCCTCGCGATATTCGCCCGCACCGATCCCGATGCCGTGGCCGCGAAACGCAACATATTCGCCAGGTTCGAGCCGATAAGTTGCCATCGGCGTTTCGCCTGTGTAAAAAGTATCCCCGACGGGTATGGCCTGACCGTCGGCATCGCGCGCGGTGTGTGGATCGTCTTGATGCCACGTCTCAGTTTTGAACACGACCGGCTTCGTGCCCGTGTTGTGGAACAGCACTCGGGCCTTCAGCACGGTGCCCAGCGGATACTGCTCCGCGCGCGGTTCCAGCAACCACGCCGCTCGCAGACCGTTCTTCGCGGGCGATCCCCAGGCGGCACTTTTCAATTCGATCGGGAGTGGTTCGCCCGCGCGGACGGTCCAGGCCTCGGATGATTCCATGGGTGTCGCCGCCCAACTTACCGGCGCGGTGGAGATGGCCGTGATGTCGTCGAGCAGCGCGACAACCTCCGCCTGCGTCCAGTCACGCGAAGCATCAAGTCGCGGACGCAACGCCGCGAGTTGCGGAGCTTTCTCGTCTTGCGGATATCGTTTGACGAAATGGTCGATCTCTCGCGCGACATGCCCGATGAGCGCGCCGGAAATCTTCCCATCGGTGCGCGCGTTCGCCTGCCATTTGCGGAAAAGCGACTGCGCATATTCATGCTTCGGCTTGAGCGGTGCCTCGTCACTGGCCGGGATGCTCGCGCCTGTTTTCGGCGCGGGCGTCGTCGCTGGAGGCGCGGGCTGTTCAAAAATCTCTGCCTGGTTCTCGACGGAGACTCCGGCAACTTCGAGCTGGCGCTTCACTTCGTCGCGGAACTCGGCAGGGAGGTCGTTCGCAGGCGTGTCGGTGACATTGCGTGGAGCGCTGCAATCAATTTTCCGCACGGCGCCTTTGTGCAGCAGGTAGAAGAATCCGTCGCTCGGGCGGCAGACGATGGCCCAGGTGCCCCAGCCATCGGGGACTTCGAGTTTGTGAGGGTCCGGCGGACGGGCTCCTGTGAACTCCGTCGCCTCGAAAATGAGCTGAGCGTCGTTCGTGCGGCGGTCGCCGACCGGCCTGCCGACGATTTTCAGCGTGGCATCGCCTCTCCTCGCGCTCGCCGAGGGCAGCGGATACTCGCCGGGGCCGAGCACGACGCGCGGTTGCTTGTCCGCGTTCGCATCGGCGGCGAGCACGCGGAACTTCGCCGGGGCGGTCGGCAGCTTGCCGCTGAACGACACGACATCCTCGCGCGCCGCGAGTCGCTTTATCAGCGCGTCGAGTGCTCCGGGCGTTTGGTCGGCGATGAATGCGGCGGTTTCCTCCGCCGTCGGCGCGGTGGCGAAAAGCTCGCGCACGGCGCGGTCGAGCAGGTGCGTGCGCTCGGCAGCATCGGCTGGGAGCGGAAGTTCGCGGGCGAGCCGTGTTTTGATGTGCGCCTGCCACCAGTCGGGACCGATGACGTGCGGGCCGTCCTCACTCATGCCGACTTCGCTGCCGTCGAGCGGGACGGGGCTGTGCGTGAGCGTGAGTTCGCCGCCGGCTTTCGCGAGCACGTTTGAGCCGACGCGCGGCCCGGCCCACGGCCCCATGCCCGCGCGCGGGCCGAAGCCGATGCCGGGGGTGTAGATTTCGATGGATTCGCCGGTCCCGAGGCGAACGGGGACAAGCTGCGCCATGGTTGTCCACTCGATGCCGGAGACTTCGACCTCTGCGCCCTTCGCATCGGTCGCCTTCACTCCGCCCTGATACCACGTCGGCACCTGGAGCATGATGGGGACTTGCCCTGAATTCTGCACGAGCAGCCGCGCCTTCAGGGCCGCGCCGATGCGATGCTCCGCCGCGCCTGGCTCCAGCACACATGCCGCGCGCAGACCGTTCGGCTGAATGTCACCCCACGGTGCATCCGCGAACTTCTCCGGCAGCGCCTCGCCATTGCGAATCGTGTGTCTTGTTCCCCTCCTCATCGCCATGCTGAGTGGCGAATCCTTGATGGCCGCGACTTCGTCGAGCAGTGCGATGGCGTCCGCGGACTTCCAGTCATGCGTGGCGTCGAGGCGCGGGAGCAGCGCGTTGAGCTGCGGCACCGTTTCGTAAGTCGGGTTGTAGCCGATAAATACCTTCACCGCTGCTGCGAGTTCGCCGATGAGCGCACCCGGAATGTCGCCATTCGCCCGCTCGTGCCGCTGCCAGATTTCGTAAAGCTCGCGTGCGTCCTTTTGGTTAGGTTTCATCGGGATGTTATCGCCCTGCTGTGGCTGGATGTTGGCGATGAGCGCGGCTAGTTTCATTGAAGATGCCTGATCGGTGACGAGCGGCGTAGGCAGGTCGAGCTGGCGCACCACGCCGCTATCCGTGAGGAGAAAGACGCGGCCTTTTGCGAGGTCGTATTCCTTTTGTCCGAAGTCGCGCGGCGCTGGCGCGGGCTTGGAGAGATCCCGGGCTTCAGCGGGGGCGGTGGCGATGCTGAGTGTGCCCGGCGCGGCTTGCGTGCGGTGGAAGCTGAGCGCGATGCCGGATTTCTTCGCGGTGATGGTGCCGGAGTCAGTCCATGTGCGCGATTTTGCATTCGAACTGCTCTCGGTGGATGAGTCGAAATCGCCGTGATATGCGATGACGAAGGATGTGTCCTTTCCATCGTGGACGCAGTAGGAGGAAAAGTCGTTACCTCCGATGTGCGCGACCCGGGGCGGGTCCCATTTATCATCCTCCGCGCGCAGCATGGCGACGGGGATGGCAATGCCCGCGCCGAGGAGCAAGGCGATGGCCGCGAGAGCAGTGGTCACGCCGCGGCGGTTCAGCTTATCGCTGAGCACGGCGAGGAGCCGGCCTTCGAGGGAGGATTTACGAGCCATGGCGAGGCCGCAGACGGACGTCCAACGGGCCGGGTCAAGTTGCGAAGCCACGTGCAGCAGATGGCTGGCATAGGCGGAGGCCTTTACTCCGCTAGCCAGAACCCTGTCATCGCAAGCGCGCTCGCGTTCCACATGCAACCGCCAGGCGGCGAGCCAGACCAACGGATTAAACCAATGGAAAGCACAGGCGAGTTGCGTGATCCACTGCACAAGCGTATCCCGGCGACGGATGTGCGCCAGTTCGTGAAGAAACACAGATTGCAGTTGCCCGTCATCCCATGCCAGGGCCTCGGCCGGTAGAATCAGCCGCGGTCGCCAAACACCCCAGACGACGGGGATGGTCCGCTTTTGATCCAAAAGCAGCCGGACACGCTGGCGCACCCCCAGGTGCCGGGCGCAGGATGCCAGAGATTCTGTAAGTAAGCCAACCGGAGCCTCACTGCAACCACGCGAAGACTTGCGCAGCATCCAGTGGGCACCCAAGAGGCGCAGGAGCAGCAGCCCGCAGCCCACGAGCCAAAAACCAGGCAACACGGTGCGCCATGATCCGCTGACGGGGGCTGTGGAAATCGCTTGGGCAAGTTCCAGGGGAGCGGGGGCCGTTTCAAGCAAAGGCGGCAGGTCAGGGGGGCTCGTAGACAGCACATCTGGTTCAGGGCTGGTGGGGTGTTCAAAGGCATGGGCCCCATGAGCCTCATAGGGCCTATTCTCCAAAGCTCCCGCAGGCACTGTCACCTTCACATTCGGCGCCACCGCCCACTGCGGAAGCACCCGCCATCCTGGCAGGAGCGCAGAAAGCAACGGGACCAATAACAACACCACCACAGCCACCAGCCAAACCATATGCCTGGCCGCCGCTGAGGCGCGCCAAAGAAGCAAGGCTGCCAGGGCCGCCAGACCGAGCAACGCCGCACCTTTGAGAGCGGAATCCATAACCAGAGGCATGGCGGCACCCAGCAGGCCCAGCCCTAGAATGAGCATACGATTCATCTTATCGCCCCTCCATTTCTGTTTGTTTGATAAGCTCCACCAACCGCTCCCTCTCGTCGCTGGAGACACCGTCCTTGCGCGCCATCAGATGCGCAGTCAGGGCCTCCTCCAAGGATCCGCCGAAGAATGTTTCCAAGACCCTGGCGAACGCCGAGCGCCCCGCATTGTCCCGCGATTCCTTGGGAGCATAGACCACTTCACGCCCCTGCTCGCGTCGTCGCAAGTAGCCTTTCTCCTCAAGGATGTGCATCATGCGCCGCACGGCCATGGCGGTGGGAGGATCCGGGAGGGCCTCGGCGATCTGATTGACCGTGGCTTCACCACGGGAGAAAAGGACGTCCATGATCTGACGTTCGCGGCGGGAGAGTTCGGAGGGATCAGGCATCATACAGTTCAGGGTTAGTGGTGCGTTACTTTTTTAACGCATCATTCGCCGAATGCAAGAAACTTTGCGTTAATTTTTTAACGCCACTCCAGGATCAGGGCAGATAACGTTGGAAAATTTGTGGAACGGGGGATCAAGGTAATCGCTGCAGCTCAAACCGTTACCCCCAACAAAATGCGCCGAATCTTCTCCACCGCTGAGATTACCCTTAACCAGCGAAAGCGGTGCCTGGGGCACCGATGGCACCTGGACGACAAACGAAAAGCCTGCCGGCGAATGGCTCGTCCTTCCCCTCCTTGATACCGGTAGTCACGAAGAGATCGCGTCCGTCAGCACCGCCGAACCAGCAGGCGGTGGTCTCCGAGCAGGGGAAATGGATTTGCTCCTCTATTTTTTGGGATCCGGGATCGAAACAAACGACCCTGCCGCCGTGGCAGAAGGCAATCCAGAGGCTATCTTCTGAATCAATGGTCATGCCATCAGGCACGCCGGATTCATTGGCAGTGTCCCAGAGGCAGCGTTCGTTGCTGAGGGTGCCACTGGCGTTGTCGAAATCAAAGGCGATGACCTTTTTGCGCGGGCTGTCGATGTAATACATCGTTTGCGCATTTTTGGTCCAGACAAGACCATTGGAAACGGTGGCGGGAGAATATTTCTTCTCCACATGATGATCGGCATGCAGGCACCAGAGTGCTCCGGTGGCCTGGCGTGGGCTGCGCAGATCCATGCTGCCGACCCAGAGGCGGCCGGAGGGATCGCATTTGCCATCGTTGAATCGGTTGTGGGGAATGTCGGATTCGGGATCGACAATCAGAGTGCTCTGGCCCGTCGTTTCATCCATGGCAAAAATGCCGTGATCTCCCGCCCAGATGAGTCCGCCGCTGGCGCGCGGCACCACCGTGCCCACACGCTGGCCGACATCCCAAATGGTTTCGCTGCCTGAAATCGGATCAAAGGAAAGGATTTTGTGGGCTTCAATGTCCACATAGAGGAGACGGTTGCCGTACCAGAGGGGTCCTTCGCCCCAGGAGGAAATGTGCGAGCCAATGGGTTCTGGAGTGATCATGGGAATGGTGTGTGGTTGGTGATGGATGAAAGGTTATTTTTTGCCCTTCTGCACGGCCTGACTGAACCAGTCGCCTCCGCCCATGCCTCCGCCAGTGGGAGAGGGGCGCGCCGGGGCATTGCGGGGGCCTGGGCTGGTGCGGCGGGCGTCCGGTCCGCCGGATGATTTGCTGCCGACGCCTTCGAAATCCGGATTCGTCTTCAGCGAGAGGCTGATACGATTGCGATCCAGATCCAGTCCGATGACCGTAGCCATGACCTGCTGTTGCACCTTGAGAACCTCGGCGGGATTCTTTACGAAATTGTCGGACATCTGGCTGATGTGCACGAGTCCGTCCTGATGCACACCGATGTCCACAAAGGCCCCGAATGCCGCCACGTTCGTGACGATACCCGGCAACTTCATGCCAACGGTCAGATCAGTGGGTTTGTCCACCCCGGCGAGGAAGGAGAACATCTCGAATTTTTTCCGCGGATCGCGTCCGGGTTTGGCGAGTTCCGAGACAATATCCTGCAGTGTGGGCAGGCCGACGGATTCGCTGACGTACTTGCGAAGGTCGATGGCCTGGCGGCGTTTTTCGTCGGTGATCAGATCCTGAACTTTGCAGCCAAGATCAGCGGCCATTTTTTCCACGACGGCATACCGTTCAGGGTGGACGGCACTGGCATCCAGAGGGTTCTCCGCACCACGAATTCGCAGAAATCCTGCAGCCTGCTCAAACGCTTTGTCACCCAGGCGCGTCACTTTGAGCAGATCCCTGCGGCTTTTGAACGGGCCTTTTTCCGTGCGGTGCAGAACGACATTTTCAGCAATGGATTTGTTGAGTCCGGAAACGTAACTGAGCAGTTGTTTGCTGGCAGTATTGACTTCGACCCCCACGTTGTTCACGCAGGAAATGACGGAATCATCCAGCGTGTTCTTGAGCAGCGTTTGATCCACATCATGCTGGTATTGGCCGACACCTATGGATTTCGGGTCGATTTTTACCAACTCCGCCAGGGGATCCATGAGACGACGACCGATGGAAACAGCTCCCCGCACCGTGAGATCGTGCGTCGGGAATTCCTCCCGCGCAGCCTCGGAGGCCGAATAGATCGAGGCCCCGGATTCATTCACCATGATGACGGTCATCTGTGGAGCAATCTTGCGCACGAATGCCTCGGTTTCGCGTCCGGCAGTTCCATTTCCGATGGCAATCGCCTCTATCTTGTGCTGGGCGATGAGATTGAGCAGCGTCCGTGCGGCCTCCACCATCTGGGTCTGTCCCGTGGTGGGGTAGATGACATCGTTGTGAACCAGTGCCCCCTGGGCGGTCAGCACCACCACCTTGCAACCGGTGCGAAATCCGGGATCAATGGCCAGTACGCGCTTCTCACCGAGGGCCGGAGCGAGCATCAAATCCTTTAAATTTTCTGAAAAAACCCGGACCGCTTCGACATCGGCGCGTTTCTTGGAATTTAGGCGGCTCTCGGTTTCCATGCTCGGAAAGAGCAGTCGCTTGCAACTGTCCGCTGCGGCAAGGCTCATCTGCTCGGCGCATTTCCCGCTACCTACCGCAAACAATCGCTGCACCACCGCAATGCCCCGATCCTCCGGAATCGTAATGCGCATGAGCAGGAATCCATCCTTCTCACCACGCCGGATCGCCAGCAAGCGATGGCTGGGAATGGCCTTGAGCGACTCCGACCAGTCAAAGTAATCGCGAAATTTGGCGGCCTCAGCATCGGTCTCCTTGCCCGTGAGGACCTTGGAGGAAATAGTGGCTTCGTTTTCGTAAATTTGCCGCAGGGCCATTCTGATTTCCGCGGCATCGCTGGCGCGTTCCGCAAGGATATCGCGTGCTCCCGAAAGCGCATCGTCCACACTTTTGACGATAGTTTCGTCCGTGACACCCTCGTTCCCCGCATTGACATAGCCGGCCGCCTCAGCTTTGGGATCGGCGATCGGATTGGCGGCATTGGCCTGGATCCAATCAGCAAGTGGCGTGAGACCTTTTTCGGCGGCGATGGTCGCGCGGGTCCGGCGTTTCGGGCGGTAGGGAGCGAATGCATCCTCCAGTTGCGTGAGCGTGGTGGCCTTGTCGATGGCGGCGCGCAGCACATCGGTCATGAGCTTGCGTTCCTCGAGGGATTTAATGATCGCCTCGCGCCGGGCATCAACCTCGGCAAACTGGAGGAGTCGATCCCGCACCGTGGTGATCTGCACCTCATCCAACTCCCCCGTCACTTCCTTCCGATACCGCGCTATAAAGGGCACCGTCCCACCCTCCGAGATCAGCGTGGCCGTGGCATGGACCTGGGTGACTTTGATCTTCAGTTCGGTGGCGATGCGGGTCAGGTAATCGAGATTCATGAGGTGGGGTAAATAGGGGAATGAGAGAGTAAGAGATGGAGAAATGGGTGATGCAACTGAATGGTTGCGGAGGGAGAAAAATTACGGGACGGGCACGCAAAGATCCACATCCCCCAGCCTGTCCGATGACGTCAGTTAATCCCTGGTTCGCCTGGCAGTGCGGCTTTCCAGGTATGCCTCGAACTGCTCGCGAAGGATGCGATACTGCGCTCCGCAACGACGGCAACTCACCTGGAGTTGCTCCTCATTTTCAAACAAATCCGCCGCCCCGTTCGTGCAGTGGGGGGCCAGCACCTCCCAGATGCGAGGCTCGCTGCAGCCGCATTCAAAGTGGTAAACGCGCGTTTCCAAAAGACTCAGCTCCTCGGTCTTGTCCATGTTGCGTGCGTCCTCCGCCGTAAGACTGTCCAGCCACTCCTCATCGCACTGGGGTTGTGCACTCAGCATCACGTAATCCTCATCGCCGTAGTCGAAAATCCGCCCCAGCCTTTGCTCGCTCTGCAGGTAAAACTGCTCCGCCGCCCGGAAAACATTATTACCTTCAAATTCCACGGCACTGGTGCGTGGTTCGTGGGAATGCGATTCGATCACCTGCGAGAAAAACATGTTTCGCTGCACGTCCTTCACGTCCCGGTCAAACGTCCGTCCGACGACCTTCGAAGTCGTATTGTCGCCGCAAAGAAACAGATTCACCATGGGGCGCTGGAAATGGATCGTCCAGGCGTGATGCTCCTTCCAGGGTCTGGAGGCCAGATGAAGCGTCAGCGCCACCAGTCCATCCTTGAGAATCCCGTCCTGAAACTGCGTGACCTGCAGATGATTGTTGGCCAGATGCAGGTAATAGTCCACAAAGAGGGGGGCAAATTGTCCTCGCACCGCCAGACAGTTCCGCTTGCGCACAAAGTAGCAACGGATCTCGATGGGGGTGTAGGGGTCTGCGGTAGGGGTGTCGTCGGCTTCCACCCGGCGACATAGAATGGATGCGACGGTGCGACCAGTGAAAAGTTGGTAATTGAGTCATTTCGGCAAAAAAACTGCCGCAAATCGATCACCAGGATTCAGTCCTGGATTTTTTCCCGCAGATATTCACGCTCATGCCCAGGGCCCGGGCGGCGGCAGCCTTGGTCAGGAGGCAGGCGTCGGCGCTTGCGGCATCGCCGGCGTAGGCCACCTGGATGTGGTTGGCCTTGTGTTTGGCCATGAGTTGGTCCCGGTTCACGCCGTAAGTGACGGCATGCATGATCGGCCACTGGGGTGTGGAAAGCAGCCAGCGGCGTTCCGTTTCCTCCTGCGGCAGGCTGACCACAGCTCCGCGGCCGATGTCCATGTGGAGAGATTCATCTTCGACGTAAATGCGAGACCATACGATCTCGCCGGGCTTGCTGTTGCCGCGCAGCGTCGACCCACCCTTGGGGAAATACATGGCCGGCTGGCGGAATCCCTCGGCCCCTTTCCATCCGCCGATAAAATGCGCCGGAGGTGCTGCTCCGCTGATGAGGAACACCCAGACGTAGTCATCTCCATACGGATCACCCCAGCGCACGTCGTGCAGGGTATTCTCGACCGGCTGGCCGAGGGCTTTGTGGATGCGATAGGTCAGCAGCCCATCAAGTCCGGCGCATTCATCCACCTCATTGAAATGCGGGAGGGGTTCACCTTTGAAAAGCACGCGTTTGCCATCGCGCGATTTCACCGAAGGCCGGTCGGCGTTGTTGAGAGTCCCCTCGACCAGATCGCTGGCGGGCAGGAGATCCTTGAGTCCCTGCTGGTATTGGATGCCAATGGTATCGCACCCGAAATCATCCGCCAGACGCACCGCAGCCACATACATCTTGCATTGAAGCTGGATCTGCGCGCGCGTAAGATCAGAGGCTTCCGTGGTTCCCATATGAAATTTCATGCCTCGTTTTACCAGCCAGTCGTAAACAGCATCGGCCTCGGAATCGGAGACAACCAGGGTCTCCGCGTAGAGAGCCGACTGGCTGAGACGCTCCTTGAAGACGCCGCAGGCATGCAGAGCGTGATCGGGAATGATCGCGTTAAACATTCCCATGCAGCCTTCATCAAAGACCCCCATGATCGCCTTCTCGGATTGCAACTGCCGGGCAATTTGTCTGCCCAATTTCAAAGCCTTAGCGGGAAGGCTGATTCCCTCCAACGGCTGCACATGGGAGAGATCATGTCGGATGCGACCGTGCTTGAGCCACTCACGGAGTTTCTGGAGGAAGAAATCATCCTTAAAATCCTCACTCCAGAGCGTGGAATATTTCACCCCCGCCTTGGTGAGCGATCCGTTCAGATTCAGCATGCCAACGAGCCCTGGCCATTGACCGCTCCAGTTGGCGACCGTGAGGATCGGCCCGCGATGCGTGGTCAGCCCTGCGAGAACGTGGTGGGAATATTGCCAGACGGCCTCCGCAACAATGAGTGGCGCTTTGGGATCCAGGTTGCGGAAAATTTCCATCCCCTGCCGCTGGCTGGCAATGAATCCGTGTTTGGAGGCCTTGTCCACCGGATGCCCCCGCACGATTTCAAACCCCTCCGCCTTGATTGCCTTGCCCAGCGCCGCCTCCATGGTTTGCTGGGCAGGCCAGCAGACTTGGTTTGCGGACAATCGGAGATCACCACTGGCGATAAGTTGGATTTGATTTTTGTTGAGGGACATAAGTTTGAACGGAGAACTTTCTACTGCAAATCACGGGCCATCCGACGCCGGACGAGCCAGCGTTTCATGAGTTCATCGGAGATCACGCCCACGAGCAGCACGATGGCGATGATGGCGAATTCCATGTTCTGGTGGTTGGTGGTCAGGGTGATCATGTTGCGCAAGACTTGTATCAGGGCCGCCCCGACGATCACGCCGAGAATGCTGGCCTCCCCACCCCGCAGACTGCAACCGCCCAGCACCGCTGCGGCGATGGCGTAGGATTCGTAGAAATTTCCGAAGTCCGCCGGTTGCGCCGAATTGACATCCAGCACGAAAAGCAGGCCGCCGAAACCAGCGAGCGCGGAACAAATCACATAGGCCAGGATCGTCATGCGCCCCGTATTGATGCCGCTGAATCGGGCCGCCTGTTCATTGCGCCCCAGGGCAAAGAGGTAGCGGCCATAAACGCTATAGTTTAAAAAAACCGCGCTGGCGATGGCGATGACCACCAGGAAGACGCAGGGCGCGGGGAGTTTGAATCCCTCAATAAAGGGAAGGCTGATCTGACCCGTGGCCAGCGCGCGCAACCCGTCAAATCCCGTGCCAAATCCCACCGTCTGGTCATTGGTAAAACCCCGGGAAACACCGCGATACAGCAGCAGTCCGCAGAGCGTGACCACGAAGGACTGGATGCGGAGTTTGGTAATGATCAGGCCGTGAAACAGGCCAATCAGCATGGGAACAACCAGCGACACAACCAACGCCGCCGGCAGCGACCAGTGCTGCGTGGTCAGCAACCAGGGCAGCCCGCAACCGACCAGGCAGATGACGGAGCCGATCGACAAATCGATGCCCCCCGTGACAATCACAAACCCCACACCAATGCTGATGATACCCAACAGGGCGGTCCGGCGGATCAGATTTTCCAGATTGTAACTGCTGAGAAAACTCTCGCTCGCCATCGCCGTGGCGATACAGACGATCACCAAGAGAATGGAAATGCCGAGTGCTTTCTTCATGGGATCAATCGGCAACCATTCAGCGCGCAGGCTATTTGCCAAGCTTGGCCTTGAGATCAGCCCAGAAGGCATCCACATCCGCCTTGCGAATCTGGCGCGCCGGGATGTCGATCATCTTGTTAGCAGGAATAACCGAGACATTTCCCTTCGCCAGTTCCGAGAGCACTTCGACCGATTTATACCCATACATATAAGGATTTTGGACCACCGTGGAATGGATGTGCCCTTCCTGGATCGCCTTGAGGGTCTTGTCGTCCTCATCGAAGGCCACGACTTTGATCTGGCCCAGTTTGTTGGCCTGGCTGAGGACCTCCATGATCAGCGGCGGATTATAAACAAACAAGCCGACCAGCCCGCCCACCTCAGGATACCTGGACAGAGTGTCCTCGACATTGGCCTTGGCTTTGGCCTGGTCAAAATTGTCCGTGAGCGTGCCCAGGATTTTAAATCCCGCCTCCTCAATCACATCATTCGGCGGATCAAAACGTTTCGGATCCTCGGAGCGCCCCAGCATGCCATCGATACAACCCTGCCGGCGGCTCTTGGCGTTGTCCTGCTCCAGCCGACCGATATAAAGCATCACCGATCCCCCACTGGGCATGGCTTCGCGCACCAGTTCGCCACAGAGCCGGCCCGCCTTGTAATTGTCCATGCCGATGTAAACAAGGCGCTCGCTGGCCGGGGCATCGGAATCGTTGGTGATGAGCTTGGTGCGTTTGGCCGCCGTATTGAGGATGTCGGTCTGGTTGGCGGGGTCGATCGGACTTACCGAAATGCCATCGATCCCCTTGGAGAGCAGGTCCTCAATGATCCGTTTCTGGTCCACGATCCCCTGAGTCGGCATGAGCGTCTGGGCATCGACCCCGAATTTCTCCCCCGCTGCCTTGACCCCCGAGGCGGCGATGGTCCAGAACGAGGCCACGCCATTGCTTACAAAGGCCACCTTTTTTTTGCCCGAGGCTTCATTGGAGGAACCGGCTGGCTTGCACCCCGTGGTCAAACTGAGGGCGAGAAGGAGGCAGGCAGACAACGAATATTTCATAAGTGACACAGGAGAAGGGTGATCTTTGGCCATGGAGGGCTGGATGGCTTTAATCAGCAAGTCTCCGAAGCGTCAAGCGAGAACGCATCCTGGGCCGCCATCCGTTCTCCGCGAACAGGGCGGCCGGGGCTCCGATGCCCCGCCTTTTTCCACTCCGGAAATTCGCTTGCGCTTTGTGGCGGTTATGTTAAGCACCGTCTCCCCTGCGATTCGGTTCTCCTTTCTCTCCAACGCCGGGGAAAATCCCCAGCCATCCGCCATGTCAGCAACCACGCCAGCCAATCATGTGATCCCAATCCCGGGAGGCACCAGCGTGCGGCCAAACAACTTTCCCAAGACCCCAGGTTCCATGAAGAGCGAATTGATCGATAAAGCAGCCAAAGTGATTTCCCATCCCCCCCTGTTGATTAACCTGGTCTCCCGCCGGGTGCGCCAACTCAACCAAGGCCGTGCGCCACTCATCAACGTGGCCTCCCACGGAACCCGCCTCGGCCAGGGGGACATCGCCCTCATTGAAATCATCGAGGGCAAGATCACGGCGCAAAGCGTGAACGACATGGAGTAAGGCGGGATTCCCCGCATCTCCCGCGCCCCCCGATCCGTCAGCCGCAGCCTTGAATCCGCAGGCTCCATGCTGCCTTGAACTCCGTTTGTGACCCGATTGACCTCCTCCCATGGCAGCCCCCAATGCTGAAATCACCACCAACAAGCAGGCGTTGCGAGATTACATCATCAGCGAACGTCTCGAAGCGGGCGTGTCCTTGAAAGGCACCGAGGTCAAGTCGATCCGGGATGGGAAAATCAACCTCCGTGATGCCTTTGCCCGTATCGAAAACGGACAGTGCCTGCTCTACGGCTGCGACATTCAGCCCTATGCCAAGGCCAGTTTCGAACAGCACGATCCCAAGCGGATTCGGAAATTGCTCCTCCACCGGTCCGAAATCCACAAACTCTATGGAGCCGTGCAAATCAAAGGCCTGACGCTGGTGGCCCTGCGCATGTATTGGAAGGGGTCGAAAGTGAAAGTGGAACTCGGTGTGGGTAAGGGCAAGAACCAGAGCGACAACCGGGAGGACCTCAAGAAGAAGGCTCACAACCGGGAAATGGAGCGCGAATTGGTGCGCTACCAAAAACGCGGCAAAGTTTGAAGTAGTCAGCGTTGCATAATCATATGCAACAAAGCAGCCGCCCGGAAGCATCGGCTTGCAGCCGACTATGTTACGGCCTGGGTACTTTCCGCTTTCCCGTTGCGTATTACTATGCTAGACTTCACCATTCATGCCCCGTCCGCCCAAATTCTACCATCCCCTGCGCGAGATCCGGGCAGCTGCCGGCGGCCTTTCTCAGACGGCTTTCGCCGAATTGGTCGGCGTCTCCATGCCGACCATCCAGGCTATTGAAGGCGGGAAACTGCGTCTGACCCCCAAGCTGGCCGCCCGCATTGCCGAGGCAACCGGAGCTTCGGAAACCGAACTACTCAAGGGATCGCAAGGGAAAGCCCGCACTCTCGAAGGAACCAAATACACGGCCGCCGCCTTTCAAGCCTGGGAAGCGACCCGGCAGCGCCGCTCCAAGCCCCAGCATCACACCTCCTCTCTGCTCCAATGGTGCGAGTGGCTGCTAAAGGCCGCACAGTCCTCCGGGGATGCCGCGCTCATGAAGGCCCGGACGCAGTTGATCGAATCGATGGAAAGGATCCGGGTCAGTCTGGGGCTCGAGGATACTGTGAACGCTGAACTGCTGCTCTTTCAATCCGTGGAGACCTACTCCGCCGAAATTTCCCAATGGAAAAAAGCCCAGCTGCCGAGAATCCAGCGCCTTGGTTACCATTCTTCCATGCCATTCGGAGCTAAAACCAGATTCACGTTGAGCTGGCAGGTTACCCCCTCCTGGTCGCCCGGCACCCTCCCCCCCGCCCCGGCCCCTACGAACGTCGATTTGATTCCAGCGGGCTATTGTGTCATCGGGCTGGGCACGGCTGGCTGCCGCATGGCTGAGGCTTGGTGGAAAGGGTTGTGTCGGGATCATGGGATTTTGCCCGAAAACGGACAGGCCCTTCACGGTTCACCCACCGGCAACTGGCAGGGGTTTTTCCGCAGGGTTCCGCAGATCACCGAGCCGGACAAATATGTGCCGCGGGCCATCTTTGCCGACCTTGATCAATCCAGCCTGCAGACCATCGCGATGGCTGGCAGCGACCTCTACCATCCCGCCGCATTCTGTTTTGGCGAGCAGGCCATCGGCAATGTGTTTGCCGGGGCCCGTCATGCCGGTTCGCGGGCCCTGGTCGAAACAGTCTCGAAACTGCTCGCCCGTCAGGCCCAGGACGTGGGCGGGGTGTCGGGTGTGTTTTTGCTGCACTCGCTCGAGGGGGGCACAGGCGGGGGATTGGCCCAGCAGTTGTTGGGAAAATTGAAATCCGATTTACCCGCCTCCCCTGTCATTTGTGTCTGCCCACTTCCGGACCCAGCCCTTGGACACAGCGTCACCGCCCCCTACAATCTCGCCCTTACCCTCGAAGCCGTCTCGCAGGGGGCGCAGGCCGTTCTGCTCTTCGATCCCCAGCGACTGGAAGAGGAGGCCATCCGGCGCTGGAAAGTCGAGCCTCGCGATGTGGAAAACATGCCGAATCGATTGATCGCCAGCGGCTTGTGCGCCTTTTCCGGACCACTAAGATTTCCCGGAGCCGACGCCGTGCCGCTGCTTTTGCCCGATTGGCTGCGCATGGTTTGCGGGGATCGACAGTCCCAGGAACTGGCCCTGCTCGCCCCGGAAATCAGCCCCTTGCAGGCAAAGCTAAGCGCCAAATCCGCCATCCACACCGCTGAGGAAATCGTCAAAGCCTGCACCTCCGCGTGCAAGCCCAACAACTCCTCCCTCCCGGTCACGCTGCTCCTTCGAGGCAGGCAGGCCGAGGACGTCTGGGGAACGACGAGAGGATCCGGATTTCTCCTCCCGGAGAAATTCCGCATCACCCCGCAGCGCAGCCCCGAGGGATTCGAAACCTGCACATTCATCCAGGAGGCACGGGCTGAAGCCGCCCGATTCCATGAATTTGCCATCCAAGCTTCCCAATTGCTCGAAAGGCGCGCCTACCTGCAATGGTTCGACGCCTTGCAAATCACCGAATCCGATCTTGCCCGAGCGGTCTCCGCCTTGCGCTTGGTAGCTGATCGGCTCGTCGGAGGGGAATCCCCTTCCCCGCCTCTTTGATTCGGTCTCCGCGACTAGTCCGAGGACTTCAGCACATCAATGAACGCTTCCTGCGGGATGTTGATTTTCCCGAAGGCCTTCATGCGTTTCTTGCCTTCCTTCTGCTTTTCCAGCAGCTTGCGTTTCCGGCTGATGTCGCCGCCGTAACACTTGGCGGTAACATCCTTGCGCAGGGCGCTGATGGTTTCGCGGGCGATGATCTTGCCGCCGATGGCTGCCTGGATGGCCACGCTGAAAAGCTGCGAGGGAATGACTTCGATGAGCTTCTTGGCCAGAGCCCGGCCCCGGCTTTCGGCCTTGGTGCGGTGCACAATCGTGCTGAAAGCGTCCACGGGTTCCTGGGCGATGAGGATGTCCATCTTCACCAGATCATCCGCGCGGTAGCCGGCATGCTCGTAGTCCATGGAACCGTAACCACGTGTGAGACTCTTGAGCTTGTCGTTGAAATCGACGAGGATTTCGTTCAGCGGGAGCACGCAGGTGAGCATGACGCGATTGTTATCCAGCGTTTCGGTGTTCTCCACCTGACCGCGCTTGTCCATCACCAGGCCCATGATGTCGCCGATGTATTCGTTGGGAATGAGGATGAAGATTTTGACAATCGGTTCGCGGATTTCCTCAATCGTTCCGGGGTCGGGCATGAACGAGGGATTGTCGATCTTCATCTCCGTGCCATTGCTCAGCAGGATTTCGTAAACGACGCTCGGATACGTGGAAATGATGTCCATCTGGTATTCGCGCCGCAGCCGCTCCACCACGATCTCCATGTGCAGCAGTCCCAGGAATCCACAGCGGAACCCAAAGCCCAGCGCCACCGACGACTCCTGCGAGAAGCGGAAGGCGGAGTCGTTGATCTGCAGCTTGCCCATGGCCAGTTTCAGCTGCTCGAAATCGTCCGTGCTCACCGGATAAACCCCGCTGAAAACCATCGGCTGGAGTTCCTTGAACCCCGGCAGCGGCTCCTTGGTGCCGCCGTGAATGTTCGTGAGCGTGTCGCCGATCTTCACCTCCGCGCTCGTCTTCATGTTGCCGACGATGAATCCCACATCCCCCGGCTCCAGCTTCTCACAGCGCGCCTGCTTCGGTGTGAAAATTCCCACCTCCTTGATGTCATACGTGGCATTGCTGGAGAGCAGCCGGATCCCCGTGCCCTTGGTGATCGTCCCGCTGACAATCCGCACATACATGATGACGCCGCGGTAGGAATCGAACACCGAGTCAAACACCAGCGCCCGCAGGATATCGTCGTCCGGATACTCCGGCGGCGGCACGCGTTCAATCACCGCCTCCAGAATGTCCTCGATCCCAATGCCCATCTTCGCGCTCGCATGGATCGCCTCTTCGTGCGGAATTTGCAGGATGTCCTCGATCTGTTTGTTCACGGCGGGAATGTTCGCGCTGGGCAGATCGATCTTGTTGATGACCGGAATGATCCTCAGATTCTGTGCATTGGCCAGGTGCAGGTTCGCCACCGTCTGCGCCTCCACCCCCTGGGCCGCATCCACCAGCACCAGCGCCCCCTCGCACGCCGCCAGACTTCGGCTCACCTCATAGGAAAAATCGACGTGCCCGGGAGTATCGATCAGATTCAGCTTGTAAATCTTCCCATCCCTCGCCTGATACTTCATCGTCACCGGGTGGCACTTGATGGTGATGCCGCGCTCGCGCTCCAGGTCCATCCCATCGAGCAGCTGCGCCTGCATTTCGCGCTTGCTGACGGTGGAGGTCGTTTCCAGCAGGCGATCCGACAACGTGGTCTTGCCATGATCGATGTGGGCGATGATAGAGAAATTTCGGGTAAGTTCGGCCTTGGGCATGTGTGGGGATAACGGGGAGAGGGGGAACGCGCAAAATACGGGCACTTCCCCGGTTGTAAAGGGAAAGGGGTGAATGTTGGGAAGGCCCGGCCTGAGGGCTTGGAGCCCTTGCAAATGCGCCTTTCCTGCCTGGTCAGACCGGGACCGGAGCGTCTGGACGCTCGCGGTTACGCGGAAATTTTTCAATTCTTGTGTTCTCCTGTGTCTTATTTACCGTATCGTTTCCGGCTACCCTTCATTTCATGGCTTCCCTCCCCTCCATCCTCCGGCGTCTGCTCCCCGCCACCTTGCTCATTGGCACCGTCTCCTGCCACCAGGTCAAAAGTGCCGATCTTGCGTCGGTCGCGCCGGCACCGGAATTGAGTCGCCAGCCCTATCTGCAACTGGCCACGCCCAGTTCCATCCAGGTGCTCTGGCGTCAGCGCATGGAGGCCCGGCCGGTTGTCCGCTGGGGGACGGATCCGGCCAGTTTGACCTCCGAGGTGAAGTCTCCGGAGGGTATCGCGACACGACGTCTTGCGGACGACGGGCCAAGTTCGGAGGGCACGCAACCGCTGCACAGCGCGCCGGATGGCACGCGGCAATACGAGGCCCTGCTGACCGGCCTGCAGCCGGCCACGAAATATTTCTATGCCGTCTTCGATGGAGACACCCGTCTGACCCCTGCCACGGAGGACTACTCGTTCCGCACCCTGCCGGTCTTTGGATCGGAGGCACCCGCATGGATCTGGGTGGCTGGCGATGGAGGCACCGGTGGCACGAATCAGGCGGCGGTGCATCAGGCCATGGTGGATTTCACCAAACAGCACAAAATCACGCTCGATATGTTTCTGCACGTCGGAGACATGGCCTATCAGTCGGGTTTGGATGCGGAATTCCAGGGGCGTTTTTTTGAAATGTATCAGGACACGCTGCGCAACGTGGTGTGCTGGCCGGCCATGGGGAACCATGAGGGCATCACTTCCAGAGGGCTCGCAGGAACAGGTCCCTACTACGATTGCTACCGCCTGCCCACCAAGGGCGAGGCCGGGGGCGTGGCGAGCGGTCGCGAGGCTTATTACTCCTACGATTTTGGACAGATCCATTGCGTCGTTCTGGATTCCTGCCAGGAAAGCCTGGCCAAGACGCACACGCTGACGCCCCTGGGCGATGCCATGATGGAGTGGTTGAAGGCGGATTTGGAAAAATCGCAGGCGCAGTGGCTCATCGCCTACTGGCACCATCCTCCCTACACCAAGGGCAGCCATAACAGCGATTCGGAAGGCGACTATGAATCCGCCGTCATGCGGGAGAAATTCATTCCGCTGCTGGAATCCGCCGGGGTGGACCTGATCCTCAGCGGTCATTCCCACATCTACGAACGCTCCATGCTGCTGGACGGCGCGTATGCCACTCCCACCGTGGCGGAAAACGTCGTGCTGGATGATGGCGATGGCGATCCCAAGGGCGATGGCGCCTACCTCAAGAGCGCCGGTCGCAAGCCCCACGAAGGATTCGTGGCCGTGGTCACGGGCAATGCCGGCACCAGCCTCAGCCGCATGGGCACGATGCCCGTCATGAAAAAAATCATTCTCGAGCACGGATCCGTCCTCATCAACGTGCAGGGCGAAAACCTCCAGGCCATCATGCTCAACAGCGCCGGACAGGTCAGCGATACCTTCGCCCTCAGGAAAAGCGGCAGCGTGCCCGCCCGCACCAAAATCGCCCATCCCAAACCCGCGCCGCCCATGCCGCCAGTGACGGTCGTCCGGGCCGAGGGTCCGAATGTTCCCGGCAGCGATGATCCCAAGACGAAGAAAAATGGCGAAGCCACCCCTCCCGAAGCCTTTACCGACATCATTCCCAGAGGCGACAAATGGAAATACATGGTCGATGGCAGCACCGAAGGCTGGGCGAATCCGGAATATGATGACGCGGTCTGGAGCGTCGGCGAGGCCGGTTTCGGCTACGGCGATGGAGATGATGCCACCAAGATCGAACTCAAGGACAACAAGCAGTTTCGCATCCGGCATCTCTTCAACCTGACCGGCAGCGAAGACCTCACCAAGTTCGGACTGCTGGTCAGCTACGATGATGGATTTATCGCCTACATCAACGGCATGGAAGTCGCACGCAGTCCCAACATGGTCGGCAATGGCGCGGAGGCCAGGATCATCGCACCCCATGAAGCCGATGGTAAATTTCTCTACTGGTCGCTTGAAGGCGCGGCCAAACATTTTCGTGCGGGCAAAAATGTCCTCGCGATCCGCGGATGGAATGACGATCCCAAGAGTTCGGATTTCACCCTCCATCCCCAGCTCATTCTCGCCAAATAAACCATGCGTCGGTTGCTGCTCATCGTTGGACTCACCACTGGCCTGCAGGCGCACCACGAGCCCGGGGTGACGATTGCCCAGCTGGATGAGCAGATCCAGCGCACCCCGCAGGTCGCCGAGTTGTTTTACCAGCGGGGAGTGGAACTGCTGGCCATAAACCAGCTGGAAAAAGGCCGCGCCGACTTTGCCGCCGCCCTCGCGCTCAAGACCGACTACCTCCCGGCCAAGCGCTGCATTGCCCAGATCGATTTCCAATCGGGCAAACCCGCCGAAGCCCTGCAAACGCTGCGCGCGGCACTGGCGGATGTGCCCGCGGAACACCAGTTTCTGCTGCCGGGCTGCCGGCAGCTTGAGGGGGAAATCCTCCTTTCCATGCACCAGCCGGACGCCGCGCTCAAGGCCCTGGATCAGGCGCTGGACACGAAATTTCCCGAACTCTACACCTGGCAGCTCCGCGCGGAAGCCCAGCAGGCGCTGGGGAAAATCGACGAAAGCATCGCGGGCCTCAAGGCCGCCTGGGAAAGAAGCCGCGCCGTCATTCTGCGCAATGCCTGGATCGATGCCCTGCTGGAGGCCGGCAAGACCGGCGATGCCCTCCCCGTCATCGAAGCGGAACTGGCCGCCAGCCGATTCCGCAGCTCCTGGCTCATCCGCCGGGCCCGCGCCACGCAGGCCACGGACGCCGCCGCCAGCGCGCAGGACTTGCGCGCCGCCATCGATGAACTCACCCCGCGCCTCGCCACGGATCCGCCCGCCGTATCCCTGCTGTGTGATCGCGCCCTGGCCTATACAATGCTGGGCGAATTCAACGCCGCGGAAGCCGACCGCGCCCGAGCCCGCTCGCTCGGGGCCAGTCCGGCGAATCTCCGCTTGCTAAACAAGGCGCTTTTGCGCTAATACAGCCGCCCCCGGCAAATATCACCCCCACCCTCTCATGAGCATTTCCCATCTTCTTTCGCGTCTCGCGCTGCCTGTCATCGCCCTTTCCCTGCTGACCAGTTCCCTGCACGCGCGGTTCGTCAATTATGCCGATCTCCCCAAGACGCTTCCCTTCCACGATGCCGTGGAAAAGCTGATCAAGGACGCCAAGGACAAGGACGCCCTCGCCGTCATCAAGACCGCCTCCGATGCCGGGGACAAGGATGCGCAGTTCGCCTACGCCTTCGCCCTGCAGAACGCCTATGGCGGCCTGGAAGCCCCCAAGGACAAACCCGGTGCTCTCATTGAGGAAGCCAAGGCCCTGTATAAAAAGGCCGCCGATGCCGGGCAGCCCTCCGCCCTCAGCAATCTCGGGCTGCTCAAGCTTGCCACCGGCGAGGACGTCAAGACCTCCGTCGCCCTCATCGAGGATGCCGCCAATGCCGGCAACGCCCGCGCCCGCATCACCATGGGCGAAATGTACCTCGAGGGCGTCGGCGTCGCCAAGGATCCGGAAATGGCCGTCCGCTGGTTGCAGCGCGCCCAGGAGGCCGAACCCAGCGAGGCCACCTTCCTGCTCGCCCGCATCCAGGAGGGCGCCAACAACCAGGAAGCCGCCCTCGCCGGATTCCGCAAGGCCGCCGAGAACCATTACCTCCCCGCCATCGTTTATCTCGGCAACAAAATGCTCTCCGGTCAGGGCGTGAAGATCGATCTCGAGGAGGCCCGCAAGTGGTTCACCAAGGCCGTCGAAGCCGGGGCCACCGGTGCCAAGGTCAACCTCGGCATCATCGCCGAAACCGAAGCCGTCATCGAAAAATCCAAGGGCGAATCCGCCGACCAGGCCAAGGCCACCGAAAGTCTCAAAAAGGCCCTCGCCCTCTACAACGAGGCCGCCGCCCTCAAAGTCCCCGATGCCTACAACAAGATCGGCTTCTTTTACGAAAATGGCCTGGGCGTCGACAAGGACGAAGCCAAGGCCGCCGAGCAATACAAACTCGGAGCCGATGCCGGACAGGCCTCCTCCCTCTACCGCCTCGCCCTCATGAATGAGGATGGCCGCGGCGTGAAGGAAAAGAACGAAGCCGAAGCCCTCAATCTCTTCTACACCGCCGCCAAAGGCGGACTCCCCGCCGCCCAGCTCGCCCTCGGCGAACGCTACCGCGCCGGCAAATCCGGACTCCAGCAGGACCCCGTCGCCGCCCAGGCTTGGTTCGAACGCGCCGCCCAGGCCGGCGATGTCAACGCACAGCTCCAGCTCGCCAACATGTACGAACGCGGCGAAGCCGGACCCCAGAATTTCAAAGCCGCCTCCGAACTCTACCTCGAAGCCGCCAAGAAAAACTCCCCCGTCGCCATGTTCCAACTCGCCGACATGATGGAAAAAGGCCGCGGCATGACCAAGGACTTCATCAAAGCCTACGGACTCCTCCTCGCCTGCACCAAAATGCTCCCCGCCGACGACAACCTCGGCAAACAAGCCGCCGAGAAACTCACCAATCTCAAAAAGGACATGACCACCGAGGACCACGCCAAGGGAGACGAGTTCTTCAAACAACTCACCGGCCAGGCCAACGCCCCCAGCCAGCCCGCGCCCCCCACCAAGACCAAGCCCAAGTCGAAATCCAAATAACCGCAGCCAGAGCCTCCGGTATTTGAACCCCCGCTCCCGGAGGGGCGACATTCCTGTCGCCCATCTAAAAAACCGCGAAGCCTGACTCCCTTGGCAGGAAATCAGGCTCCGCGTTACCGACATCAGCGACAGCAATGTCGCCGCGCCCTTTCTCCCCATCCCCAATTTTCATTCTGCAATTTTCAATTCTCAATTTTCAATCCCCCATCTCCAGCCTTTAGTCTTTAGCCTTTCGCCTTTGGCCTTTACCCTCCCCCTCCTCAAAGCACCGTCTCCCCCGCCGGATCCGTCCACGGCCCCGGGCCCTGGCTGTTCACCCCGCGCACGCGCACCCACACTTTTGTCAGCGGCGTCAGACCATCGATCTTGATCTTCGCGCAGGAAGTCGCCACCGGCAGCGGGTGCCAGTCCGCCTCCACATTCGGGTCCCCGCTGTTTATTTGAGGTTCATAGGCATTTACACCGCGAATCTTCCGCGCCTTCGCTATCAATTGCCCGCTCACTCCCCGCACCACCTTGAAATCCGACGGCACCGGCGGCACCGCTCCGCCTCCCGTATGCGCCGTATCCTTACGCAGGGAATAGCCGCTTGTCAGCAGTTTGGACACATCCCCATTGGCTGTCAGTTCCAGATACGGCGCCAGCTTTTTCAGGTAGGTCGTCAGCGCCAGCCGCGCCGCATCCCGCAGCGCCACCTTCACCGCGTCCCCCGTGGATGCATTGTTGAAGGCTGTCTGGAACGCCGTGAACAACGTCGTCAACGACGCCGGCCCGGACAGCGGGGCCGGCCACGGCCCCATGAAATTGGAATTCGACGCCAGGGAATTATTGATTAGCTCCGCCTTGGCCAGGAATTCAGGCAGGGGCAGGATTTCGAATTTAATGATCAGTTTCGGTTGCATGGTTACAGGTGTTTTGGGTTGTGGTTTAAGGAACATTCCCCAATCGCAAGGAAACACTCCATAAGATTCTAAACATTTCTCCGAAATTTGTTTCAATCTTTCAGAAAGTTTTCTATTTTTCTTTTCCGCTCTCTGGCATGAAACTTGCAAATCAACGCACACACTCCCCGCACTCCCCCTGAAGGATTTCTGCACTCACCCCATAGGCTCCCCACACCTCTTCTATAGGCTTTCCCAGCCTCTCCTATGGGCTCCCCACGCCTCTCCTCCAGGCTTTCTCCGCCTCTCCCATGCACTCCCTACTCCTTTCCTATAGACCCCCTGCTACTTTCCCATGGACTCTCCCAGTCTCTCCTATAGATCCCTTCCTACTCTCCCATAAACTCCCTCCACCTCTCCTATAGGCTTCCCCCGCCACTCCTATAGGCTCTCTCGGCCTCTCCTATAGACTCCCATGGCACCTCCTATAGGCTTCCTACCCTTCCACTACAGGCTGTTCGGCCCTTCTGACAGCGCCCGAACCGGGAAATGCCCAAATCCTCCCGTGCTCCTCCTCTGGCAGGGCCACCCTACGCCACGCCAACTCGCCTGAAGACCATCCTCCCCCAACTCTCCTTCACACATGTACGGGCTTCAGCCTTCTTTCATGGAATGCTTGCCAAGCCGAACGCCCCCTCCTATATAAATCCAACCTTCATGCCGCACCCTGTCGCCGACTATCTTACTGATCTGATCTGCACCGATCTGCACCAGTAAATTGCCTATCCCTTTACGCCGGTCCCTTTACGCCGGAACCCACGCGCATGACCCAAGGTCTCAACATTTGTGTTGCTGATCACGCGCCTGCCGGACTAAATCTCCCCCCCATGAAACCCGCCCTCCTCAAGACCCTCGCCATCGTCCTCATCGGCGCGCTGGCGTTCCTCCTCGGATGGCACCTGCTCCACGGAGGCTGGGAGAATCTCAAGGAGGACTGGACGGGGAAATACCGGGACAGATCCCATCCGAGCGTTGGGGCGCTGGCACTGGGGCCGGATGGCTACTACTGGGGCGTTACCTCTGACAGCGACGACATGCCAGGTTACCTCTACAAGATGAAGGCGGATGGCTCGGACTGGAAACGCGTCAACACCTTCCGCACTAATGCGTCCCCTCCTGTTGGACTCAATCCCGTGGGAGGCTTGGTTTCTAATGGCGTGGACTCCCTGCTGGGGGTCACCCTCCGGATTGGGAAGGAGCCAGATTACGGCACGCTCTACAAGATCAACGCCGCAACGGGGGTGCTCACGACCTTGGTACGGTTCTCGGGTAACACCGGTCCCCACTTGGGGAGGAGTCCCCATGCCACGCTGGCCCCTGCTGGTAGCGGGGTTTTCTGGGGGAGCACTTGGGGGGGAGGAACCAATGACTTGGGGACGATCTTCAAGTTCCACCCCACCACGGGCGTGCTCACCACCGTCGTGGAATTCCCCGCCTTACCTGATCCTCGCGGCGGCCCGCTTGGGCCAACCGACGCGCTGGTCAACGATGGCCACGGTTCCTGGTGGGGGACAAATCTCTTTGGTGGGGCACAGCAATGCGGAACCGTCTTCAGGGTGAATGCCACCACCGGGGAACTGACGAGCGTTATGGAGTTCACCACAGGCAAGGGAGGCGAACGGCCGAGGGGGAGTCTGGTCAGTGACGGGGCGGGCTTCCTGTGGGGAACGTGTTCCCAAGGTGGGAAGGGAACCGGGACCCTCTTCAAGGTGAATGCCACCACGGGCGCCCTCACGACGGTAGTGGAGTTCACCGGCGAGAAAGGAAGCAACCTCGGTACGAATCCTCAAACGGCACTGGTCAGCGACGGACACGGTTTCCTGTGGGGAAGCACTCCGCTGGGGGGAAGGGATGACGCAGGCACTCTCTTCAAAGTGGACATCGCCAGCGGGGCGCTCACCACGCTGGTGGAGTTCGATGAGAAGCAATCCCATCACAAGGGATATGGCCCCAACGCACCGTTGGTCAGCGACGGCCACGGCGCATTCCTCGGCACCACTTCGCGCGGCGGGAAGAAGAACGCGGGGACGATCTTCAAGATCGACATCGCCACGGGCGTGCTGTCCACGCTGGTGGAGCTCGGGAAAGTGGGGCCTTGAGGAGCGCGGATTTTCAATCCGCCCCGCAGCACAAAGCACCCATCCAGTGGGGCGGATTCCAAATCCGCGCTCCGTCGGACGCAAAGCCCGTGCATGTAGAGTTGCCCGCCCGGCACCCC
>CALQSQ010000065.1 GCA_943333275.1 Akkermansia muciniphila
CGGCAGCGCCCTCGACCTCTTCGGCGGCACCCTCCCCTACGCCGACTGCCTGCAGTGGAACCAACAGCATCGATGATCGCCAAACATTTTTCTTGTTTCCACGGCTCCCTCGCAGACATTGGAATCTGTGAAAACTCTCCTCCCCTCCCCTGCACGCGCCCTGCGCTGGTTTGCTTTTGCCGTGCTGTCCGGTGCTCCGCTGGCGGCGCGGGCGGGCATTGAATTTGAGACCACGGCGTTGACGAAGGCGGCGGCATTGGGGGATGAATCGGCGGAGTTTGTTTACAAGTTTAAAATCACCGGGAATAAGCCGGTGCGCATCACCAAGATCGAAGTTTCCTGCGGATGCCTGGAGGCGTCGTCGGCGAGGTCGGAATATGCGGCTGGGGAATCCGGCGAGGTGAAGGTGATCATGAAGATTGGGTCGGTGGAGGGCGAATCCTACAAGCCAACCACGCTCACGACCAACGACCCTGCGCACGAAAGCATCCAGCTCGACGCCACCGTAAGCGTGCCCCGGCTTTACGAAGTCACGCCGAACATCTGCACCTGGACACTGAATGATCCGCCCGATCCCAAGACCATCCGCGTTAATATCCAAGGACCGGATCCCATCAACATTTTAAAATACATCTCCTCCCGCGAGAACATGGCCGTGGAAATGAAGGAGATCGAAAAAGGCCGCGTTTATGACCTGATCCTCACGCCCAAGACCACGGCCCTTCCGGAGCTGGGCATCATCAGTCTGGAGACGGATTGTAAAATACCAAAATACAGCAAGCGCCAGATCTTCTTCACCATCGTCCGCCCCAAGGCCGCCACCAAGCCCGCCGCCGCCCATCCATGAAATCGCTCCGCTGGTTCCTCGGCCTCTCGGTGCTGGCTAATCTCGTCCTCGGCGTGCTTTGTTGGCGCCGACAGGAGACACCACCCACCGCGCCTGCACCCACCACCGCCAGCGTGCCGACGCCAGCGGCAGCCCCCAAGCTGCAATTGGAAAACGACCAGTTCGATTTCTCGGAGACGACGCTCTCGGACGCAGCCTGGAAGATCGAGGCCCCGGAATTGCCCGCGGCCCCGGTGGCGGATTCAGCGCAGTAATCCCGCAAACGCCTTGCGACCGCACCAGAGCAGGTAGGCGGCCATGACCGACAGGACGATGAGCGGAGGATCATACAGTCCCGCGCCTTTGGTGATGAAAATATGGAAGGCCAGGATGTTGACGAGGATCGGCCCCAGGACCAGCAATCCAAAATTCCGCGTGCGGGGAATGGCGACCAGCAATCCGCCGAGGATTTCTAGGACTTTGACAAAATCGAGATAGCCGGTGGGCACGAATGCTCCCATGAATTTCGCCGCTGCGGAGTCTGGCGGTGGCGGCGGTTGGTCCGGCATCATTTTCAGAAAATACATGAGACCGAAGGCGATGAAGGCCAACCCCAGCAGGGCTCCGACGATGTTGGGGAGGTGTTTCATGAGGGAGGAGGCCGGGGGATTGGACAATTTACTGGCCGGCGGCGGTGGCGGAAGCCTTGACCACGGCCTCCAGATTGGCCAGGCCCTTTTCAAAATCGGCCCCCACCAGCTTGTCCATATTCATGATCACGGAAAACGCCTTGCCCATGAAGCCATTAGTGCCGGTCATGCTCCAGGTGACAAGCGTCTGGTCCCCTGCCGGAGTGAAGGTGAAATCCGTGACATTGGAGGCCTCCATCGGTTTGAGGAATTGCAGATTGAAACGGACCAGTTCAACCGGCTTGCTCTCAGTAATGGTCATGCTGCCCTCGCCGACATCTTTATTGCCAACCCAGGAGTAGGACGCGCCCACCCCGGCCTCGGGCCCGGCGTAGGTGACCTTCATCTGCGGATCCATCTTCGCCCACGGTGACCAGGCGGGCCACTTTTTCAGTTCATTCACGTGGGTAAAGACCACCCCGGCGGACGCGCTGATCTTGGCAGCACGCGTGATGCGGAAATTCGCCGGACGAGTGGCAACGAAGACAGCAAACCCAACGAGCGTGGCGGCCAGAGCGATGAGGATTTTTTTGATCATGGGATGGGTGGTTTGGAGATTTCAAACGCCGGTGGGAAGCGTCGGCCCGTTGCAAACAAGTGTGCCCAACCCGGGCTCACCGGTCAGCGCACGGGTGATATTTCCCGGCTGGTTCATGTCAAAGACCACGATGCGCTTGTTGTTTTCCATGCAAAGACTGAACGCCGCGGCATCCATCACCTTGAGCTGCCGCCCGAGGGCATCGATGTAACTGATCTGGTCGAAGCGCTTCGCATCGGCGTGTTTCATGGGATCCTTGTCATAAATGCCATCCACCTTGGTGGCCTTGAAAATGACATCGGCATTGATCTCGCTGGCGCGCAGGGCAGCGGCAGAATCGGTGGAGAAATAAGGATTGCCCGTTCCCGCGGCGAAGACCACCACGCGGTTCAAGTCCAGATGGCGCACGGCCACGCGTTTCACAAACGACTCGGCGATCGAATTCATCTCAATGGCACTCAGGACGCGCGTCGGCACCTCCACAGCCTCCAGGGCGCTTTGCAGCGCGAGGGCATTCATGATCGTGGCCAGCATGCCCATGTGGTCGGCGGTCGCCCGGTCCATGCCCTTGTTCTGGGCACTCAGGCCGCGCCAGAAATTTCCACCCCCCACGACAATCCCAATTTGCAATCCCGTGGCATGGGCCGCCTTGATCTGCAGGGCGATGTCCTCAAGGATCGGGGGACTGATGTTGTCGTGGCTCCCCTGCGCCCGCAGGGCTTCGCCGCTAAGTTTAAGTAAGACTCGATGGTATTGCTTGCGTCCGGACCCGGTTGTTTCTGACATCATAGAGGAAAAATGAGAGAATCAGGTTTGGAACATCTTGCAAAGGGAAATGTCGAGAAATATGCGAAATCCACCCCGGTTTCAGCCGAACGACAGCCCGCCAACACCCTGTCGTTTAACTCATTCATTATCAACTTGTTAGGTCGCTTGTGAAAAATTTCACAAATTCGGCTTGCCTCACGAAAACTTCCTCGTTAAAGAATCCCTTCCTTTTCCAGATTGTTCACACCTCCAAGCCATGTCGTTGCTCACTTTTGCCTCGCTCAATATTGCCCTGCTCGCTGAAGGCGCCCTGCCTGCCGAGGCCCCCGCGCATGCCGAGGAACATCATGGAGTCAGCGCGAAGGCGGAAAGCATTCTCAACATCCCCTACCTGACGAATTCCATCCTCGTGGCGGCCATCGTCTGCTGCATCATCATCTGGTTCGTCCGCCGGGCCATGGCCAAGCGGGAGTTGATTCCCGGAAAACAGCAAAATTTCGTGGAGATGCTCGTGGAGTTTCTCTACAACCAAGTCGTCAATATCGTCGGCCCCAAGATCGCTCCCAAGGCCTTCCCACTGCTCGGAACGATCTTTGTTTACACCGTCGTCTCCAACTATTTCGGACTGCTGCCCGGCGTGGGCACGATCGGCCAGACCAGCCACGTCGGTGCCGGTTTCTCCGCACATCACATTGAAACTCCGCTGCTCCGTCCGGCTTCGGCGGACATGAACATGACGGTGGGCATGGCCTTGGTGGCTATGTTCATCTGGGCAATTCTGACCTTCAAGGAACTGGGCTTCATGGGCTTCATCTCCCACACGTTCGGCCCCAAGGGCGGCGTCAAGGGTGCGATGAAATACGGCCTGATGCCGATCTTCATTGCGGTCGGATTCATTGAAATCTTTTCCATAGTCTTCCGGCCCGTTTCCCTCTCGTTCCGACTTTACGGAAACCTCTTTGCCGGTGAAAACCTCCTGCATACCATGTCCAGTCTGGTCAAAGGCGGCCCGTTCATGGAATTTCTTTTCAGCGTGCTGCTCCCCATCCCATTCTACTTCCTGGAATTGCTGGTGGGGGTGCTGCAGGCCATGGTCTTCACGCTGCTCGTCGCCGTTTACATCCAGCTCTCCACCACCCATGAGGAACATGGTGAGGAGGGTGACCACGCCCACGCGCACTAAAGACCCCAACAAATTTGCCGTTCATGACCATGCGTTGATTGTGGGTGGCGGCCGTAACAAAACAAAACCAATAGAAATAAAATAGTATGATCGTAGATATGATGAACATCGTGGCTGAAGCAGCCAACATGAGCGCCGTGAATGGTTCCTTCACCCTCGGTGTCGCCGGCGCAGGTGCGGGCATCGGCATCGGCCTGGTCGGCTTCGGAGCCGCAACCGCCGTCGGCCGCAATCCTGGAGCCTTCGGAAACATCCTGACCATTTCCATCATCGGAATGGCGCTGGCGGAAGCCGTCGCCATTTACGCCTTCGTGCTCGCGCTCCAAGGCCGTTAATCGTTACTTTGCTGGACCGGGCGGTTTCGCAATTCCGCGCAACCGCCCGGCTCCCGCACCCCGCTGGTTTTTTCCTTCCTGACTTTGCTTTTCAATCTTTCCTCCACCCCACTTCGTATGCCACTTACCTTTCTTGCCAATGCCTCCGAAGGAGCCGCCGAGCCAAACATCTTCCAACAATTGGGGATTAATTACGGAGGCCTGATTGCGCAGATTCTCATTTTCTGCATCGTCTATTTTGTTCTGAGCAAATACGCCTTCGGTCCCGTCACCGCCATCCTTGAGGAACGCCGCAAGCGCATCATCGACGGCGAGGACAACCTCAAGAAGATCAAATCCGATCTCGAAACCGCCAATGCCCAGGCCGGCGAAATCCGCGCCAAGGCCGAGACCGATGCCAGCCGCATCGTCAAGGAAGCCACTGATGCCGCCGGAGCCGTGGGTGAAGCCAAGCGCCAGCAGGCGATCGCTGAAGCCGCGCAGATCGTTGCCAAGTCCCGTGAAGCTTCCCAGCTCGAACGCGAGCGGTTGCTGGCCGATTTGAAAAATGAATTTGGACGCCTCGTGATCGACACGACCTCCAAGGTCACCGGCAAGGTCCTCACCGGCGATGACCACAACCGCATCAGCCAGGAAGCTCTCGCGCAAATCGCCCTCTAATCCCATCCTTTTCCGTCGTCCCTCCCCCAGCTCATGAAGATTCCTAAAGAAGCGCTTCGCACAGCCCGCCAGTTGATCCGCGCCACGGTGCGCGAGGGACACATCAATGGCACCTTCGCCAGTGCCGTGGTGCAAAAACTCTCCACCGAGAAACCGCGCCACTTCCTTGCCACCCTCACCGCCTACCAGCGCCTCCTGCGCCTGGAATTCGCCCAGCGCCACGCCACGGTGGAAAGCGCCCAGGCGCTCCCCGATTCCGAACAGGCCAACGTCCTCCGCGAGTTGAAAAACAAATACGGCCAGGACATCACCGCCGATTTTAAAATCAATCCGGCCCTGATCGCCGGCATGCGCGTCAAACTCGGCAGCAATGTCTGGGACGGCACCGTGAAGTCCAGGATTGATGCGCTTCGCGAGAAGTTGCGTGCGTAGGCGAGGGAGTGCCCCCCTCTAAGGATCAAGTCTGACCACGACGAAGATCATCACACCCAGCACCAGCACGCCGCCCCAGCCCAGCGTCATGACGGTTCCCGCCGTTAAGATAAATGGCAGCAGCACGAGAAGGACCACCATGTTGCGGGTCGGCAGCAGTTCCCATGGGAGCAGGCATTGTTTCAAATGCGCCCGGCCCAACTGCAATCCCACCAGGCACAACAGCACCGCGTAGGCAATGCAGCAGAGCACAATAAAGACAGTTCGAAGCAATGCCGGCCCGTAAATATCAGTATAGTTCGCCACGGCACTGACCGTTCCCGCCGCGACAAACACATTTCCAAAGGCCACTGCCAGCAATACAAACCGCGTGAGGTAACTGGCATAGCCGGAGATACCCAGCACCAGTCCGTTCATCGCCACAGAACCGGTCACCACCCCGAAAAGATGGACGAGATTGCTGGAAAAATTAAACCCTCCGAAGAAATAACGAACCACCAGATAGGGCAGGAAATTTCCCAGCACGAGCATCGACAGCGCCATTTGGGAAATCCATTTCCCACGCATGATCCTCCATCGGCTCATCCCCGCGACGAGCAGCAGTTCCGCATTGCGGCCCCGCAGTTCCTCCTGCAGGGCATCGAATCCCCGGAGCGGCAGCACCAGCCCCATGATCAAATGGGCGGCGATCCAGAAGCCGTTTCGGCCGAGTATGGTGAATCCATCCAACGGACCGGAGGAGCCCGACGCATCCGCCTTCCGCAGGCACAGCCATTCTGCACTCACCGCCAGCAGCATGATCACATGCACGAACAGGAAGGATCCCAGAAACCAGCGATGCCGCAGCGCCAGCCGCAATTCCTTGACCAGAAAGGGATCCAGCCGCGATGGGTAATCGCTGGGGAAGGAAATTTCGGTCTGATTCACAGTTGGCATGCAATAGTCAAATTTACGAAGCCCTGCGCTCCATGGCTTCGATCAACTCCGCGGGATCAATGGAATCCTCCACGCCGCGAATGAAGAGCCGCTCAAAGTCATCGAACTCTGGCTTCGGATTGGGTGGCCAGAACCGGGCTTTTTGAATGGCATGGATCACAGCATCAGCGCAGCGCAGGGCACTGTCGATGAGACCGGAGGCGCCGAGATCCGGCCAGGAAACAAGCCCGGTCTGCATCAGGGCCGGCGGCAGATTGAAATAGGCGGCCTCCACCGGCTGATCGAAATGCTCGGCGAGTACGGCGGCGTAGAGGGGTAGTTGCAAATTTTTCCAGACCGATGCCTTTTCCTGGCCGGGCACGATCACGGCATCGCCCAACGATGCCAGATGGGCACCGGGGCGGCCTGTTTTCACATGGGCCTCGAATGGAGCGACGGGTTTGCCGCTGGTCTTGAAATCAATGACCCGCCAGCATTTGCGCACGGGATGAAACTCCACGCGATCAATCCGCCCGCGGATTTCCACCCCCTCCCGGATCCACGGCGCGCCGAGGATGTCCTTGAAATCAGTCTCCACAAATTTCACCTCCCAGCCATCCATGCGGCTTTGCACCAGTCCCTGCGCTGCAGCACCCAGCCTTAGTTGCAGGGAACGCAGTTGAATGCGCAGCGGCAGGCCTAGGGAGGAGCCGTAAACACTGCGCACCGCCTCGGTGACTTCCGAGCGCAGGAATTCAGCCACAGCGTTTACGTCCGTCGAGGCGCTCATTTCCGGATGCCTGGCCAATTTCTCGAGTGCATCATGGCTGAGATTACCGAAATCCAGCGCGCTCAATTCCTGTTTCAGAGGGTCCGGCTCCTCCATGCGAAGCACGGTCGAAAGGTAGTAGCGGAACGGGCACATCAGGAATTTTTGAAACCCGGTGGAGGACACGGAGGTCGGGTGCCAGTCAGCTGGGAAGGCGGGTCGGAGCTTCCAGGCACGTTTCCAGGGGGCGGCGATCATCGCGCCGGTGGTGGGGAGTTCCGCGAAAAGATGCTGCACGCGCACGGCGAGTTCCTCCGGCGCGCATTGCATCAGAAGCCGTGAGGGCTTGAGGGGATCGCCATTCGTGGAGGCATGGCCGAACAGGCAGTGGATGCTTGCGGGCGATGCCTGCCTTGATGCCAGCAGCGAGGTGAACAGATAGGCATCGCGGGCCAGGCGGGCCTCGTTGGTCTTTAATTTCAATCGCCCGCGCAAGCCATGCGGAAGCCAGGGATCGCTGGTGATGGTTGATGGAAATCCGCCTTCATTACACCCGGCCAGAATCAGACCGTCCGACTGCTGCCACGCGAGTTCCAGCCAGCCTGAGAGGAGAATTCCGGTGGCGGAGGCTTGCGGAAACAACGGGGCATCCTCCACCAGATGGAGCAAGAGCTGCAAACACTGCGCGGCGTTCAATCGCTGGGGAAAACGATCGACGCCTGCCACCAGCCAGCCGAGGCGTTCCATGAAGGTCTCGCCGTCCTGCTCGCTGCAGAAGTCTCCGGCCTTGATTTCCTCCAGCCATTCCGTCAGCGCTTCAGCGATCGGTTGCGCGGCGAAACGGTCCATCCATCCGCGAATCCCTTCCAGCGTTCGGTGCACCGCCACTTCCTTGGTTCTCGCCAGTTTGATGGCATCATCGATGGTTGCAGGCAGGTGCTCCTCATGGAATTCATCCAGCGACGGAAGCAACGTTTCCGCAGGGCTCTGACCGAAGGATTCGAGGAGATGCAAAATTTCCGGAATCCTCGCCAGTTGCCGGGTGGCAGCCCACGAGCGCGATGCCAGCAGGTCCTGCCAAACACTGAGCAACCAATGGAGCGGATGCTGGCGAAATGCCCGGCCCTGCGGGTGATAACAGTCTATTCCAGCCTCAGCCATGCTGAAGAGCGTGTGCGGCACGATTTCCTCATCCATGATCCCCACGACAAATTGCGCCGCAGGGTCCGTCACTGTCCCGCAGATCCGCGTGATCTCCGCCGCCTGGGCCATCGGACTGGCATAAGCACGCAGGGTGGTCGCGGGGCTGGGCACGGGGATTTTCCAGGCACTCCAATGTTCCACCACAGGCCGCCCCCATGCTTCAAAGGCATCGGCCAGCGAGGGTGGCGCGTGAATACAGACAACAATTTCGATTCCCGGCTGTTGTGCCAACAGGTTCAGGGCCGTGACCGCAAGCGGCAAGGGATCGGGCACGGCAAAAAGGAACACTTTACGCACTCCCTCGGGCACCGGCATGCGCCGCGCCTGTTGTGACCGGACGCGATTGCGATCCCGCAATGCCCGACGTCCCAGCGCGGCGTCGTAGCGTTTTTCAAGCACCGTTAATTCCCGCCACCGCTCCGCCTCCTCAAACTCCTCCCCCAGCCATTTCGTGGCATCCCCGATACTCCACCCCGCCTCCCCCAGCGTTTCCTGCAGGTCCTGAAGCGTGGAAGCCATGTGCAGCGCCCAGGAGAAATCTTCATTGCCGGGATCCATGGGGAAAAGGGTCGGAAATTCCCCCGGATTCATTTCCTGAAGCACCTCCACCCAGGAAAGCGAGGCCGCCGCTGCATCCGCCGCCGGCCATCCTTCGTCAGGAGCCCAGTCCAGCATTCCATCCGGCAAGACAATGCGCGGAGAGATCACCGCCGCCCCACGGATCGCAGCGCGCGTTGCCAATGCAGCACGCAGCCTCCGCCCCGCCTCCCCCGTGGGTACCACAATCGCGCTGGAACTCAGATCCAATGTCCCTCCTCCCCACCCTTGCGTAAGTTCATCCACGGCACAGTCCAGCAGCGGGCGGGACCAATCCCAGAAGATGCGACGCGGCGCGGCGACAGGAGGTGAGGAGGCATCGGACAAATCCATGCTGCATAGGAAACGTCATGCCCCCCGCTGGCAAGTGGCGGTTTGCCGGTGCAACCAAGTCTGCGCGGCACTTGCATTTTGCGAAAGCACCGTTCAAGGTCTTATTCATGCCTGAGGGATTGAATGACGAAGCCACGGAACTATTGAATGCCACGCAGTTCGATGCGACGCTGCGGAGGCTGGCGTGGCAAATCCTTGAGCATCATCCCGAACGCAAACTCGCCTTTGTCGGCATCCGCCGACGCGGCGTGCCGCTCGCCGCACGCATGAAATCCCTCGTGGCAGAACGTTCCCCGGATGTCGCGCTCGGCGAGGTGGACATCACCTTCCACCGCGATGACCCCGACAACATCGAAGCCATGCTGCAACTGGGCCGCAGCCGCGTGGACATCCCCGATCTGGATGAACGCTGCGTGATCCTTTTTGACGATGTGATCTATACCGGTCGCACGATCCGCGCAGCAATCGATGACTTGCTGGATTTCGGCCGCCCCGCCAAAATCGAACTGGCCGTGGTCGTGGACCGCGGGCACCGAGAGCTTCCCATTCAGCCTGACTACGTTGGCCTCAGCCACCGCACCGGACCTGGCGAATACATTCGCGTCTCCCTGCAGGAGGAGGACGGTCGTGACGGGGTTTATCTACACCAAACCAAACGCACTCCCGCATGACCTCCACCACGGACCACGCCGCCATCGGTCGCAAGGACCTGATCGACATCGAAAGCCTGAGCGGGGAGGAACTGCGTTTCATTCTCGACAAGACCCCGTTGTTTAAGGATGTAATGCGCCGCAAGACGAAAAAAGTCCCGGTGCTGCGCGGTAAACACGTCCTCACGCTTTTCTACGAACCCAGCACCCGCACGCGCAGCAGTTTTGAAATTGCCGCCAAACGACTCAGTGCCGATGTCACGAATTTTACCGTCTCCACGAGTTCCGTGGTGAAGGGCGAAACCGTGGTGGATACCATCAGCACGCTCCAGAGCCTGCAAGTGGACTTCATCATCGTGCGCCACAGCGCGGCGGGAATTGCCAATCTGATTGCCAAACATTCGCCCGCCTCCGTGATCAATGCCGGAGATGGTTTCCACGCCCATCCCACCCAGGCCCTGCTGGATGCCTATACGATCGAGGAAAGGCTGGGGGGCGTCGCCGGAAAACGCGTCATCATCGTCGGCGATATCCTGCATTCGCGGGTAGCCCGCAGCACCAGCATGATCCTGCGCAAGCTCGGGGCCAAGGTCGCGGTGCTTGGCCCGGGGCCATTGATTCCGGATGAACGCCATGACGACATCGTGGCGCTGCGGGATTTCAAGGAGGCGTTCGAATGGAAGCCGGATGTCATTTACCTGCTCCGCATCCAACTGGAACGCCAGAAGGATCAATTCTTCCCCAGCCTGCACGAGTATCATCGCCTCTACGGGGTGACCGACGACCGACTCAAGCACATTCGCAAGGAAGGCATCTGGATCATGCATCCGGGACCGGTCAATCGCGGCGTCGAACTCGTGGACGATGTCATGCATTACGAAAAATGCCTGATCAATGAACAAGTCGAAAATGGCATCGCGGCGCGCATGAGCGTCCTCTACTGGCTGCAGCTTGGTTCGCTGAAACGGGAGGACGGCTAGGCCAGCGGGCGGCCTTCTCCGGGCTTTGCCGATGAAGCATCCGCGCCGGAAGGGGGCGAAACCGTCACCTGATGATGGATGCGGCGGAATTGAAATTTGGGATGATACACCCCGCGGTTATATTTCTTGCAGCACTGGAAACAAGCCGTGAATCGTTCAAACTTGCGCACGCGATAGGCGATCAATCCGCAGTTGGGGCATTCGTAGGCATATTTCCGGGCCAGTGAGCGGCGTTCAAACGGCAGGTCATGAAAGGCGGGTTCCCCGGCGATCCCGAGTGCCGCGCAGGCGCGCCGCCATTCCACCCCGTGCGTTTGAATCCGGTGCGCCCGCTTGCCAGAACGCACGTGGGCCACGAGGTGGGCGAGTTCGTGACGCAGGGTCCGCGAGATTTGTTCCAACCCCAGTTCGTGCAACCGGGGATTGAGTTCCACACGCATGGTGCGCACGCAGGCGGTGCCTGCCGTGGTCTTCAACCGCCCGTTCCAAAGCACCTCCACGTTGCAGGACGCCGGGGACAATCCCAGGTGGATCAACCATTCACGCGCCCTCTGGGTGAGCAGGGCATCCAGCCCCGCGACCGCCGGAAACGCCAGACCGTTTAAGACGTAGTCCACATCCGCACCCGGTTCTTGAGGTTGGCTTGGAGGGGGACCAGCGTGGAAAAGGGCGCTCATGGGCATCGCATCAGGTGCGCGGGGATTTGGAATCGATCTGATGGTTTTCACCCTTCAGCCCCACGACGGAGTTGGGCGGGACACTTTCCATGATAAAGACATTGGCCCCGATGGTGCTGCCCCGGCCGATGACCGTATCGCCACCGAGGATGGTGGCGTTGGCATAAATGGTAACGTCATCCTCCACGTGCGGATGGCGCTGCACGCCTTTCATGGGCAGGCCATCCTTGTCCTTGGTAAAGCTCTTGGCCCCGAGAGTAACGCCGTGGTAAAGTTTGACGTGCTCGCCAATCACCGTCGTTTCCCCAATGACCACGCCAGTGCCGTGATCGATGAAGAAATGATTTCCGATCCTCGCCCCCGGATGGATGTCGATCCCCGTGCGGCGGTGTGCCCATTCCGTCATCATCCGCGGAATCATCGGGACTCCCACCAGATAAAGTTCATGCGCCAACCGCTGCGTGGCGATGGCTTCCACACAGGGGTAGGAGAGAATAATTTCCGCCATACTGCGCGCCGCCGGATCCCCCTCGTAGGCGGCCGTGACATCCGTCTGGAGGCGCCTCCGCACCTCCGGCAGTTTTCGCAGGAACCCGCACACCAACCCGTGGGCCGCCTCATCAAGTTCTGTGGGAGCCGTGGCTGCGAAGGGCAGACTGCGCCGCACCTCGGCCTTCAGCGTCGTGATCAGTCGGAAAATACGCTGCGTCGTCTCCGACTCCAACGAACTTGAATGCATGGGTGCCTCATCGTGGAAGCCTGGAAAGATCAAGCTCAGCAGTTCCCCGCAGAAGCGCTCCACCGAAAGTTTCGACGGCAGGTTCGTTCCGTCGAAATGATTGATGCCGCCTATTTCCTCATAGGACTGAAGCAAATGCTGGGTGATGGTCTGGAGGTCGCAATCCATGTGGTAATGCGGATACCCTGTTAAGGTTATCCCGTCGATCATGAAAGCAGAAAAATCGTAAATTCGCATTTCCCGGCCTCCCCGGCGTCCTCCGTGCGTTTTGAGCGTCTGTGGCGATTTCTTCGGATTGACGGATGCTGATTGCGCTGTCTGAATTGCCGTGCATAGTCGAAACCTTGACCTTCTGAATCACTTAACAGATCCCCCGGGCTGCTTCCATCCCGCCCCCTCTCTTCCATGTCCACCACCACCGAAATCAATCCTGAACTCAACGAACTGGACTCTGGCATGATGATCCGCCGGGCCGTGTTTCTGCTCGTGCTCGTTGTGCTCACGTTCTACTACCTGAAATCCGATTTCCGCGGCCTCTCCGCCCCCCTGGGAATGGAGCAGGCGCAGATCGCCCGGGAAATTGCCCGAGGGGAAAATTTCCGCACCAAATGCCTCCGCCCGGTGGCCTTGGCGCAGATCAATGAGAAATTGCAGGCCGAAGGGGACTCCAGCAAAACCGTCTCCCTGATGAAAGTGCCCGACACTTTTCATTCCCCGCTCAATCCGATGCTCAATGCGATGATCCTGAGCATCAAACCGGACATCCTGACCGTTGACCCCTCCTCGACGATCTACACGCCGGACATCCTCATTGCCGGGGTCGCCATGGTGTTGATGCTCGCCTCCATCGGCATTACCTATCTATTGATCTCGCGGATTTTCGATACACGAATCGGCGGAGTCACCGCGTTTCTGATGCTGCTTTGTGAAATGCTCTGGCGTTATTCCCAAAGCGGACTGCCGCAGATGCTGATGCTTTTCCTGTTTTCCTTCGCATCCTATTTCCTCTACAAGGCCGTGGAGAACCAGCAGCAGGGCAAGCCCATCTACGTATGGATGGCGATGGCGGGGGGCTTTTTCGCACTGCTGGCGATGAGCCACTGGCTGACCATGTGGATGTTCATGGGGTTGCTGGTCTTTTCCTCGTTTTATTTCACGCCCAAGGGGATTCATACCGTAGTCCTGTTCGTGGTCTTCGGGGCCATCACCGCCATCTGGGCCCGGCATAATTACGTCAACAGCGGGGACATCCTCGGTGCGGGCCGTTACGCCTTCTACAGCGGCATGAGCGACGGATCCGACAATTCCCTCTACCGGGATTTCGAGCAGAAATCAGGCATGCTCAATTTCGATGGCATGCTGACGAAAATGGCCACGAATTTCATCGGGCAGTTTAGCAGCCTCTATGGGTATCTCGGCAGCATCGTCGCCGCCCCCCTGTTCTTTCTCAGCCTGCTGCACCCCTTCCGACGCAAGGAGATCGCCGATTTCCGCTGGTGCCTGCTGTCCATGTGGTTCTTTGCCACCATTGGCATGTGCCTCTTCGGCATCAAACCGCATTCCGAGGAACCCCTGGGAGCCAACAATCTGCACGTGCTTTTCGTCCCCCTCTTCACCGGTTATGGACTGGCGTTTCTCTCCGTGCTCTGGAACCGGCTGAACCTCCCCGTGCACCAGCCGATCGTTCGCAACGGGCATTTCCTGATCGTCATTTTCCTGAGTTCGCTGCCCTTCCTGCTCAACATGGTTCTGGGAATCCGCCAGTCCACCAACCGTCCCAAAGAAGCGAACTGTCACTGGCCCTATTATGTCCCCCAGGCACTGGCCTCGTTAAATGCGAGCCTCAATGCGCAGGAGGTCCTCGTCACCGACATCCCGTGGGCCACCGCGTGGTATGCCGACCGCGTCTCCATCTGGCTGCCCAAGAACAAGAAGCAGCTCAACAAACTCATCCAATACGGCGAGGACAAAAACGAATATGTCGTGGGCATGCTCTTCTCGCCCACTTCGCTCAACAGCAAATACATGACTCACCTAATGGGAGGCGACTACGCCGACTGGCAGGATGTGATTGAGCGGCTGCCGATCAGCCAGCTGACTTCCGGGCAGGCGGACACCATGGTGCACGATCAGGAATTCCCCTTCAAGCAACCGGCCTGGATTGGGTTTGGAACCATTTTCTACACGGATGTTCAGCACATCAAGAGCTTCGTGGATGACTATCAAAAAGCCCGCAAGGAATAGGCCCGCTCGCCTCGGCAGAAAGATCCAGGCTTACTCCAGTTCCTTCAGGGCCGCGCGCGCACGCTCCTTGGTGGCCTCGTCATCACGGTAAATGCTGGGCAGGGCCAGTCCCTTTTCCAGGTACTTTCTGGCCTCGGCGGGCTTTTCCAATTTCTGATAGGTCCTGCCCAACTCCACAAAGTTGGCCAGGCGCCGGGGATTCAATGCACAGCCCTTGAGGAAATGCTTTTCGGCGGCGGCGTAACTGGCCTCGGGGAGACCGCCATAGGTTAGTTTAACCAGCGCACGCATCAGCATGCCGAAGCCCGCCAGTTCGTAATTCCACGCTCCCAGCACATGGTAGGCCAGTTCACATTTGTCATCCAACGCCAGTGCCTTCTCCGCGTGTTCCTTGACCAGCTTGGAATAGGCTATTTTCTGCTTGTTCTCCAAAAAGGGGGCCAGTCTGCCGTAGCTGATCGCCAGAGCCACCTGGGCCAGGGCATTGGCGGGGTCCGCCGCCACGGCACGCCGGGAGACTTCCAGGGCCTTCGTGGCTAAATCCCGCTGCCCCTCGGCAGTCTTGGCATCGTTCATCGACTCTCCATACTGTTTCGCAATGCGATGGAGCAGGTTGGCATCGTTGGGAGTGATTTTCTCCGCCTCCAGATATTTCGCCAGGGCCTCCGGAGTCTTCATGGCGGCATCCAGGGCGTCCCCCTGACGGAGCAATGCCGATGCCCGGTCGTCCGCCATCAGACAGGTTACCAGGGATGCGAGAAGGAAAAAGGTCGTTTTGATCATTTCAAAGTCGGGTTACGAGGACAACGGACAAAATGGCGCGGCGGATGCAACCGGATGACCGCCCACTGACCCACCCCCATCCCAAGGGGCAAAACCACTTGTATTTTGACTCACGACAACCATGATAATCATTTCCCCACTCCCTACAGCCCATGTCCCGTCGTTCCGCCGCAGCCCCTGACGATCCCCCGTCCACGCCCGCGCTTAATTTTGAATCGGCGATGATGGAACTCGAGGGCTTGGTCCATGAAATGGACGAGGCCCAGATCCCCCTCGAAGCGCTGCTGGAAAAATACGCCCGGGGAAAATCCCTGCTTTCCTTCTGCCAGACACGGCTCGATGAAGCCCAGCAACGCATCGACCTCATTTCTTCCCAACCTGACGGCTCCGCAGCCCTGCAACCCTTCACCACCCCCTCCGCGCCTTCAGGAAACGTAGCTTCCACCGATGACATCAGACTCTCCTAATACCCCCGATTTCTCCAGCCTTCCTCCCATCCAGTCCCCCGGGGATGTGAAGGCGCTCAGCCCCAAGCAGCTCCCGTTGCTGGCGGAGAAAGTGCGTCATGACCTCATCGACTGCCTCTCCAAGACCGGCGGGCACCTCGGCCCAAATCTCGGTGTCGTCGAACTCACCATCGCGCTGCATCGCGTGTTCGATTCACCCAAGGACAAATTTGTCTTCGATGTCAGCCATCAGGGCTACGTCCATAAAATGCTCACCGGCCGCTGGGACAAGCTCAACTCCATTCGCACCTACCAGGGCTTGAACGGATTTCTGCTGCGCACCGAAAGCGAGCACGACTGCTACGGAGCCGGGCACGCCGGCACGGCCCTCTCGGCGGCACTGGGCATGGCGGTTGCGCGCGACATTGCGCAGGGTGACGAACACGTCGTCTGCGTCGCCGGCGACGCCGCCTTCACCTGCGGGCCGACCTTTGAGGCCATGAACAATGTGGCCACCACCAAGAAATTCATCGTCGTCTTAAATGACAACGAATGGAGCATCGACCGCAACGTCGGGGCCATCGCCCGCTATTTCAATAAAATCGGAACAAGCACCACCTACCGTCAAATCCATGAAAAGGCGGCGACGGTCGTGGAAAAAATCGCGGGCAAGGGCGCACGGGCGCTGGCCCATAAAATCGAGGAAAGCGCCAAGCATCTCATCATGCCCAGCGTGCTGTTCGAGGAATTCGGCTTCCGCTATTATGGTCCGGTCGATGGCCATGACATCAACCAGCTGATCAAGACCTTTGAATTTCTCAAGACCCAACAGGAACCCGTCCTCCTGCACATCATGACTACCAAAGGGCGCGGCTATCCGCCCGCCATGGTGAACCAGGAAAAATTCCACGGCCTGGGTCCCTATAAAACGGAGACTGGCGAAACCGAAGCCACTTCCACCCCGACCTATTCCCAGGTGTTCGCCAGAAGTCTGGTGAAATTTGCCCGCACCGATAAAACGATCTGCGCCATCACCGCCGCCATGCCCAGCGGCACCGGACTGGCTTTGTTTAAGAACGAAATTCCCGAGCGATATTTCGATGTCGGGATCGCCGAGGAGCACGCAGCGCTCTTTGCCTGTGGCATGGCCACGCGCGGTCTCAAGCCCTTTCTGGCCATTTACTCCACCTTCATGCAGCGGGCTTACGACATGATCATCCATGACATCGCCCTGCAAAATCTGCCGGTGCGCCTTTGCATGGACCGCGGAGGATTGAGCGGCGATGACGGCCCCACCCACCACGGCCTCTTTGACATCGGCTACCTCCGCCACATCCCCGGCCTCATCCACATGTCTCCCAGGAATGAGGAAGAGTTCGCGGACATGCTCTGGACTATGGCCAACTACAACGACGGCCCCACCGCCATCCGCTACCCACGCGGCACAGGAACCGGAGCAATCCCCAAGGAATCGCCCCAAATTCTGAAAATTGGTGAGGCTGAAATCGTTCAGGACGGCCATGACATCGCCCTCATCGGTCTGGGTCAGATGTTTGAAATGGCCATGGCTACACGGGATCGTTTGGAAGCCATGGGCTACAGCGTGGCGTTGATCAATCCCCGCTGGATCAAGCCCCTGGACGCCGCCACCCTTCTCAAGTTCGCCGGCAAATGCCGCGTCCTCTGCACCTTCGAGGATCACGTGCTGATGAATGGATTTGGCGCCAGCATCATTGAACTTCTCCATGACCATGCGGTGACCACGCCCGTCGAGCGCATCGGCTGGCCGGATGCCTTTGTGGAGCACGGAAAACCGGAAATCCTCAGGCAGAAACATGGCGTCTCCGTGGCGGCCGCCGTGGAGAAAGTGCTCCGGCATTTTCCCAGCCAGCCCGGCACCCCGGCCAAGACTGCCGCGGCCTTGATTGAAGCCTAGTCGGCGCGCCGTCCTCCATGTTTGCCGCCGTTCTTTCCGCTTTCCTGTTTGCGGCTTCCGCGACCTTTTCCCAGCGCGCCGCCCGGATCTTTGGCAGTCTGGAGGCCAATTTTTTCCGGCTCTGCGGGGCGTGCACAATTTTGGGGCTGGTGACCTGGCAGTTCCTCCCGCAGAGCATCCATCCGGATGTCTTCTGGTGGTTTTTCCTGAGCGGAGCCGTGGGATTTGGCATCGGCGATGTGGCATTGTTTCTGGCCTATCCCCGCCTTGGATCGCGACTGGCGCTGCTCATTCATTTTTGTGGCAGCACCATCATGGGGGCCCTGGGTGATTATGCACTGATGAGAAAAAGCGTCGGGGGATGGGAGGCACTGGCGGCATCCATCATTCTGGCAGGCCTGGCGGTGACCATGCTGGCGAAACGTTCCGGGACGCGGCATGGTTCCCGATTCGCAGGTGTTTGTTTCGCGCTCCTGAGCGCGGTCGGCATGGGCATGGGCACGGCCCTCAGTCATTTCGCGATTGAAAAAACCCAGGCCTTAAATCTGACCAGTCACGGCATCAGCCAGGCCTGGCAGCGCAGCACCGCCGGGGTGCTGGTCGCGGGCATCATTTTACTGCTCGTGCGCTATGCCTTGCGCAAGGCCCTGCCGGAAGGCCGGCAACGGCTGGAGAAATCGCGCTCCGGCTGCACCGCCGCCTTCTGGATGACCGGAACCATGATCCTCGGCCCCGTGCTGGGCGTGAGTTGCTACCAATGGGCGATCATGGAGACCGGCAGCAGCGCCATCGTCTGCGCGGTGGCGGCCACCAGCACCCTCATCATCATGCCGCTCGCACGCTGGCTGGAAAAGGACCGGCCCAGCCGCCAGCAAATCATTGGCACGCTTCTGGCCGTGGCCGGCGTGGCATGGCTGTGCTGGCTGCGAAAATGAACTCAGGGGCACAGGCCGATCCTATTTCGGATCACGCTGCCGGCGGCACTTGAAATGGCCAGAGCGGTTCCAGCGTTGCCGTGCGGACCCAGCCGCGCGTCGCATTGTCGCCGGGCAGTTCGACGTAGGTCCACTCGCCCCGCGTTTCCAATCTGCGCACCTGGCTTCCGGCATTGATCGCGATCACTGTGTCGGCCGTCCCAGCGGGCACATTCACGGCGGAGGCCCCCTCCTCGTCCACCACAATGCTGATTTCCTGGGGCTTAATCTGATTGCTGCGCGTCACCCAGGCAGCCAGCGAAATTCCGCCTGCGACGATTGCGAGCACAAGCAGCGACACCCAATGCCAGAGTCTTTTGGTGCGCAGGAAGAAGATCACGCTGGCGCACAGCATCACGATCCAAAAACTAATCCACGTCAGCGCCCGCCAGGTTTCCAACGGCGCCAGTTTCGCCACCAGGTCCATGGTGGTCACATCAAAATTCACAAGGGCGAGACTTTTCTTTAGGTAGCGCAGATTCTGCGCGCTTTCCTTGTGACCCGGTTCGAGGAGCAGAGCCCTCTGGAACCAGAGCGCGGCATGGCCGGGTTGTTTGAGTTTTAATTCCGTGCACCCCAGGTTGTAGGCCAGTTCAGCAGAGATGTGAACGCCGGCCTCCGTTTTGAATTCCTTCAGCGCCTCCGCAAATTTCCCGGCCTCATAAGCAGTACATCCCGCCTGAAAATCGGCCATGGCGCGGGGGATGAGAAACAGAAACAGAAGCAATACAATCTTGGCCATGCAGGGGATGAGGGGGAGAAATGGGGGAGTAAAGAAAATTTAAAAATCCTTGAGGGCACCCAGGATTTCCTGATGCTCTGAAGCGGGCACCGGTTGGTCAGCCTGCGGTTCCGCACCGTAGCAGTAAAAATTTCGCCGCTTGCGAATGCGATCAATCGCCTCATGCGAGGCAGGAGTTGCAGGAAGCGATCGCTGATGATCGCGCGTCCAGGCGGTGAGAAATTCATCCGCAAGGGAATAGAATGCACGCAGACTGCCACGCTCGCCGCGCAACTGCCGCAGGATGTCCGTAGCCTTTGGAGGAGCTGTGAGTAACGCCTCCCTCGGGATGGCCCGGGCCCGCATCTTGGAAAGCATCGCGCTCCCCAGAATGCTCAACAGGACGGCTCCTCCGATCCCATGAATCCACCATGGAGAGAATCCCGCCGCCGGGGCGGTGGCCAGCGGAAACAATGTCCCCATGGACCGTTCGATTCCAAGCGCCCCCTGCAAATCTTCGCGCGGGACGGATGGATCGGTGAAGGAAAAGTCCTTAACTCCGGACTCCACGGCGGGCTTTGTGCCGGTGCCGGGCTTGTTGGGGTTCGCGGTGATCTGCAGCGGCAGGGGATCGGTTTTGGCGGTGACGTATTGGCCGATGTCCGGATTGAAATAATTCAGGACGAAGGAGGGGATTTTGGGCAGCACCTTTTCCGGAATGAGCACCTGGCTGTAGGCCAGCGAGCCAGCCTCCAGGCCGGAGTTGCGATTTTCCTGCACGAGTTTCGCGGGATAGAGTCTCCAGCCTTCGGCAGACTCCATTTCCGGCGCGGTGAGGCTTTCAAAATTCCCCGTGCCGTTGACGTAAAGCGTGGCCGCGATGGGGTCGCCCTCCATGAGTTTCAGAGGCTGGGCCTGGATCTGCACGGTGAAGTTTCCTACGGCCCCGCTGAAATTTTCCGGCTTGCCGTTGGTGGGGAGCGGCTTGGCGGTGATGGACAGGGTGTTGCTGGTGATTTTGAAAGTCTTCTGTCGTGCGCTCATTCCGCCAAACGGATCGCGCCGCCCGCTGCCATCCGGAACAAGCAGTTCCACCCTGACCTCCGCAGGACCAAGCGTGAGTTGTCCAGCCTTGATGGCATGGAGGGAGGTGCGATAGCGGACGACCTGATAAATGGCGCCATTGTGCTCTTCGACGGATTGATCCGGATTGCGCTGGAAGCGTTTCATGGCGAAGCCTTCGCGCGTCAGTTGCACGTTCGGGGGCTCGGTGAAATTGGAATTACGATTGATCATCAGGGTGATGGTGATCGGAACGACCTCGCCTTCGTAGACCTCCTGCTTGGCCACTTCCAGTTCGACGAGCGGCTGGAATTCATTGGGCACCGCCGCGGCCTCCATGACCTTGAGGGTGAGTGGAGCAGTCTTGTAAACCTGACCCTCGACAGTGATATCCTGCGCGGGAATCGGGTAGTCTCCGACGTTTTCCGCACTGAGCAGGTAGGTGTAACTGACCTGGACCTGCACCTGACCGTTGCCATTGATGCTGGTGTTCTGAGCCATGCCCGAAGGCTCGACCTGGAGGCCGTCGATGATGATCGCGGGCTGGTTGGGGAGCTTGGTGGCACCGCGGATCTGGATGGTCAGTTGGGCGTGATCACCAACCGCAATCTTGCCCGGGCTCAGTCCCGCCAGCACGGTGATTTGCGCCGATGCCAGTCCCACCATGGAGAACAGCAGGGCGAGCAGGCGGAGGAGGCTGGGAATTCGGCGGGGCATGGAGTTATTCACGGGTGGTAAAATTTCCGATGGATTTGATCGAGGTCTCGGTGATTTCAAAGGCTTCATCGCTGCCCGGATATGTGGCCTCTGCGAAAAGCGCGGCCAGCTCCTTTCCGTGTTTAAGAAATGCACCCGAGGTCCGCGGAAACAGGTAAACGGTAAAGCGATCTGGCACCACGACGAGGATCGGAGTGCCCAGCGTGAGCACAAAGGTTTTGGCAAGTTCCGGGCAAAGCAGGATGCTGGAAGTAAGAGGGCTGGAACTCTGGAGTTTGATGTATTCCACGATGCCGCGCGAGTCTTTCACGATCTCCGGTTTGAGGGTGGCCAGATGCCGGGCGGCGGCCTGCTTCGCTTTGGCCAGGAAATCCTCCCAGGGCATTTTCAGAGCCGCCCATTCCTCTTCACTGAGAATTTTCAATCCGTCCGTCGTTTCCCGGGCGGGGGACAGCACGGTGTTTTTGCAGCCCTTGAGGGCCTGCGAAGTCCTGGTGCGCAGCACCACAGGTTCCACGGCCACGCAGACAGTCTCCAGCTTGCGAGGAGCATCCCCGGGGGCGGCGGGCAGGGGGAAGCACCCGATGAGAAGCAACCAGGGGAGAGCTTTCATTCGATTTTGACGGGAGGCGGTTCCGGGATGTCGATCTTCGTCTTTTTATTGACCTCCGGCGATTCCAGGACGCCCGGTCCGGTATCCTTTCTGGGCGCAGTGGGCGGGGGACCGGAGTTGGAGGCCGGAGCGGCGATGACTAGCGATTTATAGGGATCGTTGCCGGTGACGATGGGTTCCTTGATGATCACGGGAATGGCGTTGCTGGAGCCCTGGGTGCCATTGCCATCCTTCCGGTTCTGATCCAGAATGATGTCGGGCCGGACCGTGGGCTCCTCAGGCACCATTTCCCTGGGATTGTCACCCAGATGCACATCGCAATGCGCTTCAAATTTGAACCCCGGACGGATGAATTCCTGATAGGTGGTCTTGGCATTGATGCGCCGGTGGGTATTGGGATCTTCAATGACGTTGAAGCATCGGTCCGTGGCCCGCAATCCGCTGACCGCGCAGAGCTCGATTTCCTGAATGCGATCCGGCCGCAGGAAGGGATGGGGCGGGCGCTTGACGCTGGCGGCATTCATCACATCCACCCAGATGGGCAGGGCGCATTTGCTGGAATACGCCGAGGGATAAATGGTCTCGGGCCGGTCCCTCATCCCCGTCCACACGGCGCAGGTCACTTCGCTGGAGTAGCCTGCAAAGGTCAGATCCCGGGATTCGTAGTGAGTGCCGGTTTTGCCGGCGAAGGATCCCTCCATCAGCCCGTAATCCTTGGCCACCGCTCCGGTGCCCACCGCCAGACTGTCCTCCAGGCAGGAGGTGATCATGTAGCTGGTGATGTCATCGGTGACGGGTATGGCAGCCTTGGGGGCGTTGCGCTCCCAGAGAGTGCGGCCCGAGGAATCCGTGATCTTCGTGAGCAATTGCGGGGCGGCAGCGCGCTTGCCACCATTGGAAAATACGGTGTAGGCCAGCGCGAGGTCGCGCAGCGTGACTTCGCTGGCCCCAAGCAGTGAGGAGGGAATGTCCTTGATATCGGCGAGCCCGGCGCGCGAGGCAAAATCCCGGACTTTTTCCAACCCCACATCAAGTCCCAGCCGGGCCGAAGCACCGTTCATACTTTGGATCAGGGCTCCACGGGCGGTGATTTTCCCCTGAAAGAGATTTTCCTCATCTCCTCCCCTGCCGCCCTCGCGACCCCATTCCCCGAGAATGCCCTCGATGCTCCCGACCATGATCCGGCTGTTATCCAGCGGCGCATCGTTCAACCGGGTGCCCGGAAACATTTTATCCTCAAAGGCTGCCGCAAAGACGAAGGGCACGAAGGCCGTGCCGGCGGGATGGCCGGGCTTGGATTCGGCGAGATTGAGCTTGTTGTGCGTGAAATCACGTCCGCCAACCATGGCGAGAATTTCCCCCGTGCGATTATCAAGCAACACAACGGCGGCCTGCAGGTAATTGGCATCCGGCGCGATGGCGGTGGTGGCATCGGGACGGGTTTTTAAAGACTGCAGGAAGGCATCGTAGGTCTTGAGGTAATCGCGATAGGTGATCCGATGCCGCTCGGGGCGCTGTTCCCGGGCATTGAGTTCCTTCAGCCAGGCACCGTATTCCGGACGGTCCTCGATTTCATTGAGTCGCTTGCGCACGCTCTCCTCAGCCGCGGTCTGGGTTTCGAAATCAATGCTGGTGTAAATATGCAGTCCCTGGCCGCCGATTTCATCATAGCCAAGTTCCTCGAGAATTGGGCTGGCTTCGGCATGGATTTTATCCACAAGGTAACCGCCGCCCTTGGCTGCCTGGACAGGATTGATTTTCACAGGCTGCTCCCGGAGCATGGCCACGGTATCGCGGGAAAGGTAGCTTTCCTCGGCCATGCGTTGCAGCACCTGGTTGCGATTACGCAGCGATGCCGCGAGATCGCGCAGGGGACTGGCGCGTTCGGGGCTTTTGATCAATCCGCAGATGGTAGCCGATTCAAGGATGTCCAACTCGCGGACGTTTTTGCCGAAATACCGCAGCGACGCGGCATTCACTCCCCAGCAGCCGCTGCCGAAATAGATCCGGTTGAGATACATTTCGAGGATTTCCGCTTTCGTAAAATTCTCCTCAATCCGTTTGGCCAGATAAACTTCGGTGATCTTTCTTTCGATCGTCCTGGCCAGCATCGATGGGTCGAATTTGGCAAACGTCTGCCGCGCCAGTTGCTGGGTGATCGTGCTCGCACCCTGCTGCTGCTTGCCCTTGCGGATATTCATCAGCGTGGCCCGGGCCATCCCCAGATAATCGACTCCCTGGTGCTCAAAAAAGCGCCCATCCTCGGCAGCGCTGAGAGCCTGGATGAAATGATAGGGCACTTCATCGAGCTTGACCGGCCGCCGCGCCTCCTCGGCGAGTTCTGCCATCTCCTGACCATGGCGGTCGTGCAGCAGCGTGCTGATTTCCAACTTCCGCATCTTGGTCAGGTCAAAGTCATCGGCCCGTTTGCGAAACTGCTTCAACCAGAGCATGAGGCCTACATAAACAAGCAGGGACAACGTCACCAGACCAATCAGCAACGAACGGAACCAGGGACGACGCCAGATCGCCAGTCGGCTGCGCATCCCCCGCTTGAGGGCGGGCAGTTGCTGCGGAGTGATCTTGATAAGGTTGCCGATCATGGTAAGGGAATTACGGAGGATCCGATTTGCGCCGTTCGGCGAGTTTATCCTCCCTGAGTCCGCGCAGCATGAGCCCGATGCCGGCGGCGGTCATGCCGAGGATCAGGAGCAGGTGGCTCGTTTTCATGCTGAACATGAACTGGAGGCGGCTGAGGATTTCCACGACGATGACGGCCAGCCCAACCCACAACAATCCCCAGCCAATCCTGGTCTTCGCATCATAAAACAGCAGTCCCACTCCCAGCAGCAGCGGAACGAAAATGATCCCTCGGGAGGTCGATTCCCACCCACCGGAATGCCCGATCAACCACTGGCTGATCAGACCCATTCCTCCGCTGACCACATGGACCGAATCAAAAAGCAAATACAGGCCGAGGGCTGTTAAAGTCAGCCCCAGGCCGGCAATAAATGGGGCGGTGCCACCTTCAGTTCCTCCGGGTTTCATAATCTGGCGCAAGGTAGGAGAGGCTGGGGGTGTGGCAACGGCAAAGTTGGGTGATTCGTGGGGTGGGAGGGGTCCATGGGTGCTTTTTTGGTTGAACACGCGGCAATCCGTGGCCATGAGGGATGCGCCTGCCATGCTGGCACCTGCGCCCCCTTTCACCCCTTCCCTCCATTTATGTATTCCTTATCCAACAAAATCGCCGTCGTAACAGGAGCCGGACGCGGCATCGGCCAGGCCATCGCCGAACTCTTCGCCGAGGCTGGCGCAAAAGTGGCGGTGGTCAGCCGCACCGAGTCCAATTCGCAGAAAGTGGCCACTGCCATCAACGCCCGGTTTCCCGATGCCGCCCGCGCTTACGCGGTGGATATCTCAGACACCACCGCCACCGTGGCCATGGGCCAGCAGGTGCTGGCGGATTTTGGCAAGGTGGACATCCTGGTCAACAATGCCGGCGTAACCCGCGACGGACTGGCTCTGCGCATGAGCGAGGCCGACTGGGATCTGGTGCTCGATACCAATCTCAAGGGAGCCTTTAATGCGGTAAAGGCCTTTCAACGCAGCCTGCTCAAACAAAGCGGCGCCCGGATCATCAACATCAGCTCGGTGGTCGGACTGAGTGGTGCGGCCGGTCAGATCAACTATGCCGCCAGCAAGGCGGGATTGATCGGATTCACCAAAAGTCTCGCTCGGGAATTCGCCGGTCGTGGGGTGACCGCCAATGCCATTGCCCCGGGCTTCATCGATACGGACATGACCGATGTCCTCAGTGCGGATTTCAAGCAAAACGTCAAGGGCAAGATCCCGCTGGAACGCTTTGGCAGGGTGCAGGACATCGCCCATGCCAGCCTTTTCCTGGCCAGCGCCGAGGCCGGCTATATCACCGGGCAGGTGCTGACGGTGGATGGCGGTCTGGTCATGTAATGCCCGGCGACGGCGCATTAACATGCAACCGGCCACAGACCCTAAGGCCTGTGACCGGAGCGAAGGATGCAGAATTACGGGACGACAATAACCTCGACGAACCCTCTCACTCCAACCGGAGCTGGAATGGGAGCGGTGGCCGTGGTGGTTCCGGAATCGCCGGGGATCACGGTCGGCGAAGTGACCATCGTTTGCCAGGGATCCTGGAGATTGGGCGAATACCGCAACTGGTAGTTTTTGCCGGGGATGCTGGTCCAGGTGACGGTCAGGTTATTCCCGGACTTTGCAAGATTGGTAATCCGCATATTTTCGGCAGGATCGGTCGGATTGAAACCGGCCAAAAATTCCGTGAAGTTGGAATTTCCGTCGCCATCCGGATCATCGCCCGCGCCCTGATCAAGGGTGCCGAAAAAGTTATTTTCCCAATCGTCCGGCAGTCCGTCATGATCGCTGTCCGACTCCGCGCTGGTATAGTTAAAGGTCATCGCTGATAGCGTGAAGTGTTCTGAAGTGGATCCCACACAACCGCCCGTGATCCGAACCCTCACTGAGACATAGCCCGTGGTGTTGAAATTGTACCCGATCGGTATGGTAGCGGAGGCAGCCTGGCCGGAGGCTACTCCAACATCGTTGAACTCATCAAGAGTGGCCTCCGTGTTATTTCCGTTATAGGTGCCGTTGGCATTTTTATCGTAACTCAACCCATTCGTCGGCTGCACATTGGTGTTTAATTCGACAAGGTTGAGCGTGGAGACGGAGGTGTCTGCGGCCGTGAGGAGGAGTTCGATTTTGAACGTGTCGTCGGATTCAAAATTGGAACCGGTGCTGACCTCATTGGCATAAAGAGAGGCTGCGAAGGTGGCGTCAGATCCGCTTGGTGGGAGCGCAATGGGACCCGACGTGAAGACCTGGAGAAGATTGCCATCGTGTTTCAACACAGTTGGCGAGGAATTATACCATTGGATGGCCGTGGCTCCGGCGGGCACGTGGGCGGCTATGAGTCCATTGGGAGTGCCATTTAAACTTACACTCCCCATCTTGAGGAAGAACAGGCTGAGGGTCCCGGTGCGGCTTGGCTCGGCACGATCGGCGATCGTGATGATGGCAGGGTTGGTGGTGAAGGGCACGGACACCACTTTGGGGACACCGTAGGTGCCATTGGTTCCCGGAGCGGCGGGTATGGTCCAGCCCGTGGAGCCAAATGTGGCATTGACCAGCACTTCAACATCCACCGTGTCATCCGCTGTATTGGCTGGAGTTCCGTGGGCATTGAGGACCGCTTCGCCATTGACCACGGCTGTAATGCTGGTGACGGGCGGAACGCCAAACAAGGCTGCAGCGACAAGAGGATTCCCGGAATCCTTGATGAAGATGGTCTTGGTGCCCTCGGATACCAGGAAAGGTCCGAAGGTGACGACTGAGGACCCGTAGGTCCCGGACGTGGGGTTCGGGGCACCCACGGAGGTCGTGAACCAGGTCGTGCTGGGTTCCAACTGATCGCCGGTGATCGTGGTGGAGACGGTGAAGACGTCGTCCGCCGGATTGTCATTGTTGAAATTCTCCCGGACCACCACCGGCGCGGTGAGCAGCACACGGGGATTGGGCAATGAGAACCGGACGTCATCCAGCAGGATATTTTCGCTGGTGCTGTCGGTCCCTCCAACCATGCGGAACCTGACCGCCTTGGCGGTGTTCGCTGTGACCGTAAGACTGTGGGTTCTCCAATCCAGATAGGGAGTATTCAGGGCTCCAGGGCCGGTCGCATTCAGAATGGGATCCGTGCCGCCGATGTCCCCGCCTACAGTCAGCGGGAGGATGTCCATGGTTCCATCGAACGTGGTGCCATCGGAACTCGTCTCAAGAAACACCCGGATATCATCGGTATTTTCAAAGCCCGTTCCACTGGTGGTGAAGGCCCGCACTTTGCAACTGACGGAGAATTTGCTGATGCCGTTCACATCAATGTTCTCCGTCGTGGTAAATCCCGCGGGAGATCCCGTGGTAAAACGCAGCCCGCGCGTCATCAGAAATTTATTGGTGCTTCCCGCAATCTGGAAGGCGGGGCTGTTGGCCGGGGTGGTGCTGTCCACGATGTCCGTCTCCGCGCGGACGGAACCTCGGATGGGGGCGGGGGCCACCGCATTTTCGGCGACATCGGTCGTAATTTTCCAGTTCAATTCCTTCTGCGCGGCGCTTCTGGTGAATGTTTTGGCCCCGGCGGCAGGTTCCTGAAAGCCCGTTTCGATGCTGCCCAGATCTGCTAGCTGTGTTCCAACGCTGACCTTGGTCTCGAGCAGTTGCAGATCAAAACCTCCATCGGATCCGGTGCTGGACGCCTGATGCAGTGAGACCGCGATGGTGTGGACTCCTGCGGCCAATGGCACCGCAAGAATACCGGTGAGATCAACATCCTTGAGCGAGGTTTCGGTTGCGGTGGAGTTTGCGGCCTGGCAGGCGGAAGTCAGGAAGGCGTCCGCATCCGGAACACTGGCGGTGGTGCGAATATTCACGGGGACACCGGGCAGGTTATCGATGTAAATATATGCACCGTCATCCGCGAGGATTTTTGCCAGGAGACGAGAGACGGGCGCGGTGAGCGTGAATTTCCGGCGGAAATAGGCGGCATGATCGGACGCGGGCGTCGGAACGGGGGTGCCAATGCTGGTTTTTGCACCCGGGGCGAGATCGACCATCAGACCGGTGGCAGTGGACGCATAACCAAAGGGGGCGGGGGCGAGGCTGTTCCATGCCGGGGCGGTGGCGGTATTGCCCTGGATTTTCCAACTGCTAGACCAGTTGGGATCGGTGGTGGGATCCGAACCGGTCAAAGGATGCAGCCACTCCCAGGTTTGCCCGGCTGGCAAAATGACGGATTTCGCCAGCGATTCGGTTTCAATTTTAATGGTGAAGGTCCCCTGCTGGGAAAACGCCGAGCCGTTGAGGATGATACCCGAGGTGGTCACGACACCGGAGACGGCGATGTAATAGGTGGTGCCGGCGGTCATGCTGACGGGGAAGGGACCTCCCAGCCTGTTTCCGGAAACGTCGTACACGCCATATTCCGGCGCGTAGGCGGCCGGGGCGGTCACGGTGATCTTGGCGATCCGGTCGGAACTTGGCGTATAACTATACCAGGCAGTGGGCTGGTGTCCGCGTTCAAAGTGCAGCAGCGGATCCGCGGCATTGGCCGAGGCTCCGACCGTGGTGCCATTATGAGTGATCACCCCGATGCCGGTGATCGGTTCGGCAGTCGCCTGTTCGTCATTGGAGGGAACTCCGCTGGCTGGCGCAATGTTCAACGTCACGAGGCCGACGGTATTGCTGACCGTGTCGATGGCAATTTTATAGGTGGTTCCGGCGACCGCCCGAATTCGGCACGAACTCGTTTTCACAACCGTATCGACATCGTTGTTTTGGGTCACCAGCGTAGCGTAGGGAGCGGCTGAGGTCGGATAGGACGGAGCATCGACGTAAATGGCCAGCAGGGTATCCGTCACCACACTGCCAGCGGTGTCGATCTGGTAAACGCCAGTGCTGGCAGGCGTCCACGACCACCAGGCTGATTTGCCCCCGATACTCACCCCGCCATGACTGGCCTCTCCGGACTGTTTGTTGTTGCCGGTGACATCCACGGTATCGGAAAAATTATTTCCATTGAGCACTGTGGCGCTGGCGTAATTGTTGTTGGCAGAAACCGCCCAGAGGGAGGTAAAAGGGCTGAGGACAGCGAGGGCTGAACAGACCTGTTTGAGTCGTGGAATGAGAATCATGGCGGTAGGGTGGGTTAGTTCAATGCGCGCCCTGAAACGGCCAGCGGCGGACGGACCATTTCGGGTAAGGCGGCCCTCATTACGCCAACTTCCCGACCTTTTGACAAGCACGAAATCACCCATCCCTTAAAGATTATTTCTCGCCTCTCCCAACTTCCCGTTGACCAGCCGGGCGGCAATGGGCGATTTAGCCACCATGGAAACCACCGACTCCACCCCCCAGAACCCCTCCATCACCGAACTCCGCGGACTCTGCGCTTCCGGGCCCTGGAGCGGTGAAGTCCACGCCCAGGTGGAGGGTTCCCAGATCAAGCCCACGAAATCCGGCGGCTCCTTTCTGGAGATGAAATTGTCCGACGGAGGCGATCATTTGGTGCTGAGGGTCTGGGGGGATTCCCCGCATTTTGCCCTGGCCCAGTCCCTGCCAGCGCATAGTTACATTGCGGTGTCGGGTGAGTGGGCCGTGGGGGGCTTCGGATTGGAGCCCCGCAACTGGTCGCTGCGCCCGCTCAATGCGCTGGAGCAGGAAGCGCTGCTGGACGGACCATCGGATTTGCGGGAGAAACATGCCCGGGATGCCGCGGACATTCACCAACTTGTCTCGGAGGTGGCCGACCCCCGGCTGCGGGGGCTTGGGGAAATGTTTCTCCAGGAATTTGGGGATCGTTTTAAACGCACCGCCGCCGCCCGGGAATACCACCACGCGCGCCGTGGAGGACTCGTCGAACACGTCGCGCAAATGATGCGGTCCGCCGCCGCCCTCTGCACGGTCTACAGCAGCGCCAACCGCGATCTCCTGCTCATCGGCGTGCTCTTTCATGATTCCGGCAAGCTCTGGGAGAATTGTTATTCATCGGAAGGCTTCAACATGCCCTACAGCGAACATGGCGAAATGCTCGGCCACATCACGCTCGGCATTGAACTCGTGAACAAACTCTGGCGCAAACTGCTCGAATCCGAGGCGGCCGCAGACTGGGGGACCCTCGAACCTCCCAACGAAAGCGTGCGCCTGCATCTGCTCCATCTTATTGCCTCGCACCATGGCGAATACCAATTTGGCTCGCCCATCCTCCCGAAGACCCCCGAGGCCATCCTCCTCCACCACGTGGATAACATCGACGCCAAATGGGAAATGCTGACTAAGGCCTACGCCACCTCGCCATTCCTGGGGAAAAACATCCAGGAACGTGTTCGCCCTCTGCCCACCAACGTAGTCGTGCCGCTGACGAAATTCGCACCCACCGTGGAGGAGTCGCCACCGGCATAAGCGCTTACGCCTTGGGGGCCAGTTTCCTACCGGCAACGTAAACCACGAATGCCACCACGAACCCGATGAACCACGCGTAATGATACAGGTCATTGAGCCAAGGCGGCACGCTTTTTCCATCCAACGCCCTCACCTGCACCAGAAACCCCGGCAGACTCGGCAGCACCCCGGCCATCAGCGCCCCCATGGCCACCAGACTGATCCCTCCGGTGTAGCGATATTCCCCCTCCTCCTCATACAACGCCATGAGGTTCAATTTCGCGCGGCGGCAGACGAAATAATCCGCAATTAGAATTCCCCCGATCGGCCCCAGCAGCGCCCCATAGGCGATCAGCCAGGTGAAAATATATCCGCTCGGATCCGCGACCAATTTCCACGGCATCATCAGCACCCCAATCGCGCCGGTGATGCAACCACCCATGCGGAAGGAAATTTTCCGTGGAGCGATGTTCGCGAAATCGTTGGCAGGACTCACGACGTTGGCGGCGATGTTCGTGGCGAGTGTGGCGATGCACAGCGAGACCAGCGCCGTGATCAGGACTCCCGGACTCTGGAATCGCGTCAGCACGTCCACCGGATTCCACAGCGTCTGCCCGAAAATGATCGCCGTGGCCGACGTCACCGTCACCCCGATGAACGAATACAATGCCATCGTCGTCGGCAGACCCAGCGCCTGTCCGAGGACCTGGTCGCACTGGGATTTGGCATAGCGGGAGAAGTCGGGGATATTGAGCGACAGCGTGGCCCAGAAACCAATCATCCCCGTCAGTGCCGGGAAAAAGTAGCCCCAGAATTTTCCCGCCTGAGGCTGCCCGGGGTCGAACGCGGACGGCTGCGAGAGGATCGGACCGAAGCCGCCGGCCTGTTTCCACGCCCAGTAGAGCAGCAGCAGGCCCAGCGCCACGAGCAGTGGAGCCTTGATGTTGAGGAGCACGCGGATGGTATCGATGCCCCGGTGAATCACCCACATGTTGATGCTCCAGAAAAAGAAAAAGCACAGAAACTGCACCGCCGTAATCTCCAGCACCGGCAACGGATTCCCGCCCAGCATGGAGGGGAAGAAGACCCCGAGGATTTTGTAAATGGCATCCCCGCCAATCCACGTCTGGATCCCAAACCAACCGCAGGCCACCAGCGCTCGCAGCACCGCCGGGACATTGGCCCCCCGCGTTCCAAATGCCGCCCGGCAGTAGACGGGAAACGGAATGCCATACTTCGTGCCGGCATGGGCATTGAGAATCATGGGCACGAGCACAATGAGATTTCCCAGGAAGATCGTCAGCACCGCCTGCCACCAGTTCATGCCCCCTCCAATCAGCGAGGACGCCAGCATGTAGGTGGGGAGGCAGGCGGACATGGAAATCCACAGCGCCGCAAAACTTCCCACCCGCCATTTTCTCCCCGCCTCCGGCACGGGCGCAAGGTCCTCATTGTAAAGAGCACTGCTCCTCAGTCTCAACAACTGACTCTGGGTAAGGTCGGAATCCATGGAATGCATTGATCGATCCTCCGCGCTCTGCGTCAGGAGTCACCGTGCCCGACCCTATCCGCAGCCACCCGCCTTGCCAAGGTTCTTTTTGGTCGTGCGGCGGATCATGCAAAGATTCCACCCCC